>NZ_CP046564.1:3854862-4176101 GCF_009818105.1 Bacillus sp. N1-1
CCTGATGAATCGTCGCTCGAACTTCTTCTTCCTTACGTGATTTTACATTCGTTGATCCGGCAACACTTTTCGAGAGAATGACCCCATCCTGATTACAAATGAGACCAACCGTCTTCGTGCCACCGCCGTCTATGCCCATATACACTTTTTTACTTAATGGCACCCTGAGTCAGTCCTTCCATAAATTGTTTCGATGCGATGAAGAAAAGCACAATCATCGGCAAAGAGGCTAACGTTAGCCCTGCAAAAAGCGCGCCCCAGTCTGCAGAGTATTCACCGAAAAGCGAAAGCATGCCAACTGGAATCGTCTTTTTCAGATCATCCGTAATAAAAATAAGTGGGAAAAAGAAATCGTTCCACGATTGGATGAATTGAATAATCATGACGGTTCCAAGCGCTGGACGCATTAAGGGAAGAACGACATTCCATAAAATACGCAGGTTTCCAGCTCCATCGATTCTTGCCGCTTCTTCAAGCTCGCGAGGCATCGTTCTAAAGAATCCTGTCAAAATAAGAATCGACAGGGGTATCCCAGTTGCCACATACATAAAAATTAGCGACCATAGGGAGTTTAATAGATTCAAATCTTTCATTAAAATAAACAACGGCACGATCCCTAGTTTAATCGGAAGCATCATCCCCATCAGAAAGAAAAAGAAGATCATGTTATTCCAGGCGAATGTGAAGCGTGCAATATAGAAAGCGGCAAGTGATGAAGTGATTAATATCAATAGAACAGAAATGACGCTGACAAAAACACTGTTCATAAAATACGTCGTAAATGGGATCATCTCAAGTAAGTTCCGGTACGTATCAAGGTTGAACGTCTTCGGCAATGAGAGTGGACTTGTGAAAATCTCCGCGCTCGTTTTGAAAGACGAAAGAATCATTAATAAAATCGGATAGATACTGATCGATGCGATAAGAAAAGCAAATACATAGTAAAACGGTCTCGTCCAGATCGTATGATTCATAGGATCGCCTCCTTACATGTCCACTTGTTTTTTCTGCATGTAGCGTATATAAAGTGCGGTAAAGAATGAGATAAAGAGAAAGAGCACAACCGCCAGTGCGGACCCTAATCCGACTGCCGTCGTTGATCCCCCGGCGGAGCCGCCGAATGCAAGGCGATAAAAGTAAATCGCAAGCGTATCCGTCGAATGATAAGGTTCTCCTTGCGATCCCTGCATCGCATAAACAAGTTCGAATGCCTCGAACGACTGAATAAACGTCAGGACCGTCATAATCATGAATGAAGGAACCATTAACGGAAGAACGATTTTACGAATCATGGAAAGGCCGTCTGCGCCATCAAGCTTGCCTGCTTCGAACAACTCTTTTGGAATCGATTGAAGACCGGCAAGGAAAATAAGCACGCCGAATCCGATGCCATACCAGCAGTTAACGAGAATTATCGAAATAAGAGCTGTATCTGGATCACCAAGCCACGCTTTTTGGAGCTGTTCCAAACCGAGTTTTTCAAGAATGACATTCAGAGCACCGTAGTTTGGATTTAAAATCAGCTTCCATAAAAATCCGACAACAATAACGGATAACAGTCGTGGCAGGAAGTAAGCAATTTTAAGAAACTCCGACCCTTTTACCTTTTTATAAATAATATAAGCCAGAATAAAAGCAAGACCGTTTTGGAAAACCATCTGTAGCACGAAATAAAGAATGTTGTGACCAAAAGCATTCCAGAAAAGTCCTGAAAACGGCTCAAGTGTAAAGAGATCCTTGAAATTCTTTAAGCCGACAAACTCTCCGCGCACAATTCCTTTCCAATCAAAAAAGCTGTACGTTAATGCGGCAAATAGTGGATAAACAATAAATAGCCCATAGATGAGAAGAGCAGGAATAGGAAAAAGGTGGATGGTCCACCTTTTCCAGTTCCTCTCCTTCTTAATTTTGACGACTGAATTTGAATTCGTAGCTGGTTTCATACTCTCCGCCCCTTATTTCTGTAGTGGCTCATACCATGACTGCGCGCTTTCCTGAACCGTTTTCGCTACTTCCTCCGGCGTGCGTTCACCAAGGTACATCCCTTGTAGCTCTGTTTCAATCGTCGCTTTCGTGGACGGATTTCCACCAGCAAAGTGAACAAGCATCATGTAAGGTGTCGACTGCTCTTCTGCTGCTTTTCCAAGCGCATTCACAAGCTCATCCTCTGACTCAATCCCTGGAATCGCGCTAATCATTTTAAATTCTTCTGTGAACATCGTGCCAAACTCTTCTGTTGTCATAAACTGAAGAAATTTCTTTGCGGCATCTTTATGCTCTGAACTAGCATTGATCGCATATGACCCATCCACCCATGTTGTAATCGTCGGCTCTTTTCCAACAGCAGATGGAATCGGGAAGAAACCAAGTTCAAGCTCCGGATTCATTTCACGTAGCACTTCAATTTCCCAGCTTCCTAACGGGAACATCGCTGCGTCACCTGTAAAGAACATCGTGCGAATATCTTCCATTCCAAGTCCTTCATAATTTTCAGGGAAAAACTGTTTCAGTTCATCCATCGCGTCAATTGAACTCTGAAATTCATCGCTTGTAAAATCCGTCTCACCAGCTGTAATCTGATCGACGAACTCATTGCCACCATAATGAGCTGGCCCAATAATGCCATGTGATAACGACAACAGCCAGCCTTCTTTTGTACCAAGCGCGATCGGTGTCGTACCTTCCTTCTTTATTTTTTCATTTATCGCCATGAACTCATCCCACGTTTGTGGTTCTTCCAGACCCATTTCTTCAAACATTTTTTTGTTGTAAAACATTTGTGTCGTGCTCATATTAAGCGGTACACCATATTGCTTATCATCCGATCCTTTGGATGCGGCAAGCGTTTCTTCTGGATATTGATCGAGTCCTTCTAAATCATCAAGCGGCTCAAGGTATCCTGCATCCGCAAGCTCGATCCCAGGTGTATAAGGACGAAGGTGAATGATATCAGGTCCTTCCCCACTTTGAAGGGCCGTGTTTAAAATCGTGTTATACTCCGTATTTTTTGAAGGTTTAAACTCAACGTTAATGTCCGGGTTTTCTTCATTAAATTTATCAATGATTTTTTGATAGCTTGCTTTATCTTCTGTTCGCCAGCTTCCAATCGTTAACGTGACGCTGTCTTCACTAGCTTCAGAATCTCCAGAATTGCCACCACTTTCGGAGCTACATGCGGATAAGACTAAAATAAATGCTAAAAACCCCGTTAAAGTAAACGCTTTCATTCTATTCATTACTTTTCCCCCTCGTTTAGTTAGTAAAATAAGCGTGAATCAATGAATGAAGATCAGGACGAATGTGTTTCATATGGTGCTTCCTACCGTACTGAACAACATTTGTTAAAAACGTAACAATAAGCTCTTTCTGCGGATCAATCCATAAACTCGTTCCCGTAAATCCCGTGTGGCCAAAGCTTCCTACTGACCACCTCCTTCCCCATGATAAAGTAGTGCCTTTCCCGCTCCACACTTCAAACCCCATCCCGCGATTTCCAGCTACGTGATTCCGAGCCTTCCTGATCACATATTGCGATAGCACATTTTGCGTTTCTGGATAAAGAAAATAGGAGCCAAATTCCCCTACATCACTCGCGGTAGAAAAGAGGCCAGCACTTCCGCTTGCACCGCCAAGATGGAGCGCTTTTTCATCATGCACTTCTCCTTGTAAATAGCGATCTTTCGTCCACTCCGTTGAAGCGACTTGCAGCGGTTGATCTGGATGAAAGCTGGTCTGTGTTAACCCCAACGTTTTATAGAGAACCTTCTCTGTAAAAGTTGAAAGCGGAAGGCCAGCCACCTTTTCAATGACTGCCCCTAATAAAATCATGCCAAGATCGCTATACTTTACGATTTTTCCTGGTTCATGAATCACTTCAGCATTCACCACTTCGCTAAAAATATCGCGCTTCTCATATCGTTGTACGGGTGGTGTAAGATCGGCTGGAAGTCCTGTCGTATGGGTAAGCGCCTGATGAATCGTAATCTCTGGGTGTACGAATTCTGGGATGTAGGTTTGAATCGTGTGATCAAGTTCAACAGAAGTGTTGTCAACAAGCCATAGGATCGACGGAAGGGTTGCCATTACTTTTGTTAAGGAGGCAATGTCAAATCGTGTTGTTGTTTTCATGGTATGGGATTGATGGTTCGAATCGATAAATCCACCGTATGCCTGATGAAAAACGGTGCTCCCTTTCTGTTGAACGTGAAGAACAGCGCCAGGGAGCTCCTTTTTGACAATAAGATCGCGGAGATAGGCGTCAAATTCAACCATGCTTTTTCGCGACCTCCACCGCTTTTCGTGTTCGTTCAAGCGCCGCCACGCTTTCCTCGTAGTTTCGGCTCGTCATGCCAACATATAAAATATCAATCACGTTAAGCTGAGAAATGCGCGAGCTCATCGCGCCGCTTCGAATGCTTTTCTCAAGAGAGCTTGTGAAGAGCTTAATATCAGCAAGATCTGATACCGGGTTCGTGCCGTATTTAGTTAATGTTATAACGGTGGCGCCGTTATCCTTTGCGATTCTAAGCGATTCAATAATGTCGTTCGTGTGACCGGAGTATGAGATACCGAAAACAACATCCTGCTCCTCAAGGTTCGCGCTTATCGTACCTTGCGTATCATAATCAACGCCTGCTTCACACCAGCGATTGATCCGAGAAAGCTTTTGCTTAAAATCCTGAGCAATTAAGCCGGATGCCCCAATGCCAAACAGGGCAATTTTGCGCGCCTGACTAAGGACAGCGATCGCTTTCTCCACTTCCTCTTTTGAAAGAACCGAGATCGTATCATTAATCGATTGAATGTTGTTGTTTGAGACATTTTCAATAAACGAATCAACTGTACCATCAATCGAAATTTCTTGATAAGACTTACTCGTTTGCTTTGTCGCAAGGTCACCTGCAATCCGAAGCTTCAGTTCTTGAAATCCTTTGTAGTTTAGCGTACGAGCAAGGCGAATGATCGTCGCTTCGCTTACCTCTGTTCGTTTCGAGAGCTTTTGAATGGAGAGGTTAATGACCTCTTCCGGATAATGAATAATATATTCTGCCACTTTTCGTTCTGAAGGTTTTAATGAAGTGATTGATTCCTGAAGACTGATCAGGCCACCGTTCATAACTAGCCCACCTTTATCTTATAAATTTTCAATCATTTCATTTTAGCATATCCTCACAGCCTAGCTTGGCACAACAGCAGATTCAATTGCTTTTCTTAAGTGACCGTCATACCTTTCTAACGTAGCGTGGACCTTTTCACCTGTTAATCCTGTTAGTAAAGAAAGAATAGCCGCTTTCGTTGAGCCATATTCTTCTAACGATTTTTCAGCCTCTTCGATCGATACCCCTGCAATTTCAGCGACAATGTTCTTCCCGCGCTGCACGAGTTTCCGATTCGTTGGCACAACATCGACCATTAAATTGCTGTAAACCTTCCCGATTTTAATCATGGAAGCGGTTGTAAGCATGTTCAGCACAAGCTTCTGAGCCGTTCCTGCTTTCATTCGCGTCGATCCTGTTACGACTTCTGGTCCGACATCCGCAACGATACTGTAATGGGCCACTTCTTCCATTTTCGAATGACGACTACATGTAACCGCACCAACCGTGCCACCTACTGTTTTCGCGTACGCCATAGCCGCCACTGTATAAGGCGTTCTTCCACTTGCGGCAATCCCGACAATCACATCGTTAGAACTAACGTTCAGCCTTTTCATATCCTCTACGGCCTGTTCTTCATCATCCTCCGCTCCTTCAAGAGCATATTGAAGCGCCTGATCTCCTCCTGCAATGACCCCGATCACCTGTTCCGACCGGGTGCCGAACGTAGGCGGACATTCTGATGCATCAAGAACGCCAAGCCTGCCACTCGTTCCTGCCCCAACGTAAATTAAGCGACCGTCCTTCTGAAAAGCCTCGACAATCTGATCAACGAGTTGTTCAATGATAGGCAACGATGCTTTGACGGCTTCTGGTATCACATGATCTTCTTCATTTATAACGCGGAGAATTTCATACGTTGTCATTTGATCAATTGTGAGTGTGTTTTGATTTCTTCGCTCAGTCTGGATGTTCGTTAAATTCATTTCATTAATTCCTTTCATCAGTAGCATCATTTTTCAAACGTAAATCAAAGGGCTGCGACGCCCCGACCCATTGTAAAAGTGGCAAATCGTTTTGTGTAACATTTCCAATCACGTTCACCCGATCGTCTGCCGGAAGATCGCGTTTTGTTAGCTGAATTTCACCGGCATATCGGCCATAGTTCACGTTATCAATCGTCACTGCCCCACATTTTCGTTCCATTGAAATCATGGGCTCAGGACGTTCATGAAAGCGTCTCGAAGCCGCGGAACGAATCACATCTCGAGCTGGATCAGGTCGATTTTCATGCCGACCATCGACGTGGAATCTTTCAAACTGATCATTTGAATTCTCCACGTCAAGTGGAATCACGCCCTCTGCAAGAAGTGATAGTTTACTAAGCTGTTCGTCGCTAATCGAAATATCCCCCACCAACACGTGGTCCACTTTGTAGTGATAAAGAAGATCAGCGCAAGCGATGTGCGGAGGCACGTGGCGATGTTTCTCAAGCGTTGGTAAGCCCGCATAAATAGGGCCTCTCAGCTGTTCATCTCCTGGAATAAATGCCATCGTTTGAATGCCGTATTCTTTAAATAATCGATTTCTCTCAGAAAAGAAATCCTCATCAAGTCCCGTATCAGGACGAGGGTAATAGTTATGCCACGCTTCGAGATTCCCGGTGTTTACACCTAATTCAATCCACCGCTCGATGTCTTCTCTTGTAACGGTGCTCGCATTAAGACCAACTTTCATCTTTTGAGACAGCGATACAATTAAATCATCGGTATACCCGTAATCAGGCCGGATCCCACTCAATCCCCACTGAAGTAAATCTTCATAGCTCTCAATTCCTAAAAAGGTGATGGAGTGAGGCGAGATGTCCGCCACTAACTCCATCTTATATTTTTTTGCCAAACGACCAAGCTCTTTTAAACGAGTTTCATAGATCGTGTGATCGTCTTCTGGTATATGTAAGGAAGTGAAAAGCACCTTCACTCCGAAAGACTGCGCTTTTTCTAACTTCCCTTCCATGTCACTATCACTTCCTAAAAAAATGGACATTCCGAGCACGCCGTTACCTCCTCTATGCTGCCGTCGTCTTTGATACTCCTTTATCAATTGCAACCGTCATTTCTTCCTTAAATCCGAACAGATACGTGAAGACAAAGCCGAAGAAGTAAGCAACGACAAGGGAAATAATGTAGTACAGAATTTGATTTGAATTCACAAGGAAAATGAGCGGCAAGCCGGATACGCCAATTGCGATTGTCGCAACTTTAAAGAATGCGGCAAAAGCGCCTCCGATCGCTGCACCGAGACATGCCGTTACGAACGGTCGGCCAAGTGGCAATGTCACCCCAAAGATTAGCGGCTCTCCGATACCTAAAATCCCAACTGGTAATCCTGCTTTAATCACTTTTCGAAGCTTCTTATTTTTTGTTTTAAAATAAATCGCGAAGGCTGCTCCAACTTGACCGGCGCCACCCATTGCAAGAATCGGAAGCAGTGGATCATCACCAATCGTATTAATTAATTCCATATGAACTGGCGTTAGACCCTGATGCAGTCCCGTTACAACAAGCGGCAGGAACGTTCCTGCAAGAATCAGTCCTGAGAAAATGCCTCCAGCGTCAATTAACCCTAATAGTCCTTGTGTAATCAAATCTGAAACGAAGCCGCCGATCGGCTGAAGCACGATTAACGTCGCAAATCCTGTAATTAACACTGAAATCGTTGGCGTTACGATAATATCGAGAGAAGAAGGAACGAAGCGACGCACGCGACGCTCTGTCCAGGCCATGAAAAAGGCAGCGAGCATGACACCAACTAAACCACCGCGACCAGGAACGAGCTGTTCACCAAAGAGCGTAATATCCGCAAGGGCCGGATTAATGATCAGAATACCCGCAATTCCACCTAATGCAGGTGTTCCACCGAATTCCTTTGCTGCGTTAATCCCAACGAAAATACCAAGATAACCAAAGAGTCCCCAACCAATGAAATTAAGAATCGACACGATTGACGTTTCAGGATCGACACCTGACCGGATGACAATGTTCGTAATTCCAGCGATTAAACCTGAGGCTACGATCGCTGGAATGAGCGGAATAAAGATGCTGGCTATTTTTCTTAAAAACAATTTGAAAGGCGTAGCGTTTTTTTGCTTCAAATCTGATTTTGTTTGAGCTGCAAGGCCTTCAAAAATGTCATCATCATCATCCATATCCTCTGCTTCGACGCCACTCATCTTAGAAACTTCTTCTGCTACCTTCGTCACAATGCCTGGTCCTAAAATAACCTGAACCGTTTCAGCCTCGACTACACCGAGCACGCCGTCAATTTCTTTTAACTGTTCGAGATCTACTTTTGACGAATCAATTGGTGTTACGCGAAGTCTCGTCATACAACTTGTTAACGATTGAATATTCGATGGTCCACCGAGAAGAGGTAAAATGTCATTAGCTAAGCGTTCTTCTTTTCTCACAAGCTTTCCCCATTTCTTCTGATGATTTCATGAAACGATTCAATATCCTTCATACGTCTTCTATGTAATCAGATAACTGATCCCCCTATGGCGTGAGTAATCCTCCCCTTTCAACACGATGGTTTATATTGAATTTTCTAATAATTTTAGTTTAACAAGTTTTATTTAATAATGTAAGTGTTTTTGTGAAGTTTTATTACATAAAAAAGCACTCGCCATTTTCACGAGTGCTTTTAAACCCTTAGTAAAGCAAGTAATCTTCTCTTACTTCTTTAAAATCTTCAAGATCCCCTTCCCACTGCTGCTGCATTTCTTCGACGCTTTCGCCATTTTCAATGGCTTCTCGAATCCATCCGTTTCCTACAAGAAGGTCAAAGAACGAAACCCCAGCGCTGTTTTCTGCGCGGAATTCGAAGTCTTCTGGGTAAAGATCATGAATCGTTTTGACAAGACTAAGCCCTGTTGTAACTGGTTCAAATGCTTCCTTATCCGTTACGTGAATTTGAACGCCGTGTGTTAACTTCCCAGCGTGCTTCGAGAAAGATGGTGTGAAAGAAGCAGCTCGAAAAGCAACGCCTGGAAGCTCAAGATCATTCAATTCATTGGCTAATTCCGTTGCGTTAATAAAAGGTGCACCAATTAATTCAAATGGTTTTGTCGTTCCGCGACCTTCCGATACGTTCGTACCTTCAATTAACGCAGCCCCTGGATAGACGAGTGCCGTATCAAGCGTTGGCATATTTGGTGATGGAAGGACCCATTCGAGAGGCGTGTCATCATAGTACATGTCCCGCTTCCACTTATCCATTTCAACAACTGTCAGATTGGCGCCAATTTCAAATTCTTCATTAAAAAGTTGGGCAAGCTCTCCTACCGTCATGCCGTGGCGAAGTGGAATTTCATATTTTCCAACGAAAGAAGAGTACTCATCATTAAGTACTGGGCCTTCGACTGCTTCACCACCAAGAGGATTCGGTCGATCCAGAACGATAAATTCAATGTCATTCTCAGCAGCGGCTTCCATTGCGTAAGCCATCGTGTAAATATACGTATAGAATCGCGTTCCAACGTCTTGAATATCAAAGAGGAGCACGTCAATTCCTTCTAACATTTCAGGAGTAGGCTTTTTCGTAGCGCCATAGAGACTATAAACAGGAAGGCCAGTTTCTTCATCGATATAATACTCAACATATTCTCCGGCCTGTGCACTTCCACGAACCCCGTGTTCTGGACCGTAGAGCGCTTTCAAATCAACATCAGCGTCATTGTGTAATAAATCTACGATACTGTTAAGCTCTTGATCAACACCCGTTGGATTTGTAATAAGCCCAACGCTTTTTCCCTCGATTAACTCTTTCTGATCTTCAAGGAGCACTTCTACACCAAGCTTGAATTTCTTCTTATTTTTATCATGACCATACGCATTTCCTTTTCCATTGTTATCAGCGAGCGCCACTGACAAAGATGATAGAACGAGCACCATCGTAACAAGCATAACCATCCACTTTTTCATTCTCCGAACGCCTCCCCATTTTTTAAAAATCGGGAAGAATGAACACTTCTCCCCGATCATCAGTGTTAGTACGTTAAACCATGTCCAAAGTTATAAAGGATGCCACCTGTTTCCCCTGGAATCGTAATAGGTAACTTTCCTGTTGGTGCATTTTCACCAAAAATAGTTGCCGCGGTTGCTTCAAAACTCGCCGTTCTAAAACCATACTGTGTCAGGTAGCTATCAACGTCCGGATACGCCATGATGTCATATGGATTCCGAATGCCAACGGCTATAACAGGTGCGTCTGCTTCATTCATGATGGCATTAACCAACATCATTTGCGGATGCTCAGGTGAACGCGTTCCAACACTGTACGTGTAAGTTCCTACAATAATTTGATCAGCGGAAGAAATTGTTTCACGCTGTTCGTCCGTTAACGTGTAGCTGGAATTTGCTTCAATCACTGTCGTATTCGCATGCTGCGCTTTTACGGCCTCACCTAGCGTAGACACGAAACTTCTCCCAACCACGACAACATGATCATCATTATTTGCAAGCGGTAATACTTCATCATTCTTCACAAGCGTAATGGACTTGTCTGCGACTTCTTTCTCGACGGCTTTATGCTCAGCTGAACCTACCGTCTGAAGTGCTTCTTGAATTTGGTCTTCTACATCAATAGGTTGCTCAGATTTGATGATCCCTCTGTTCACTTTTAACGTTAAAATGCGTTCAACGGAAGCTTCAATGCGTTCCTCAGAAATGTCACCAGATTCCACCGCTGCATATAGTCCTTCCGCAACTTCCGGAAGACCAACAGGCATCAAGACGATATCCGTTCCTGCTTTCACTGCCCGAATCGCTGCATCGACAGATCCGAAATGATCTTGAATGGCGCCCATGTTCATCGCATCTGTTGTAATGACACCTTCATACCCCATCTCATCCCGCATTAATTCGGTTAACACTTTGTGAGAGAGCGTGGCAGGAAGTGAAATTTCCGTTCCGTCTTTTTTCGAAATCACTTTTGTATCATCAATTTTTGGGAACGTCACGTGAGCAGTCATGATCGCGTCGATCCCTGCTTCCATCGCCTTTTGGAATGGATAAAGCTCTACTTCCATGAGGCGATCTTTG
Organism: Bacillus sp. N1-1; assembly: GCF_009818105.1. Classification (NCBI taxonomy): domain Bacteria; kingdom Bacillati; phylum Bacillota; class Bacilli; order Caryophanales; family Bacillaceae; genus Bacillus; species Bacillus sp. N1-1. The sequence goes on from NZ_CP046564.1 coordinate 3,866,060, forward strand.
TCATAAGGAACTTCAGGCAGCCCAAGGTGTGAATCAACGGCCGTATCTCCGTGACCAGGGAAATGCTTCGCTGTTGCCGCTACGCCAGTTTCTTGAAGTCCTTTCGTATAAGCAATCCCAAGATCAGCAACAAGCTCTGGATCTTCGCCAAACGAACGAACGCCAATGACAGGGTTATCTGGATTGTTGTTCACATCCATATCGGGAGCAAAGTTCATGTTGATACCAAGAGAAGCAAGCTCCTCTCCGATCGCATGCCCGACGTTTTCCGAAAGCTCCGGTGAACGCGTTGCGCCAAGCGCCATGTTTCCAGGCATATCTGTTCCAGACTGAAGACGTGTGACGATTCCGCCTTCCTGATCGATCGTCATCAGCATGCCGTACTTCTCCGAAGCCGACTGATATTCAGCGACTAGCTTCGTTGTTTGTTCAGTTGTTACTACATTCTCTCGAAATAAAATCACGCCACCAAGGTGATACTGTTTGATCTGCGCTTCGATTTCTGGAAGCATCTTAGTCACATTTTGACCATCCCAGTTTCGGTAATCTGGCATAAGCATTTGACCAACTTTTTCTTCCATCGTCATGCCAGCAATCGCATTTCCAATCAGGTTGTACTGCTTTCCTTTTTGCTTAACGATCGCTGGAGTAGACGATTTTTTATCCGATTTATTCACTTTGTAATCAATCCCAATGCGATCACTACTTTCGCCATCAGAAACGCTAATGAATGTGCGTCCACGCTGACCTGTTAAGGTAACTTGTCCTTCATCATCTACTTTCGCAACATTCTTATTCGATGACTTCCACGTAAGATTCTGCTCTGTTTTCATAAAATGACCGTCTTCATAAATATGGAGCGGATGAAGCGTCATCATGTCTCCATCAAATGCTGCGCTTACTTCAGGAACGTTTTCCATTAAAATTAATTGTGGCCCGTCGCTTTCTGCACCAGCTCTTGGCAGCCACATTTGTGAAAACATCATCACGAACGCAAGTATCCCCACCACGATCCGTTTACTTCGTGCTCTCATTTTACCCCTCCTGTTTGTTGAAAATTAATAAGCTCGCTTCACCCATTCATTGCTTGTGAACGATATTTTCTGTTGATCGAGTTTGGCCGCATCGACGTACCAACCGCGCTTATTCGTTGAACCGTCTGTGTGATAAGTAAAGCGAATTTTTGTGGTATTAGCCGGAATAGAAACTTCTTCTGTTTCCCAACTTTCACTCACGCCAGTAAACGATGCCACTTCAGTCCACTCCTCGCCATTCTCTGAAACCTCAACTGTTCCTGTGTCATAGCCTTCCTCCATTTGATACCACGTATCAAACGAAAGTGTCGTTGCTTCTTTTACATCAACTTCTGCTGTTAATTGTTTGGACTCGTTATTGCCATAGCCTGCGAACCATGGGTCTGCCTTTTTATCCATCGCAACTGGAATCGCATCTGCTACTTGTCTCGCAAATGCTCGTCGCGTTGGTGAAGTCGAAACGGTTTCACGCGTAGGGTGCACGCGGTTCGTTAACAGAATCGCAATCGTTTGATTTGTTGGGCTCACAACGATCGACGTTCCAGTATACCCGGTATGCCCGAGCGTAGTGCTTTCAGATAAAGCATCCATGAACCAGCCCTGTTGAAGCTCCCAGCCAAGTCCATGATCGTCTCCAGAAAACTCTGGAATCCGGTTTTTAGTTAAAAGTTTTACAGTTGCCGGTTCAAGAATTCGCGTTCCGCCGTAGCGTCCTTCCATCAAATACATATGCGCAAATTTCGCAAGGTCCGCTGCCGTTGAAAACACACCGGCATGACCAGCCACTCCGTCAAGTGACCAGGCGCTCTCATCATGCACCTCGCCCCAAACAAGTCCTCGGTTCGTCCAAGGCTGGTATTCGGTTGCGGCGATTCGTTCTTTTAATTCAGCTGGCGGGTTATACATCGTATTGTCCATGCCAAGCGGCTCTGTGATTTCCTGCTTTACATACTCATCGAGTCGCATGCCTGACAACCGTTCAATCAAAGCACCAAGGGTAATCATGTTAAGGTCGCTGTATGTATAGTCTGTTCCTGGCGCTGATTGAAGTGGATATTGAAACACATACTCTAAGCGATCCTCTCGATCTTCTCCGATTGTGTAGAGTGGAATCCACGGTTTAAATCCAGAGGTGTGGGTCATGAGCTGTTCGATCGTAACGTTTTCTTTTCCATTTGCCGCAAATTCAGGAATGTACTTCGCAACAGGGTCATCTAACTGAAAAGCCCCATCCTCATAAAGCGTCATCGCCGCCGTCGTTGTGAACAGCTTACTAATTGAGGCAAGATCAAAAATGGTATCTTCACTCATCGGAATCGGATTGTCCATTTCAGTAAAGTCACCATCAGTGTATTGAGCCGAATAACCGTACGCTTCTTCCTTCACGATATGTCCTCTTCTTGCAACAAAAGCAACAGCGCCAGGCATAACCTGATCATCAATGGCGCTTTCAAGTAAACCATCAATCTCGTCAAGCGGTTGTTCTCTCATTCCAGCCCCTTTAATCGAACCGGGGTGAAGAACGGGTGAAGTTGGTCCCGGATTGTCCCACGAAAAAACGGGGTGGCTCTTGCTTTGATTCATATTGATCTTCCCCTCTTTCTCAATTGTGGGTCCCGGAGCAGCCAGTCCTGACCCTGGAGCTAAAAGGGATGTTCCAAGTGCGGTAGTTAGAAGCAGCGACAGCGTTTTTCTTCTCATAGTGCCCTCCTCTTTTTGATTGAATACAGCTAAATGAAAAGCTCCTCTCTTTTTTATTGAAATAACATTCAGAATATTCTATTCAAATCGTAACCTCTACATTTATAGTCGTCTATACCACTTAAGTCATGGATTACCAAAAAACAGCGTTATTTATAGATCTTTCCGCATGGGTCATTAGAATGAATTTGAAGTATTATAACATTCAGTTAGATTATATTTTGTAGCTTTATTTCAAATAGTTGAGTGGATTCGGGTGGTGACAGGCACTCGCGGTTTTTCGTAAACTTTATGATCAAAATGCCCAAAATGAAACAAAACTAACTTATTTCCGTTTTCTTAAAACGGATGGAATGATCAGATATATTTAATTTAGTTAATTTGAAAGCGATTACATAAACAGGAAGGGGTTTTAGTGTTGAGACAAAAAAAGAATTTGTTCATGTCTCTTTTGTTGGGGAGCGCACTTCTATTAAGTGCTTGCGGAAGTAATGAAAGTTCAGGAAGCTCTGCATCAGATGGTGAGTGGAGTCCTGATAAACCAATTGAAATGATTGCGCCAGCCGGAGCAGGCGGTGGATGGGATACAACAGCACGAACAATCTCAAAAGTAATGGAGAAAGAAAAGATTATTGATAAACGAATGGCTGTTGCGAATAAACCTGGCGGCGGGGGTGCAGTTGGTTGGTCCTATGTAAACAAGAAAGGTGGTAACCATACGCTTTTCGTCACATCACCACCAATCTTGTTTGTTCCATTAAATGGCCAATCTGAACTTGGACACAACGATTTTACGCCAATAGCAGGCGTAATTGCAGATTACTCCGCGTTTGTTGTACCAGCTAATTCACCATACGACAGCATGAATGACCTTGTCGATGCTCTTAAAGAAGATCCAACATCGATTTCAGTTGTCGGCGATTCTTCTCCCGGAAGTATGGATCATATGGCCTTTGTAAAAGCGGTAAAAGCGGCTGGCGTAGATATTAAACAATTAAAATATGTTTCTGCTCAGGATGGCAGTGGAATGAGCATGCTCCTTGGAAATAAAGTAGACGTTTATTCAACTGGACTCGCTGAAGCAACGGAACAGGCGCGTGCTGGTAAGGTGAAAGTTCTTGCTATTACTTCCCCTGAACCCCTTGAAGGCGAAACAGTATCCGAGTTCCCAACACTTAAAGAACAAGGAATCGATGACGAGTTCATTGTTTGGAGAGGCATTATGGGACCAAAAGATATGGACACTAAAGCAGCAGAATTCTATGAGCAGGCTGTCAAAGACATGATGGAAACAGATGAGTGGAAAACGCAGCGCGATAACTTCGGATGGAATGATAAGTTTATGTCTGGTGACGAATTTAAAGAATTCCTTGATCAGGAATATAAAACAATGGAAGAACTTTTGAAAGAAGTCGGTTTAGCAAAATAATGACAGAGGGTCAGTTAATGCTGACCTTTCTCATCTATAAAAGGCAGGTGTCTCTTCATGCTAGCAAGTGTAGAACGTAAAGTAGCTATTGTTTTATTCCTATTATCAATTTTATATCTCGTCTCTAGTTTTCAGCTACCAGCTTTCCCATACGCCATCGTAGATGCTGACGCTCTTCCGAAAGGACTGGGATTTTTACTCATAGCCCTTTCGATTTTACTATTCATACAGAACCCTGTTGAAGATCGAAAGAAAAGTGACATTAAAAAAGATGAAATATTGATGTTGCTTGCGGTTGCAGGTCTTATCTTCGTCTATATACTCTTATTTGAGCTCCTAGGATTTGTCGTTATTACGATTGTATTCCTGCTCGTGACATCACGTTTACTTGGTTATACGAAATGGAAAACGCTGATCGCAGTTTCAATCGGATTTACGCTCGTTCTCTATTTTTCATTTAACTACTTACTTCAAATCTATTTACCACAGGGGATACTTCCCTTTTAGAAAGGAGGCAAAATCGTGGATACGATCTCGAATATGCTATACGGCTTTCAAGTTGTTTTAACCTTCCAAAACATCATGTTTGTTTTCATCGGCGTACTAGCCGGAACTCTAATTGGAATGCTTCCTGGACTAGGTCCTATTTCAGCCATTGCGATTATGATTCCGCTAAGCTATGGCATGGATCCCGCCTCCGCTCTTATTCTTATGGCAGGAGTTTACTATGGAGCGGTGTTCGGTGGATCAACCTCGTCCATTTTATTAAATGCACCAGGAATATCAGGAACTGTCGCCACATCATTTGATGGTTACCCGCTCGCCAAACAAGGTAAAGCTGGTAAAGCACTTGCCATTGCCGCTATTTCATCCTTCGCTGGTGGTACTGTAAGTGTTGTGGCTCTTATGTTAGTTGCACCTCTTATGGCCAGCTTTGCCGTCTCATTTGGACCGACTGAATATTTCGCCCTCATGTTACTCGGTCTAACAGCGATCGCGAGCTTGTCTGAAGGCTCAACGGTTAAGGCGTTAATTTCAGCAACAATTGGTTTAATCATCGCTACAATCGGCGTTGACCAACAAACAGGAACGCAGCGTTTTACTTTCGGGAACCCAAATCTTCTTGAAGGAATCGACTTTTTGATTATTGCTCTCGGACTTTTCGCGCTTGCAGAAGTTTGTTCATTAATCCTCTCGAGGAAATCAAAAATGATGGATGGAAACTCCAATGTTGGCTCTTTAAAAATCACGAAAAAAGAAGCAAAAGAAATTTCCGGACCGATTGCGCGTCACTCTGTGCTCGGATTTATTCTTGGGGTTCTTCCTGGCGCAGGCGCTACGATCGCTTCTTTCATGTCCTATATCACAGAGAAGAAGATTTCAAAGGACCCTTCGTCATTTGGAAAAGGAAACATTAAGGGACTTGCGGCACCAGAAACATCTAATAATGCTGCAACGAGCGGGGCTTTTGTTCCTCTTTTAACACTTGGTATTCCAGGCTCTGGAACAACCGCTGTTCTGCTTGGTGCCCTTCTCGTTGTCGGTGTGCAACCGGGTCCATTGATGCTGACCGATCATCCCGACGTTTTCTGGGGAGTTATCGCAAGTATGTATCTTGGCAACCTTTTCTTGCTAGTGTTGAACCTACCGCTTATTCCGTTTATCGCTCGGATTCTTTACATTCCAAAAGCGCTCTTAATCTCGCTTGTTATTATCTTCTGTATGATCGGGGTTTACGGAGTTAGCTTCAGCACTTTTGACCTGTATCTTTTACTAGCATTTGGAGTCATTGGATTTATTATGAGACTTCTAAACTTTCCAGCGGCACCGCTCATCCTCGCCTTTATTTTAGGAGGAATGATGGAGCAATCATTTAGACAGGCCCTTACGATCTCAAATGGAAGTTATCTGACGTTTTTCGATAGTACGGTTACGATTGTACTCCTTATTCTCTCACTCCTATCTCTTACGCTTCCTTTTATAAAAAGCAAACTTAGTAAAAGTAAAGCGGAAGATGAAGAAGAACATTTAGCATCTTAAAACACAAAGCCGCTTCTGAAATCACATCTTCTTAGGAGATATGATTTCAGAAGCGGTTCTTTTTCTATTCTTATATAGAATGATAGCGTCGTTCAGGACGACCTACTGTTCCATAGGACAGATCAGCATCCACTTTTCCAAGCGAAACCATGTATTCCAAATACCTTCTCGCTGTCGTTCTACTGCACCCCATTTCACTTCCCACTTCTTCAGCTGTCATGCCTTGAGGTGTATGCTTCACGAGCACTTCAGTTAGCTTTGATAAGGTTAGTGGATCAATGCCTTTTGGAACGACTTGAGTCGAAACCTCAGCACGTGTCCCCTGCCTTGTAAATAAGTGATCCACATCTTCTTGACTCACAACTTTTTGATCATTCATTTGTCCTCTCGTCTTTTTGAATTTTTCAAGAGTTTGTTTGAAACGATCAAAGATTACCGGTTTAATAATGTAATCAATAGCCCCACCGCGAAGGGCTTCCTGAACTGCCTCAATTTCTTTTGCAGCAGTAATCATCATGACGTCCGTTTCCTTGTAATTTTCACGAATGTGCCAGAGCAAGCTAAGTCCGCTTTCTTCAGGAAAAAAGATGTCGAGTAAGACAAGGTCTGGTTCTATTATTTCAAGAAGTTCCTTTCCTTCTGAAATGCTTGAAGCGACACCTATAACAACATAACCAGATACATTTTCAGTAAACTTTTGATTGATTCTAGCGATGCGATGATCATCCTCTATAATCAATACTTCGATATCAGACATTTCTTTCTTCCCCCTTAGGAATCACAACAGTAAACGCGGCTCCTCCGTAACGACCTGTTGAGATGGTAAGATATCCACCTAAATAAGTCAGAGCATTTTTCACAAGAGAAAGTCCAATGCCCCGATCTTCTCCCTTTTTACTACTAATCCCTCTTTCAAAAATTCGTTCCATCTCCTCTTCCTTAATACCGTTTCCTGAATCTTCTATTTCAAAAATCAAGTCTTTTCCTAGATCCGTCATAAACAAATGGACAACCTTCTCTCCCCCCTGCTTTTCAAGGGCAGCATCCATCGCATTATCAATTAAATTACCTACAATCGTGACGAGCTTTTCTTGCTCCAGCCACTCTGGAAAATCACTCATACTACTTTCCTCATCAATTAAAAATTGAATATGTAACTCATGAGCACGGTTATATTTACCTAAAAGCAAGGCTGATAGAATCGGATTGGGTACAGCCTTGACCAAAAGCTGGACAACCTCTTGATAGCCAATCGCTTCTTTATGTATTAAGTCAATTGCTTCGTCATAGGCACCTAACTGAATCAACCCTAAAATGGTATACAGCTTATTGGCGTATTCATGCGTTTGAGAACGAAGAACATTCGCATAGCTTTGAACTTGTGAAAGTTCTCGTGATAACGCCTCAATTTCTGTTTTCCTTCTAAAGCTGGAAACAGCGCCTGTAATTTCACCGTTCTGAATGATTGGAATCCGGTTCACTATCACATGATTGTGACCTATGGTGATTTCTTGATCATACTCTGCCTTTCCAGAACGTAATACTTCTGGCATTCTTGTGTTTGGAAGAACAGAGACGATGTCTACTCCTTCCAAACTTTCATCTTCACTTCGATTTAACATACGATGAGCTTCTTGGTTAGCAAGGGTAATGCCGCCGTTCTCATCAACCGCAATAATGCCTTCTCTGATCGTTTGGAGAATCGTATTTCGCTCTAGAAACATAGCTCCAATTTCTGATGGTTCGAGACCAAAGATAGACCTTTTCACATTCTTCGCAATAAAAAAACCACCTGCTATACCAAGTAATAAAATTGTACCTATTAAACTCATAACCTTTAACTCAAATTGATCAACTTTCTGTTCAATATCTTCCGTTAGAAACCCAACCGAAACGATGCCGATAATATTTCCATTCTCGAAGATAGGTGTTTTTCCTCTAAGGGAGGACCCGAGAGACCCTTCTGCTTTTGAAACATATGATTCCCCTCTCAGTAGAGCCTGTTGGCTATCCCCACCTACCATATGCTTTCCGATGCGATCAAGTAGCGGATGAGCTACACGGATCCCTTCCTTATCGCCAACCACAATAAATTCAGCTCCGGTCTTAGAACGAAGATCCTCGACAATTGGCTGAATGGTTGCAGAAGCATTTTCCGACTTCATCGCATTTACTACTCCCGGCATCGCCGCTACAGATTGAGCGACATTTAGCGCCCGCTCCCCCATCTGTTCCTCAACACTTGTCGAATATAAATGCGTAAATATCAAACCAAGAATAAGCAATACTGTAAATAATAGTGCCAATATCATTAACGATAGTTTCGTCTGAAGAGAAATTGATTTCATCCTACTCATGTACTCGCTTACACTTCCTGACTGAATTGTCTTACTATTATTCTAACGATGACCATTGAAGAGCACAAGAGTAAGAGATTGTACTAGCTAATACAAAAGGAAGGGAATCGCATCCCCCTTCCTTCCTTTCATTCGACATTATTTGAGTAATTCCGGGTGGTGCCTGTCACTCACTCCTTCAACGCACTAAGCAATAACCCCCAAAACTTCTCCTGATCAATACCACGCGCAAACTTCACATTTGGCTCTCTTCCCGTCACATGAAGAAGATCCACGCAGGTGGTGCCGTATGTAAATTCTCCCTTCGTCTCAATATCCACACGCACCGTCTCGAATTCAAAGATCGACGCATCGATTAAATACGCAACTGTGCACGCATCATGAATCGGGGCTCCTTCAAAACCAAAAACGTCTTTATAGGTTTTGGTGAAATACACGAGAAGCTCTCTAACAAATTCTGAGATCTCCCTGCCAATCGAAGCAATCTCATCAAGAATTGCAGGTGTTGTAATCGCCTGATGCGTAACATCAAGACCAAACATGGTAACTGGAATGCCGCTATTAAAGACAATTTCCGCCGCCTCTGCATCAACATAAATATTAAACTCAGCCGTAGGCGTCCAATTCCCAAACGTACCTCCGCCCATCAGAACGATTTCTCGAATCTTTTCAACGATTGCAGGTTCTTTTTGAATAGCCAATGCGATATTTGTGAGCGGACCTGTCGGAACGAGCGTGATCTCACCATCCGAAGCCAACAAACGCTCGATGATAAAATCGACGGCACGCTGATCAATCACCTTTTTTTGCGGGACTTTAGGTAGCTGAGGTCCATCTAGTCCCGAGTCTCCGTGAATATCGGGAGCAAATTCACGCACTTTTACAAGCGGTTGCTTGGCCCCACGTGCAACAGGTACATCCAGTCCTAGTAAATCACACACTTTCAGCGCATTCAGCGTCGTTTTCTCAACTTCTACATTTCCCGCTACCGTTGTAATGCCTTCTATCTGGATTCGATCACTTGATGCGGCAAGAATAATGGAAATCGCATCATCATGACCAGGATCACAGTCTAAAATCACTTTTCTTTTTTCGCTCATGTTGCATCTCTCCTTTTAGGTGAAATGGAAGAACCCTGATTAGCTCCAATTTAGGAGGGGAATCAGGGTTCTTTTGTTATTGGATTGAATCATATACGATATTCGCGATTTGCTTTGAAAGTCCTCCAGTACTTGGATAAGAACCAGTCTCAAGAGGGCCATTGTTTTGCTTATTTGTTAAAACAATAATTTGAAGATCATAAACAGGATCAAAAATCACTTGTGTTCCTGTAAAACCTGTATGCCCGAAAGCCTTTTCTGAGTGCCTATCTCCCATGTACCAGCTTTTATCGAGCTCCCAACCATACCCCTGTCCAAAACGTTGTGGCTGTGTAAAAGAGTCAATTACTTGGTTATCATAAAGATTGACTTTTCCGTAACTCCCACCATTCAACATTGCCTGTCCAAGCACGGCAAGATCCCGTGCGGTGGAGAATAAGCCAGCGTGTCCAGCAATACCTTCGTTTGCATAAAAACTATTACCGTCATTAACTTCTCCAATAAGTGTATGATTTCTCCACCTTTCGAAATCCTCAGCCCGCTCTGGAACGTTGTAGCCAAATTCCGGATCATCGACCATCTTATATTCAAAAGGGTTTCCCCATGAGGTGGCTGCGAGTTTACGATCAAGGTGATCTGAAGGAGTAAACATCGTATCTTTCATTTTAAGTGGCTCATAAATATTTTTCTGAAGATAATCATCAAGCTTCTCTCCGCTTATTTCCTCAATGATAAACCCTAGCATCATAAAGCTAAAATCACTATAGCGACGATCGGTCCCGGTTTCGTATTCAAGTGGAAGGGCGTTGATATAGTTTAGAACTTCTTTTGAATTCTTAGCATGAAAATAAGTCGGTTGCCATGGAGTTAAACCAGACGTGTGTGTTAATAGGTCGGCAATTGTGACATCACCTTTGCCATTAGAAGCGAAATCAGGGATATATTTTGTTACACGATCATTTACTGATAATTCCCCCTCACTAACAAGCTTCATAACCCCTTGTGTAGTTCCCATTACCTTAGTTAAGGATGCAAGATCAAAGATCGTTTTCTTTTTCATTTTCCTTGGTTTTTCTAAAAGAGCACCCATATCATATTTCTGTGCATCACCATAAGCTGATTCCTTGACGATTTTCCCATCCTTCGCTACTAGCACGACTGCACCAGGAGTAATATTATTTTCTATTGCCCCTTTCACGAGACGATCAATTTCTTCGAGAGTTGTAGAATCCATGCCGACACTTTGCGGACTACCGTGACTTAGTTTCTGTCCTTTAGCAGCAGTTGCTGTGGAAAAAAATGGCGTCGTCAATAGAAGAAGTATTACCATCAATAGAATAATTCGTTTTTTCATTTTTCTTCCTCCTTAGCCTTCAAGAATTTGATTAAGAAAGCTCGTACCTGCTTCAGTGGATTCAATATGAAAATAATCACTCAAGGTTGCGCCTATATCTGCCATAGTATTTCTTGTCCCAATCGATACCGCTTTCACTTTAGGGCCAGTAATCATTAGAGGAGTATATTCTCTTGTATGTTTGGAATGTCCGATCGTAGGGTCATTCCCATGATCAGCCGTTACGATTAAAATATCATCCTCGTTAAGCAAAGGAATAAACTCTTCCAGCCAATTATCTACTTCTTCAAGGAGCGAGGCGTACCAATTCGTATTTTCTGCATGACCAGCAAGGTCTGTTTCTTGTACATTTACTAGAAAAGCCCCATGTTTTTCTTTACTAAATGCTTCTTTTAGTTGTTGAAGCACCTCCGTTGTATTCACAATAGAATAGGCTAGGTGCTTTCCTTCGAGGACATCTGCCGTTTTCCCGATTCGATAAACTGGAATTTTAGATTCAGCTAGGGTTTGGAATTGTTTTTGTACATTCACACCATATCCCATGTGACGAACGTGATAGTCTCTCCCATACACGCCTGCTTTAGGGCTATCAATTCCCCACTGTCCCTTTTCTCCCTTTTTTATTACTGCTAAAAGTCGCTCAACTGAAGTATGAGGACCGCCTAATGTAATCACTCGGCTTGTATCAACGACTTCTCTTACAACGCTTCCTACTTTAAGCGCGTATTCAAAAGAAACTTTTGTAAGGTCTGCCGTGACATTAATAATATTCCCAGGTGTCGATTCAATGTTATCAGCCACAATAATGGCGTCGTCGATTAACAATACCGGCAAATCCTCATAAGGATAAGCTACTTTGAAATTTTCACTCAGGAGGGTAGTAGCTATCTCACCATGCACATCTTTCATCAATCGTTTAGTGGGACGTTTTGGAAGACTACCTACGATCTCCTGATGTCCCATGTAAGTATCAGCACCGTAGTGTGCAAGTCGGGCTTTTCCATAGGCACCTTTTGGCGTTCCGGTTTCATCGACAAGCTGGTTTAGACCCAGTGAATACATTGTTGGAATATCCAATAGTACTTTTTTCCGAATATGCTCATACGTATTTGCTACACAGTCCCCTGGTTCATACTCATCACAGTCATCCATCGCGCCAATCCCAAAACTATCAAGAATCAGCACTACCATACGTCCCATTCTATCCTCTCCTTTCGAAATGAACGATTTCTGGAACACCATCATGTAACCCACGCACAAGAGCAACGTTCGCCCTAGTGACAAACACTTGTGTACGAAAAGCATAGATTGCCGTATCACCGATTGATATTGGCGATCCACGTTCGAGCCTTCCATAGTAATCAATGTACTCAGAATTAAGAGACTTTCCTTTCAAAAAAGTATCAAAAATTTGTTCAGGAGAGCTTCCGACATAGGCACCGGTCATATTTCCCCGTTCATAAAACCCTCCTCCTATCACATAAACGTTCTCCTTGTCTTCATGAGAGATTTCGGATACGTAAATAATAGCAGGATCCTCAGGAAGCTTTCGCACCGCGTGGAGTGGTGTAGTACCTGTCAGAGCATGACCCGGTTCCCCATGCGTAACACCTGCTTTTTTGAGCATTGGGATGGTTTCTGTACTCGTTGCACTCGGTCCATTGACCTGTCGAATCTGAAATCCGGATGCTTCAAGTATTTCTTTTGCCGAAAGAATGGTTTTCAGATTTTCTGTAAATCGTAACTCTTCCCGCTCCTTATCCATTAGCAATAATGGAAAAGAAGTAACTCCCATTACTTCAATTCCATCTAGTTGCTTAAGCTCTGAGATGGCTACTTGAAGTTCTTCTAACTGAAAGCCTCCCCACTGCCCAGGGTAAATGGTATCCAATGAATGAATAACTCTCAGAATAACGTCCTGTTTCTTTCCTAGTTTCATAGCTGCCTCTGACACCTGTCTTGCTCGCTCAATCGAAAAGACTGTAACAACCTCTGGTTCGAAGCCGAGAATCTCACCCCACTGATGTTTGCCAGGTTGAACGAGATGACCCACATTACCAATTTTGACACCTGACTGATGTAATCGGAAAGCTTCTTCAAATTCCACAGCAACAGCTTTTTCGATTCCATGTTCTGCAATCCAATTTCCAAGTTCACCAATACGGCCAAGCTGCTTACTCATAAAATACAAAACAAAATCATTCTCTTTAGCAGCCTTTGCCATGCTCCTAACATTTTTTGCTATTGTATCGAGATCGAGAACATAAGTATTAGGGGGAATAAGCCCAGATTGGTGAAGGTGTACTCCCGCTTTTATGAGCTCTGGATTTCTCTTCTTTGTTAGTGAAAGAAACAATGTAGTAGCCTCCTAAACGACAGCGTATAGATCTTTTCTTAACTGTTTCCTTACTCTCCACGCAAAGCTTTTTGAAGAATACGGATAACGGTCTCTGCTCCAGCTTTCATTGGATTAATACGTAAACCGTAGTCAAATAATTTTGGTGTACTCTCAAGGAAACTACCAGATATTCGATAAATCATTGGCACTAGTTCAAACCGGGATTCAGCACCAACTGGATAGGTTGCTGCTCCAAATGTCTTACTTCGCTCAATCACTTCTTGAGCAACTGGCTCCTTCAATTCAACAATGACATTCTTTGATTGAGAGTTTGTAATATAAGCTTCTTTCACTCCATACACTTCACCTTCGTTTAACAACTCACACAAAATTTCAACTTGCTGACTCTGAATAGCTAACGAGACCGGGGCAAAAGGTAATGCCCTAAGCAACTCCATCGCTTCTGGCCCTTGAACCTGGCTACCTCCAGAATAATTTCGCTGCTGAATGGTTTCGATTGCACTCTCTCCTACCACCACTCCAATCCCTTCAGGACCTAGTAGCTTAAATCCGGAAAAAGTAGAGTAATCCGCACCGGCTTGGACCCCAATGCAAGGCATTTTCAAGGCACAATAATTGTCATCAACAATTACTATCATTTCAGGTTTGATTGATTTCACTATCTGAATAACTTCTTTAAGCTGATACGTATCGATTGGTTGCTGTCTTGCGTGTTGGATATAGAAAACCTTTGCTTCTGAACGTATAACATTCTGTTTAAGGGCATCGAAATCATTAAAATCAACTTCTTCAGTTCGTAATCCAAGCATTCGAATCGTTTCTTTAGTTGTCATATAAATAGGTGCAGAGTGAATGATCATGGATTCTCCCGGTTCGAGGAGGGCACTTAAGAGCGAGCGAATGGCACCAGTACCCGATCCTCGCACAAGTACCGCTTGATTAGCTCCAAATACATTCGCCATCACTTTTTCAACTTTCGCAGTTGTTCTAGGACGCTTATAGATCGGATGCACACCGCGATCACCATCTTGGAACATTTCATTATCCTTAAATTCTTTAGTAATAAAATCTACAATTTCAAACTGCTTTTTTGATGCTTCTTCAACCGACATCTGAGGTATGACAGATTCCTGATATCTCAATGTTATGCGCTCCCCTTTCTACTGAAAGCATGCGCTGGGTTGTCAATTAACATCATTCGGATATCCTCATCAGACAAACCAGCTTCTTTTAAGCGAGGAACAAATTCATTGAGAACATGGTCATATCCAATACCACCGTGCTTATGCCAATGTGATTTTCTTGTTAAATCAGCAGATAATAAAATCTGCTCACCATATCCTCTTTCAATTAGATGACAAATCATTTTAATTCGCTCTTCATCAGGTCGATAATTAATTTTGCCAATGGTATCAAATCCTACAAACGCCCCAGCTTCAACAACAGCAAGTACTCGTTCATCATCTTGATTAAGGTCTTGATGCCCCACAATCAATTGGTTCATTGGCAATCCAAGAGCAGAATAAAGTTCAACTTGCTCGACTCCCATCGTTCCGAGCGTTGTATGTGTGGTGAGCGGAAGCCCCGTTTCCATTGCTGCGATTCCTGCCCCAGTTAAGAGTTCTTCTTCAATAGGCTTGATCTCATAATGACTGCTCCCAATTTCTCCAATAACGCCAGGATAAACGTCTGTTCCATCAATCCCATTCTTTATTTCATCAATCATATGTTGTGCAAACTGATCACGATTCCATTTCGTTGCTTGATCTGGGAGGAATGGGTCTTTATAAAATCCTGTACTTGCGATGAGATGCACACCGGTTGTTTCGCTTAACTTCCTAAGGAGAGTGGCATTACGTCCCATTCCGTCGTTCGTAACTTCAACCATCGCCTGTCCACCTGAAGCTTTAAAGTAGCGAAGTTCTTCTTCCATTCCACCTATATCATCAAGAATAGTGTCGGGATCTTTTTTGATTCGTGATAGGTCAATACAAAGGTGTTCATGAGCTGAACAAACCCCAAGCTCATTAGGATTAATTTGTCCTCTAACCGTTTGAATCATCTTAGCTCCTCCTTCTACTGTGGTATTTGCATAAGTCCTAGAACGACAAGAATGTTCGCCAAAATCCCAACTGCGATCGCGCCAATCGGTCCTATAGCCATTCGCACAATTGGTCGGCCCGCAATCTCATTTAACAAATAGAATCCTGCAATGATAAAGAACCCGAGACCAGGAGCAATAGCATTAGCTGCGTTTGCACCACCAATCAAAAGAGCAACTTCTAGAATTCGACTCATCGCTGTACGAATATTTTCTCCTGATTGACGTACACCAGGATATTTATCAAGAAAACGAGCAATCTGGCTTAGTAGCATAACCTCTAGAAAAACAGTAATAGTACCGATAATAGCTGCAACCCATACATTTGGAACAAGCAATCCTACGACGAAAATGATTGTAAATCCAACTGGACTATAAACACCTGTTGCAATCGCCGTACTAGCAACTAGAGGGATAAATCCAAGTGCACGAGCTCCAGCAGCGATAGCAGCATCTGTTATTTTTCCGTCTGCAATTAAATTTAAAGATATTGGATCTCCAGCCATAATCAAAAGGTTCGTAGCTGCAGCAATAAGCCCACCCATAATCATGAAATAAACGACATGCTTTTTAATGCGATCGACTCTCTCACTGAAAACCGAAGCAAGATCAATCCCGCTTCCGTCCCCTTCAGGTTTTTGACGCACAGCATATGTAATTAAGAAAATCATTCCAGTAATAAGAGCCATTCCTTCTTGATTTAACGTAACCGTCGTATCACCGAAAGTCATGACACCGCTTTCATTTAACCATACAGCTAACTGCCGGATAATTGCTGAAGTGATAAACGTTAGAACACCTTTTTTAACACTGAATTGCAATGCCACAGCTAAAGCTGGAAATGCCATGAAGGTTACCACTACCGGCGATCCCACTTGGCCCATTGCATCTAAAAAATTTAATGGCAGTTTTTCAAATAAAGTGACAAATCCTTCTAGTCCAACTAATAAACCTGCACCATATGCTCCACCTACAATTGCTGCAACAGGTGTACCCCATTTATTTCGCGGGGTGATCAATCCAATAATATCTGTTCCTAGCAAAATACTATGGATAAGGATAATGCTTGCTGTAATGGTAAACGGAATCCCAAAACCAACAACAAGTCCAAAACTCATAGCAAAAGCAGTTAGACCAAGCTCTTTACGTCCCATTCGCCCTTCAGTATTTTCAGGTACAATTGGTCGTAAGCCATCGTTAAAGACAGCCAAATTCAAATTCGCAAGAACAGCTGCCATAGCCCCTATTAAGATGACGAGAACCATTTCCATGTAATGAACCCCCTTCCAAATTATAGTGCTTTAATTGCCCTCATGATCATCGGCACGGCAGTTTCCATATGATCTGCAGTAAAACCAAATGCTTTTTTTCCGTCCTTAACAGCCTGTAAAATTTTTTCTTCATTCGGTTTCCTTCCCGGCATTGAAACCGTTTCACAGCTGGGCTTCCCAATTATAGCAATCGCCATTGCTAGCGCTCCGCCGCCCCCAGTGTGACACGCTCCAACATAGTAATCTGCCTGACCAGTTTTCACTGCCATGGCGGCTTCTACATCTGATTTAACTGAGGTTTCCACTCCATCTGGTCCATGTTCCTTCACAAGGGCTTCAACTTCTTTTTTATCGACCTGACCACCTACAACAATTTTCATTTAAATTTCCTCCTTTTTGATTTCTTGAAAAATAGATACATAGTGTATTTTCAAAAAGGCAATTTCAGATTGTGGAATTTCCTCAGTCCAATTGGATTGAATCCAGCTAATCTCCCTTTTTGCTACTTGTATTAGATCGGATTTCTCTATTTCCGAAATGAGCTCATCCGGGGGCGGATCGATCGATTCTCCACGCGAGATACGCGTTAAGGCGGATGCAAGGTGAGTGACAAGCATTTCTACTTTATTTTGGGGAAGCGGCTTTTGCGTCTGACTACTTAATCTTTGAACGGCTTGCTCGGCGATAGCTGAAGCTTCTGAACTAATCACATCACCTGCTTTCAGAATATCTAATCGTTCTTTAATCGTCGTCATAAAATCAACCCTCCAATATACAGTATTTAGTATATTAATTCTATAAGTAATCTTAGAAGAAATCCTACCTAATAACTCGGATAAATTTCTCCTTTTTCAACTTGAATTTGCAACTCTTTAACGTTAATGACAGATAAATCAAGTAAGGCATCTCTGAGTTCTACTCTCTCCCTATGTAATAGCATAGTAGCCTCATTTACTTTCCTACTTAGTTCCTGAGCTTTAATCGAGCGGAATGATCCTTTTCCCATTTCTTCTGAATGAATGATCTCATCCTTATTCCAAACTGCAGCATCAATTTCATTGTTCTTGAGCATCTCCATCAACTGCATGTAGTTTACTTCAATTAATTGAACGTCAATACCTTCTGTTTCATACTCCGTAAGAAGATGCTGATCAGCTGAAGAATAGTCAATTCCTACACGCATACCGCTTTGAATAGATTTGTTTTTAGGGTTAGAAAAAACAATTTCATGTCCTGAAACGTAGGAGTTCTTTCCAAAATTTTTCACCATCTCGATACTACCATCATTCTCAATAGCAAGCTCAGCTGCAAGCCTTGAAACAATCACAAAATCATACCTTCCAGCTTTCAACGCTTCAATTCGATTTGATGATCCTCTCATAAATGCAAGATTAAAAGGAATTTTCATTCTTTCAAGCACCTGAACTAAACCAGTAGCAAGGCCTTCATATTTTCTCGAATATGGCAAAGGCATGGCACCCATAACAGATCCAAGTCCTGCAATATCCCAAAGTAACTGTCGATCAGTTCTAACAAGAAACGTACCAAGGTGTCCCCTCGCTTCAAGAACAATGGCTCCTATTTCTTCAAGTAGACGTAACGCTCCCTGAATTGTCCCCCTTCCAAGTGATGTTTCTGTAACAAAATCACTTACGCGAGGAATACGGCTTCCCGGCTCGATCGCTAGTAGATTAGCAGCAATTCTCCTAGCTGCGAGCCCATTCTTGCTGTATAATTTCTCCCATTTGCCTTCCATATCCTCACCTCAATATACAATTTTTCGTATTTTCACTATATAGGATAACTTAGAATCGAAAACTTTTCAATGAATATTCTGAAAAAAACAAGCGAGGTGAATGCAATCACCCCGCCGTTTCCTTATTTTTGATAAGTTATGTTAGCTTTTTCTGTAGTTTTTCTTACTGTTGCTCCGCTTTACCTTTAACGCCGATTAATAGGATTCATTCTTAAAACAAATTAGGATTAATCACTTTTGGAAGATAAAACGCGACATCGGGTATAAAAGCCACGACTAAAAGTACTACGAGGACAATGGCAATATACGGCATAACGGCTCCTAACGAACGCTCAACCGGTAGCTTTCCTATTTTCGCCGCTAGAAGTAAACACAATCCATATGGCGGTGTCACCAGTCCAACAGCCAACGTCATGATTGTCACAATTCCTAGTAAGATAGGATCAATTTCAAAACCGATCGCAACTGGCAATATAACTGGGATAAATAAAATCATAGCCGGTATAGCATCCATAAACGTTCCTATGAATAAGAAGAAAGCAATGATGATCAAAAGAAATACCCATTTGCTATCAATGTTATTGGCAAAGAATTGCTCAGCCCATAATGATAATTGATAGTAACTCATCAATTCACCCAGCGCATTTGCTGCCGCTAAAGCGAATAGAGACAATGAACTAAGTGTTAGCGTATCGACTAGAATTTTTGGGAAATCTTTTATTTTTAGTGTTTTGTAATAAAAAAGACCAATGATCACTGTATAAAGTGAAGCAAATGCAGCTGCTTCTGTTGCTGTGAAAATGCCTGTAATGATTCCCCCAATTAAGATAACTGGAGTCATTAGGGCAGGAATAGTACCGATGAACTGCTTCATAAAATTTTTCATGGAAGCTTTTTGATAAGTTGGATAGCCTCTCTTTCTCGCAAGAATATAAACCAGGACCATCATGCCAAGACCAACGAGAATACCAGGAATGATTCCTACTAAGAACAAAGCACCAACTGATACATTCGTTAGTCCTGCAAAGATAATCATTGGAATGCTTGGAGGAATGATTACTCCGATAGTAGAAGATGCTGCTGTAATACCTACCGCTGTTTCAGTGTCATATCCCTGTTTCTTCATATTAGGAATTAAGATCTTCCCTACTCCCGCCGTGTCAGCTTGAGCGGCACCTGAAACTCCTGCAAATAGCATAGAGACAAGAATATTTGCATGAGCTAGTCCACCACGAATATGACCTACAATCGCTAGCGCCAGATCGATTAACTTTTGTGAAATTTGGCCACTATTCATCAAGTTTGCTGCTAAAATAAATAGTGGAACTGCTAATAATACAAACGAATCTAAACCATTCAGCATTTTAACGGGTACAGTTACTTCAGGAATATAAGGCACATTCAAAATTCCTAACAGAGCTACAATGCCAATGACGAAAGCAATTGGAATGCCTAGAAACATCAAGATAATAAATAGACCTACTAACAGAATACCAATCATTCAGTTACCTCCTTTTCGGAGAAATTTCTTACATTACGGAGAATGTGAGCAAACGTGTAAATGACCATCGTTCCCCCCATAATTGGAATGGAAATCCAAACATACCCCATCTTTAATTCCGGAATAGATACCCATGTGTAGTTCCAAAAGTTTTGTACTGCTTCGATTCCTAAATAAAATAACCCTATACTAAACATGAGAAGAATTAAATCATTTATGAGATATAAGCTTTTTTTGCTTTTACCAGTTAATTTGTTCAATAAAAGGTCGAATTTAAAATGCTCTCTTCGATTAAGCATCACAGATGCTCCCATAAATACTGCCCAAATAAACGAATATGTTGCAACTTCCTCCGTCCAAATCGCTGAAACACCCATATATCGTGTAATGACTTGAATAACTATTGTGATAAAAAACACGACGAGAAACAAAACACCGATGGTTAATTGAATCCGCTCAAGCAGCTTAATAAGCACAGCCAAATTCCCCCTTCTACAAACCTGAGACGAGTGATTAGATGAATGGCGAAGGTACAAGCTATACCCTCGCCGCCCTCTTCTTCACTTATTTCAAATCACGAATTTCTTTCAATAACTCAGTCGCACCGATTTCTTCTGCATTTTTGTCCTGTATAGGTTTAGCTAACTCAATGAAAGGTTTTCGATCAATTTCATTTACGATTGCGCCTTCATCAATCGCTTTTTGTTTGTACTCTTCTTCTTGCTGGTGAAGAATCTCAACTTCTTTCTGAACGGAAGCTTCAGCTGCTTTTAGTACGGCATCCTTTTGCTCATCAGTATAAGAATCGAATTTCTCTCCATTGATTAGTAGCAAGCGTGTCGTGTAGTCATGAGCTGTTTCTGTAATGTACTTTCCGTTTTCAGTCTTGTGGTGATTTTGTTGAACAAAATAAGGATAGGCATTCTCAGAAGCATCTACTACTCCCTGTTGCAAGGCTTGATATAACTCTCCCCATGCTACAGACGTTGGTACTGCTCCAGTTTCTTCCCAATAGTCTGCAATTGCCCCAGAAGTTTGGGTGCGGAATTTCATACCTTCAATATCCGCCATGTTATTTAACGGTTCTTTACCATAATAATGACGTACGCCTGCTGTCCAATAACCTAGTACTTTAAAAGTGTTATCGGACTTCTCATTAATCGTTTTAGCAATTTGATCACCTACGTCTCCACTAACTGCTTTCTCCCAATGATCATAACTATCAAAAACGTAAGGCATAGCGAATAAATCAATTTCTTTAATACCCGTTTTCGACATAAAACCAGGAGACACAAGGACAACGTCCGCCCCGCCAAGTTTAAGTTTTTCAACAAGTTCTGATTCGCTTGTACCTAATGTTCCTGCATGTACTTCTACTTCTATACTTCCATCGCTACTTTCTTCTGCTACTTTTTTAAACTCTTTCATCCCGAATTGATATGGGTTTTCTGGTGAAGTTTGGTTATGGGCTGCAATGATTTTAATCTTTCCATTCTCGTCGGCTCCAGCATTTTCACTATTTCCACAACCTGCAAGAACACCGAGAGATAAAACCATAACGAGCAATAAAGTTGATACATACTTCATAAAAAAATCCTCCTTCATTTTATGAATTCGTTTTCAAAAACGACGTTATTATTTTCTTCTATTAGCTTTGCAACATATTGCCTTGCCAATTCTCTTAAACTCTCAAAATCTTCATTTGTCGATAGTAGATTAGGTTGAACAAGTTGACTCCCAATCCCTACAACTTTTGCTCCAGCTTCAAAGTAATCCAACATATTTTCCTTATCGATTCCACCAGTTGCCATAATTTGAAGTTGAGGAAGAGGTCCAAGAATGTTTTTAATATAACCTGCCCCCATGCTGTTAGCCGGAAAAACCTTTACCATATCAGCTCCAGCTTCATAAGCTTTCAACATTTCCGTTGGCGTCAAGGCACCGATAATGCACGGAACTCCATACCTTTTTGCGACCTTCACTGTATGCTCATTAACCGTCGGTGAAACGATAAACTGAGCACCAGCCATAATGACTGCTCTAGCTGTTTCGCCATCTAATACTGTCCCAGCACCTACTAACAATCCTTCAACCTTATCTCTAACATCCCTAATCATTTTTTCAACCTCTGGTGTTTCTGCTGTAATCTCAATTGCTTTAATCCCACCCTCAAATAGTGCCTGGGCTATTGGTAAAATATTATCTTGACTCGCTTTGCGGATAACGGGGACAACTTTTGCTTCTTGTACCTTTTGTAAGCTGGTCAATTTACACACCTCTATTCCATATTTGCATGTTTGGCTGTCATTTTTTCATTATCAGTTTTTTTAGATTGATTGATCGTGTAGATGATAATAGCGTCCAAGAGCAAATGCAGCGATTGATCAAATTGATTTCCAAGAGGTTGAATCGTATCAGGCTCTCCTGGCAATCTTTTTTTAGTAGCTGCAGGGACAACTAGTAAATGGTCACTTAATTCAGCTAGCCTGGAGTGTTCATTCGTAGTAATTGCTGATATGCGAGCGCCAAGTTCTTTTGCCTTTTCAGCAAAATAACAAATAGACTGAGTTGAACCTGAACCAGAGATAGCGAGCAACAAATCATCTTTTTCGATATTCGGAGTGATCGTTTCACCCGTAACATAAACTTCATATCCTCCGTGCATTAATCTCATCGCAAAGGCCTTGCCCATCAGTCCAGAGCGTCCTTCTCCAGTCACAAAAATTCGTTTAGCTCCCTCTATGTAAGAAGAGAGGTGCTTCGCTTGATCTTCGTTCACTTCTGTTAAAACCTGTTTTATTTCATTAACGACAGTTTGAATGACTTCTTTCATACTCCTGGATCGCCTCCTTTATTTGTGTAGCCGCGTGTCTACGATTCGCCTGTTTAGTAATACCTCCTCCAACAATTAAAGTATGAGGATTGTAAGGAAGGATCCTTGGAAGCGATTCAAGATTGATTCCACCAGCGACAGCGACTTGTAAACCTTGAATTTCATTCACAAGTTCAAAAATATCACCGGTGATACTTCCATTTTTCTGCATGTCTTTCCCAAAATGGAGGCTCACCAGATCCACTCCTAGTTCTCGAATCTGCCGTATGCGATTCTTATTAGAAACGCCCAATAAATCAACCATAACCCTTCCCTCATACGCTAAAGCGACATGCAACATGTCTGATATCGTTTGATCTGACGCAAAAGCCATAACAGTCGTAATGTCAGCGCCAGCCTCATAAGCCTGAGCAGCTTCATATTTTCCAGCGTCACAGGTTTTCATATCTGCTACGATCGTTGTTTCAGGGAAGTTTTCTCTAATATCTCTTACGATTGACATCCCATATTCTTTTATGACGCCTGTCCCTATCTCAATCCAGTCAATGGAATCAGATGTCTCCTCAAGGATTTTCAAACACTCTTCATACGATAGCCTGTCTAGTGCTATTTGAAGTTTCACCTTGTTCACCTCTCAATAAATTCTCTTTCGCCAAGCTGGGTAAGGACTTCACCCAACTCTGGCAGTCCTTCATTATCTCCATAGACACTTACAACCAAAGAGCCAATGGCGTTAGAAAACTTAAGGGTTCTTTCAAGAGTCCATCCATTTAGTAATCCGTAAACAAATCCTGCATCGAATCCGTCCCCTGCTCCAACAGTATCCACTACTTTCTTAGGTGGAATTGCTGCAGCATGAACAAGTTCACCATTTTGAAAAGCACTAGCTCCGTCTTTACCTTTTTTTATCGCAATTGTGGAGATATCATATTTTTGACAAGCCTGCGCAATTTGTGTTGGATCATGGACGCCAAAAAGCAGTTCAGCTTCATCTTCACCAGTAAGTAATACGTCTACATAAGGAAGAAGCTCAGTTAAACCGCTTCTTGCTTCTTCAGGTGACCACAATTTCAAACGAATGTTAGGATCAAATGTGATAATCGCTCCATTATCTTTAGCGATCGTAGCAGCTCGTTTAAGAAGAGAGAGATTTTTATGAGGATTAATTGCAGCGAAAACTCCTGTTATATGTAATAGTTTGCAATTGCGTAAAGTTACTTCATCAAGAGTCGCTTCTGTTAAAGCCTCTGTAGGGGAATGGTGACGATAGTAGAACGTTTTGCCGCTACCGTCTTCTCTAATTTCTTTGAAATTTAACGAAGTAGAGTATTGATCCAGCAACTTCACTTCCGAAACATCAATTCCCTCTCCTCTAGCAAAATTGCGTATATATTTTCCAAACTCATCATTTCCTAACCTACTGATCCATCCCGTTTGCAAGCCAAGCCTCGCACATCCAATTGCGAAGTTAAATTCAGCACCGCCTGCTTTCCGTTCAAAAGTGGAAGCATACCTCATTGGTCCGTGGTGGGAGGGGTCAAATGTAATCATGGCATCCCCAATTGTAACAACATCTTTTTTCATAACTGGTCTCCCTTCAACTTAGTTAACTGATTCTCTGATCATCAATTTTGGTTCAAAACGATATTCTGGTTGATCATCTCGCACTTTATTTTTCTTGATTTTATCTAGCAAAAGTTCCGCGGCCATTTTCCCCATTTTGAATGTGGGCTGAGCCACAGCTGTAATAGGTGGATTGTAAAAGCTAGCATACGGTACATCATCAATGCTAATCACCGATAAGTCTTCTGGGATACTTAAAGATTCTTGTTTCGAAAAACGGAGTACTTCTTTTAGAACGAAATCATTTCCCGCAATAATGCATTCTGGCGGGTTAGATAGCGCTAACATTTCTTTAAGTGATGAAGCAATGAGGTCAGGATCAACGCATTGGATATACTCTTCTTTTACTGCAATCCCCCTATTTTGAAGAGCTTTTTTATAACCTTCTACTCTCTCATATCGTGGTGTGATCTTATCTATGAACGAAGTAGTCATAATAGCGATACGTTCATGACCTTTCTGAACGAAATGCTCAACCGCTAATTCAGAAGCTTTTTCATTGTTCAGCATGATAGAAGACGCTGGAATATCTGGCACAGCACGGTCGACAAATACTAATGGATACTTCTCATCCAACATTCTTTTGTAAAGTTCTCGGTTATCACCAGTCGGAAAGACGATTAATCCGTCTACCTGCTTAGCACGCAACATTTCAATATAACGCTTTTCTTTTACCGGATCATCATCTGCATTACAAATGATTGTATGAAAATCTTCTTCGTGACAAACATCTTCCACCGCTCTGCTTACTTCTGTAGAAAAAGTATGAAGGATGTTGGCAACAATAACTCCTATCGTCTTTGTAGACTTTTGTTTTAAGCTTCTTGCCACAATATTGGGTTGATAACCCAGCTCTTTAATGGCTGCTTCTACTCTTAATTTAGTCTGTTCACTCATATAGTCATATCGTTTATTCAAATATTGAGAAACGGTACTCTTTGATACTTGGGCTTTTTGTGCAACATCTGCCATCGTTACAGGTTTCATAAATCATTCTCCATATCTCAATTAGTTTACTAAACCGATTTAGTAAATCGATTTATCTGTATTATAAAATGAATGTAAGCGTTTTACAACCTCAAAAGAGGAAATAGTTAGATTTTTTAATTTTTATCAAAAAAAGAGAACAGAGGTTAATCTGTTCTCTCTGCTCTTCCTCCTACAACCCAACAAACTCCTTCTTCTGCTCTCGAAACACCGTCCAGTTCTTAAATCCAATCTCCTTCAGTTTTGCGCGAACTTCTTCAAACTCTTCCCCTACACGCGATGGCCAATGAGCGTCGGAACCAAATGTTACACCTACACCGTAATGGCACGCCATTTCAAGCATGTCATTCGCCGGATACCAGCCACCGCAGTCTTTATGCTTGCCCGATGTGTTGATTTCAATCGTTGATTCGAGCTCCCCTAGTCGCTTGATCGCTTTTTCAACTTCAGGCGTTTCAACATTTGTGAAATCGGGATAAAATCCTTTCATGGCATCAATATGAGCCAAAATATCAAAAACGCCGCTTTCAGCTGATTCAACAATTAACTTGTAATAATGTTCTTTCTCCTTCCGAATGTCTTCTTCGGTTAATTTCTCCCATCGACTTTTATCAAAGATGTTGTTTCCATTACTAAAATGAACGGAGCCGATAATGTAATCGAATGGATACTGGTCATAAATGCTTTTATATAGCGGATAATGCTCTTGAAAGAAATCAGATTCTACCCCGAGTAAGACGTCAATCTTACCTCGATACTTTTCTTTTAAGGTGAGTACCTCCTCGACATAAGAAGCAAACTCGCTCTTTGCCATTGCGATGCGCGGCAATGCTCGATCCTTTTCACTCGCAAAAAACGGCGAATGATCCGATATCCCAATCATCTGAAGATCATTTTGAATCGCTGCTTTTATGTACTCTTCAATCGTAGCCTCAGCGTGCCCGCAACGTTCATGGTGCGTATGGTAATCAAATTTCATCATTTTTACCCCTTCCAAATAATAGTAAGTATTTACATCGTAATCCTATCCTAACCCTTCTACTCTATAAGACTATTTTCCTCTCGACATCAACTGACAAATAACGGGTGGTGCCTGTCACTCTGTATTTAGAAATGATGAACTTTCTTATGAGAAAGGTCCTGATTTGTAATGCCGTACTCTATCGTTATATTTCCCTAGATTACTAGCTTATTCGAAGCTTTCAAGAGACCTCCCTCTTATTTCTACGTTCTTTTCCCCTCATCAGCTCTTATCTTCAACAGCCCGCTTCTATTCTATATGCGCTTTATGTAAATCTGAGTTTACATGAAGCGATTATACTATCAGTTGTAGTGAACTTTGAAAGGATGATGAAGATGAAGCGGAGCAAGAAAATAGCAGCCTTAACGATGAGTATCGCCTTAGTTGGAAGTTTACTTTCGACAGGGGCTGCCTCAGCGAGTGGAAATGAAAAAACACCAAGTATGAACACTAGCAAACTACTAAACGTTGCGCACCGAGGAGCTTCAGGACATGCACCTGAACACACGATTCCATCCTATGAACTCGGTGAAGAAATGAAAGGAGACTACATCGAAGTAGACCTTCAGATGACGAAGGATGGAACGCTTATCGCGATGCATGATGAGTCAGTTGATCGGACCACAAACGGGACAGGCCTCGTAAAAGACTATACGCTTGAACAAATAAAAGAGTTAGATGCTGGTAGCTGGTTTAATGAAAAATATCCTGAGAAAGCTAATCCAGCTTACGAAGGAATTCAAGTACCTACGCTTGAAGAAGTGATTCAAACTTTTGGGACAGGCGCTCGCTATTATATTGAAACAAAATCACCTGACGTTTATCCTGGCATGGAAGAAGAATTACTTCGCGTTCTGAACAAATATAATTTAACAGGTGTTAATGAACGATCTAGCAAAGTGTTCATCCAATCATTCAGTCAAGCAAGTTTATTGAAAATGCATAACCTGAATCCAAACTTGCCGCTCATTCAGCTAATTTCTTATAAAGAGCCTGCTACTATATCAAGTGATGAACTACAAGAGCTCTCTGAATACGCTGTCGGTATTGGAATGTCTGCTTCAAAAATTGATGAAACCTACGTCCAAAAAGTGAGAAATGCAGGATTGCTCATCCACCCTTATACGGTAAATGACAAAGAAGAAATGACGCGCTTATTGGACTGGGGCGTTACGGGTATGTTTACGAACTATCCTGATCTTTTGAATGATGTACTACATGGTAAATAAACGCTTCGACAAAAAAGGTCCTCGTTGGTTACTACCAACAAGGACCTTTTTGACATTTACCAGCCATATTGCTGAAGGAGCTCTGACACCGCCGTATGATCGCTCTCTTCCGCTATCGCAAATGCCTCTTCACTTTCCTCAATAGAAGAAGGAAGGGCTCCCGCTACGAGGAATGCTTCAACAAGGGAAGTGTTTTCTTGTTTGATTGCTTCGAATAGCAATGGCTCCCCTTCGTAACGAGCATTCGCATCGCCCCCTCTACCTAATAGCAAAGAAACGAGTTCGGGAGACTTTTCTTTGGTGACTGCCGTAACTAGCGCACTTTCATCGTTTTTCTCCACCGTAAAGTTTGGATTTGCTCCAGAATCAAGTAGTAGTGCAATTGTTTCTTCATTTCCTTGAACGATGGAATAAGTTAATAGAGTATAATGCTCGCCTTCCACTTCTATTTCAAGATTAGGATTATAACCATTGTGTAATAAAATTTTGATAAGCTCGATGTTTTCTTCCTGTACAGCTTTTGCTAACATTCGCTCATTGCCGATTTCAAAATGAGCACCCATTTTTAATAGCAAGTCAACAATTTCGTTATTTTCTTGTTCGACTGCTACTTCTAGAAGGTTCTCATTTTTCTCATGATTCACTTCAGCATCCCCATCGTGATCAGATTCTTCATGATCATGTACCTCTACCCCGTTCAAAAGTAGGAACTCGACAAGCTTACTATCTCCTTCCATGACCGCATAAGTGATTGGCGATACGCCATCATCATTTACTGTGTCCGGTGAAACGCCCTCGTGAAAAAGATCCTCCATCTCCTTTAATGTCGTTTCATCCGAACGATTCTGATAGAGAAGTTCCCACAATTGGTCTTCTTCAGTAAGAACTTCGGTATCTGTTCCTTGGTTTTCTGCACTAACTTCTTTATGTGATTCAGACGTCGTTTTATCTCGATTTAATTCAGAACATGCTGCTACTACGATCAACATAGGCATGATCATCCAAAGTAACTTTCGCTTCATTATTTCCCTCCAACTGTCTAAAAAGTCAATTCCTAAACCATTATATCGCGAATCACTGTGAGGAAAGATTAATATTTAGTGAAATTTGTCTTCGAATGGGACAACTTCCGCCTGTCATACACTTTAATAGTCAAGCTTCAGGGAGGACGAGACGTTGTCATATTTTAAAACGAGGGGGAAGCGCGGAGGTTCAGGAAAAGTCATTTTTAGCTTAATCGTCTTGCTGCTTCTCGGTGGCAGCATCGCAATTTGGATCTGGCAACAACCAAAATCACAAGCTGTAGCAACTGTAAAAGAGTTTTATTTATATGAACAAAGTGGTGATTTCAAAAAATCCTGGGCGCTGTTTCACTCTGAAATCAAGAACCGTTTTTCAGATGAACAATACAGCCAATTACGCTCTCAACTGATCACGCAGGATATTGGGGCAACGTCATTTACTTTTGATGTTGGCAAAGTGAAGACAAAAAAGAACTGGCGCTCCGGAGTAAACAGCGTCATTATGAAAAAAGTCTATGCGATAAAAGTAACACAGCATTTTCAAAATCAGTTCGGGAACTTTGATCTCGTTCAGGAAGTGTTCGTCGTCAAAGAAGAAGGAGAATTTAGAGTTTTGTGGGACTATAAATGACGAGGAATTTAACTAAACAAACGTTTGTTTAAGAAAAAGGTGCTGGACGAAGCATCTTTTTTGATTTGCTTTATTTTGATAAGGGCGATGCCACAGTGAGTTCCTCTCGTGCGGACACATAATCACGGTATTGTTTTTTCTTTTGTGGAAGTGTACCTGGGTAGCCTTCTACTAGTGGAAGTACGTTAAGATAAGGTTTCTTCATAGGGACTTTCACACCATAATAGCGATAACTGGACCATGGATAATCTGCTGGTTGTAATACGAGGTTTGCTTTCATTGGATTGAGGTGAATATAGCGACTAACTTCTAACATATTCGCCAGGGTATTGAGCGGTTCATCAAAATAACGTTTTTCAAAAACGTGACCCGTCAGTTCATATCGACTATTAAAATAGGTAGCGTAACGCTTGTTCACAAGTGACATGATTTTCGAAATAGGCTGCTCTATTGATCTAAGTTGGAGGTGATAGTGGTTGTTCATCAAACAATAAGAAGCTAATTCAAATGGGTGTGTTTCGAAGACTTGCTGAAGGATATACAAAAACGTGCGGTAATCTCTTTCATCTTTAAAAAGGAGATCTTTTCGGTTTCCTCGACTTACAATGTGATAAAAATGATTTGGGAGCCAGACCCTCGGTTTTCTCACCATCTCGTGTATGTTG
Source organism: Bacillus sp. N1-1 (assembly GCF_009818105.1). NCBI lineage: Bacteria > Bacillati > Bacillota > Bacilli > Caryophanales > Bacillaceae > Bacillus > Bacillus sp. N1-1. Next base: position 3,896,074 of record NZ_CP046564.1, read on the forward strand.
CTGAATGAGAATAGAAAGGCCATTTGCCCCATGGAAGCTTCGTCAAAGTTCTTCCTCCTCCGCTTTTTTTCTTCTCTTTCTCCAAGAATAATCTCCCTTTTCCTACTCGTCAATGTAATCTCTTCGACAAATACCGGGCGGTGACAGGCACTCTCCAACTCTCCACTCGTCCGCACTCGCCCAGCACTCACCCCCTTATTCAACCTGATGAGGGGGTTTTTCTCCGTTCAACACTTTCAACAAATTCATCATAGCCACTTCTGCCATCTTAAGCCTTGTTTTCCTACTGGCACTTCCGATATGTGGCAGGGTAACTACGTTTGATAAGCTTAACAAAGGATGATTGAGTGATACTGGCTCTTCTGCAAAAACATCTAAACCAGCGGCCCAAATATCGCCGCCCTTGAGCGAATGATAAAGAGCTTCCTCGTTAACAATTCCCCCTCTTGCTGTGTTGATTAAAATAGCGGTTTCTTTCATCGTCCTTAATTCTTTCAGTCCAATTAAGTTCTTCGTCTCAGAGGTTAACGGTGTTAAGACGCAGACAAAATCAGATTCCTTTAAGAGCTGCTCGAGCTCAACAAATTGAAGATCCATCTTTTCTTCAGCTTCTTGATTTCTACTACGGTTATGATAGAGAACGTTCATATCGAATCCTTTTGCTCTTTTCGCCACGGATTCTCCGATTCTTCCCATACCAATAATCCCGAGCGTTGCTCCGTGTATATCTTGACCTGTTAGCTGCATGGGAGTCCATGCTTCCCAATGTCCTTGGCGCAAATAGGTAGAAGCTTCAGGAATTCTTCGAGCTGTTGCCATCAGCAAGGCAAAGGTTAAGTCAGCTGTCGTTTCCGTCAGCACACCTGGTGTATTGGTCACAACGACTCCTTTTTCTTTAGCTGCTTTAATGTCGATATTGTTATAACCTACTGCCATGTTCGCTACTACTTTTAATTTAGATGCCTTCTCTAAAAGCGAGCGATCAATTTCTTCTGTTAACATACAGAAAAGACCGTCCACCTCTTGGATTTCTTGCTCAAGAACATCGTGAGTTACAGGTTCTTCCTCTGACCCCCACATCCGTAACTCACATTTTTCACGTAGACTATTAACAATTTCATCTGGTAATTTTCGCGTCAGATAGACTTTAGGTTTCAACACTTTTCTTCACTCCCAGCTTTTATTTTTACCTATGCTACACTTTTCACGAATAAAGTCCAAATTCCTTTCCCACACAGAGACATTACCCGGGAAATTTCGTAATAATCACCCTTATTAAACTGAATATTGTGTTAATATGAAGAAAAAAGGAATTTGAGGTGAATCATGTCTCAAAACGAGCATTTTTCTTGTCCCATCCGCGTTCGTTATTCTGAGATTGACGGTCAAAAAATTGTTTTTAATGCCCATTATTCCACCTACATCGACATTGCTACTACCGAGTATTTCCGACATGTTCTTGGTGATCGATTACAACAGCTCGCTGACGACTACACGTTTGATCCCGTATTAAGAAAGATTACCCTTGAGTTTATAAAACCAGCGAAATTAGATGATGTTCTTGATGTGACTTGTCGTGTTACGAAGGTTGGAAAATCTAGTTTTGAACTGAATCATAAAATTTTGCGAAATAGCGAGCTACTAGTAAAAGCTGAAGTCGTACAAGTAAATTATGATATGAATAGTGGTAAAGCGCAGGTGATTCCTCAGAAAATTAAAGACGCACTGATTTATTTTGAAAAGTTGAATCCCCCTTCGTTCTAGGGTTACGCAAAGCAAAAAGGTGGCATCCGCTATCAGCATGCCACCTTTTTGTTATTCTATTTTTTGATATTCTCCTGCCATTCGCATACTTTTTGGTTGAGTGATGCTTGAAATAAAGAGAAAAATGCTGCTCATTCGAGGTTTGCTTTCGTGAATCATCCCTCTTCATCCATCGCAATCCGCACTGCTGTCTGATAAAGCAGTTGAACCCCCTTCTCAATATCATCCATCTCCGCAAATTCAAGCGGATTGTGACTGATGCCTTTTTCACATCGAACAAAAATCATTCCGTAGTCACTGATATACGACATAAAAAGGGCATCGTGGAATGGACCGCTCATTAAAATTGGCGATTCGTAACCGAGTTTCTTATCTTCTTCGCTCATGATCGCTTTGATCCAATCTGCACAATAACGTGGTTCACTCCTGGTATCTTCCGTAATCGTGTAAGTAAGCTTGTAAGTTGATGCAGCTTCTTCAATAATCGTGTAGAGCTTTTTTTCAAGCATGGTGCGATGCTCAAGGTCGATATCACGTAAATCCATCGTAAATTCTACTTTTTCCGGAATAATGTTACGAGAGTTCGGAAATACCTGGACACTTCCAACGGTTCCCACCGTTGTTTCTTGTCCTTCTTCTTTAATGAGGTGATCAAATTTCGTAATAATCTCACTCGCTCCGACCATGGCATCTTGCCGTAATGGCATCGGAACGGATCCAGCATGGCCGGCGAAACCTTCAAGGGTAACGGTTAGCCAGATTGGTCCTGAAATCCCTGAAACAATTCCAACAGGTTTATTTTTAGTTTCTAAGACAGGTCCTTGCTCAATATGAAGCTCTAAGAATGCCTCAATGTCTCCATTTCTGTAGATGGGACTTTCTGTAAGATCAGGTTCGACACCGAATTCTTTCAGTGCTTCTTTTCTCGTCATCCCATTCTTATCTTTTCGCTCAACCTCACCTTCCTCTAGTAGGCCAGCAAGTGCTCTTACACCGAAAACACCTTTGTTAAAACGGGAACCTTCTTCATCTGAAAAACAAATCACCTCAATCGTTCGCTTCGGTGTTATGCCGTTATCTTTCATCGTATGTACGACCTCAATGGCTCCAAGAGCACCTGCTGTTCCGTCAAAGCGTCCACCATACGGCTGAGAGTCGATGTGAGATCCGAGCATAAGAATTGGCTTGTCCTTCTCAGCCCCCTCTATCCTTCCTATTAAGTTCCCAAAACCATCGATACGAGCTATCAAACCAGCCGCTTCCATCCATCCCTTCACGACCTCCACTGCTTCTCGATCTTCCTTCGAATGCGCAAGACGACAAACACCTGTTTCACCAATCTTTCCGATCTTAGCTAATTCTTCAAGATGACTCTGTAAACGATCGCGGTTAATCCCCATTCACACTCATCCTTTTCATCATTTTTATTCACTATAGCAAAGCCGTATTGAATGATCATTGTACACAACGTCATAGGATAATTGAATATTATATATATTTCGTCTATTTTATCTGCAGCATGACGCAAATGACCTGCCATTCGTTCGACAAAATCACCCAAAAACCGGGTGGTGACAGGCACCGCTCGAACCGCTGGAACAACCACTGGCCGAACGATCCCTCTTGCCACATTCATCCTAATTGCATATAATAAAGCTAGAGAACATAAGGTATAAAAAAAGAACGCCGGTGCTTTCACACCAGCGTCCATACAGCTGCTCCGCATGACGAGCGGCGGCTCAAAAGGCAAAAAAGTAACTCACCTTAATCCTTGGCCGGGGCAGGGTGGGTTACTTCTTTTTATTACTAGAAACCGTAATAATTGTGACCACGAGAGAAGCAAAACTGATCATCAAAACAAGCGCCTCAAATGTGCTCATCATTATAGGCAGCACCCCCTTTCATCAACGGGGTACCGCCGCCCACCCTGCTTTGCAGCTGATACCTATTATCTTATCATAGACCGCTACCTTAATTGGATAGACCATTTACCTATGTTGGTCTCAAAACTTAATGTGCTAACACCTTAAATAAAGCTAAAAGAGGTGGGATTCCCCCACCTCTTTTAGCTTTATCCCTTACAATGGGCGATCATCAAAATCATAATCTGCTGGATTCGGCGCAACGCGCGCTTTTTCAAGAGCAGGGGTATCAGGTCGTGCCACTTGATAGACGGCTGCTCCAACAATCTCCGCTACATTTTGAAGTTTCTCTTTGCTAATTTTATCAATCGTATCTTCAGGTGAATGGTACCATGGCTCAAGCGGAGCGTGGATAAAGAGAGCTGCCGGAATCCCTTTTAGAAAGAAAGGCACGTGATCGCTTCGACCGAGTTCACCATAATCAACTGCGCCTGAAATCCTCGCTCCAGCTGAGGCACCAAGATCGGTTACGAGATTCTTATTTCCATCAGGAGTGAACATGATTAGTTCTCCTGCATCGCGACTCCCTACCATATCCATTTGAAAATGAGCGACTGAGTTTTCAATCTCCTCATCAGTCAAAGAGTCCGCATAGTGATAAGAGCCGACCAATCCTTTTTCTTCCGCACCAAATGTTACAAATCGAAGTTCTGTATCTGTAGGCGTTTTCGCCATGATTCTCGCTAACTCTAATGTCGCCGCGACTCCCGAAGCATCGTCGTTTGCCCCTGGTCCATTAGGAACAGAATCGTGATGCGCGCCAACTGTCACAATTTGTCCGTTATCTTTATTAGGATGAGGCTCTTTTTTCGCAATTACGTTGTAAGAAGTTTTATCAACAGTCCCAGCGTTTTCTACACTTACAGTGGCTTGTACGTCTTCCTTATTCAGCTGTTCCACAAGTTGAAGGCCCGCTTCTCTAGTAATCCCGACAGCCGGAATATCCTGACCATCATAAGCGTAACCAAATGAATTGCCAGAACGTCCTTCGCCGTTAAACATAATAACGCCAATCGCTCCTTTATCATAGACGTTCTGAATTTTTTCATAAAAACTATAAGAACCGCGCTCAATTAATGCGATCTTCCCCGCTACTTCATCACCCACTTCATCTTTAGAACCAAGTCCGACATAGACGAGCGATCCTGAGACACGAGCGTTGATTGAGCCTTCAAACGTATGAACATCGCCAGCAAAGACTTGATCATTAAAGGCAAGCGATGAAGATCCACCATCCCACTCTTGAATGGTAAATGGCTGTAACTCCGTCTCATAGCCATAGCGCTCAAACTCGCTTTTTATGTACTGAACGGCTTGATATTCCCCTTCTGTACCGGCTGCACGAGGCTGCTTTGATAATAGGGCAATATTGTTATACATGTTTTCACTACTGATTTTCTTTATCACTTTGTTGTCAAACGCATGGTCAGCTTGTCCATTTGGAGCAGGCTTCGCCGCATCAACCGAGAAAGACATTGGACTTAGAACCAACCCCGTCGCCAGGGCTACTGTAATCGCTTTCTTTTGCAATCAAAATTCCTCCTTAAGGTTATGTGATCAGCATAATTATTCCATTAATTGAATGTTTAGTAAATTAGGAGTTCAGTTCTAAATAGTAGTGGTTCTATAAAATCTGGACTTTTAACCTATAAGAAATGACACTAATTCACTCTAGTTCAGTCGAAATTTGGATATAAGTGTAGAGAAAATGAGCATTCTCGGTCATTTTTTAGTCGTTTAAATTTTGTGATCGTCTTGTCCACTTTGGAAATCATCAATTAAACAAATCAACAAAGAGCCCTTCAAAGATGAAGAGCTCTTAAACGATCATTCTTAGCTTTCATTCGACAAATTCTCTCAAAAAGCGGGCGGTGACAGGCACCGTTATCAGGCTCTCCACAATCTCAAGAGCACTTCTTCCTGCACCGTCGCATGCTTTTTCGTCGTTAGCAAACTGACGCTCACATAACCAAGAAGCGAAAGCAACACCGGCAATACTACAGTGTGCATCCCAAACGCATTCGGCATAAACGTATGAAAGCCAATATAACTGCCCACACCAACGAGAATGGATGCCATTGCACCGCTCGCATTTCCTTGCTTCCAGTAGAGTCCCATGACGACTGGCCAAATAAAAGCCGCTTCAAGTCCACCAAACGAAAACAAATTTAACCAGATAAGAAGTTCAGGCGGATTTACGGCCATCGCAAATACCAATACGCCTAATACTGCGGTCACTCCTACGCTAAATCGCTTGATCGTTTGATCGCTTGCTTCAGGCTTCACATAATTCAAGTAAATGTCTTTCACGATCGCAGAACTAACGAGAAGTAACAAAGAGTCGACCGTCGACATGATCGCAGCCATTGGAGCTGCTAGAACAATCCCAGCAAGCCAGGCTGGTAGCACCTCTAGTGCAATCCTCGGCATTACCGTATCTCCAACTTCAATTCCAGGTAAAACGGCACGTGCAAATACGCCGGTGAGGTGCATTCCAAGCATGATCACACCTACGACGATTGTTCCGATAATGAGAGCGCGATGCATACCTTTTGAACTTTTATAAGACATGGCTCGGACAGCCACTTGTGGCAACCCGACAACACCTACACCTACCAAAATCCAGAAAGATGAGACGTACAGCGGCGTCAGAGATTGATCAGCGCCAAATGGAGAGATCAAATCTGGATTTTCAGCCCCTAGCGTCGTGATGATATTTTCAACACCTCCGCCAGCAACGACTGTTCCGATAAGAATGACTAGTGTTCCACCGAACATCACAACGCCCTGTACTGTATCCGTGATCGCTACCGCCCTAAATCCACCGATAATGACGTAGACAAGAACCGAGGCGGCAAAAAGAAACAGCGCTCCTGTATAAGGTAGGCCGGTTAACGATTCAATGAGTCGCGCGCCACCAATCCACTGAGCGGCCATCGCAGAAAATAAGAAAATGATAATACTAAGCGCAGATAAAATAACCACGCCTTTACTCTGATAACGCTCCTTTAGGAAATCAATTAACGTAACCGCTCGAATTTTTCGAGCCATAATGGCAAACTTTTTCCCGAGCACGGATAATACAAAATAACCAGTGGCGAGCTGAGTCATCGATAAGAGGACCCAGCCAAGTCCCATTGTATAAGCAACACCAGGACCACCAATGAAGCTACTTGCACTTCCATATGTAGAAACCATCGTCATCGCAAGAATAAATCCACCAAGTTCACGGTTTCCAAGGAAATACTCCTGTAAAAAGTTCGATGTTGATTTCAAATGGGTAGAAGCATAGAACCCGATCAAAAAAATGATAACGAGAAAGATAAGGAGTGGAATCACAACGTCCCAGTTCATTCGCCTTCCTCCTCATCAAACGGAACTTCTTTAAATAAGAAGATAACCGCTAAAATCACGAGGACGATCACAATTCCCGTTCCGAGCACACAGCTGTAGAAAAACCACGCTGGCAGCCCCCATATATAATGATAGTCTTCTACTGGTTTTGATCCAAAACCGTAAGCAAACCCATACCATAAAATAAAATTAATGATAACAAGAACGACGCCGATGAGCGCTTCACGATTGGCGATTCGATAGCGTGGATCATCTTTTGGCATCTTATCGTGTTGCTCCATGCTTTTCCTCCTTTAAGACAAACCTCGTTCTATTATAACCAGAAGAAAGCTTCAACCATAGTGATAAGATTTTATCGTCATTGATCAGTTGGTAAAACATTAAAAAAACGCCGATCATGGACCGGCGCTTTGGTTTATTTCCTGTTTAAACAAACGTTTATTTAAGCACAACTACGCCTTCCGATAAGCCCTTCTCTCAGCATAAGAAACACATTTATAACAAACCGGCTTCCGATTGCCCTCATCATCCAAATAATACTGAGGACGTACAGGCTTCTTCTTACAAATCATACATTTCTCTAACCCCATCAATCTTCCGAAAAACCCCTTCATTTCTGTCACCCTCCTTACCTTTAATAAACTAAATTGGAGCAATATGAAACACAATACCCGCGCATCGCCATAAATCCTGTTAAACTAATAAGACAACATATGACAAATACCGGGTGGTGACAGGCACCACTGTACCACGCCACACATCCCGCCCGTCTATCAAAAGGATGAACCTATACATGAAAGTGATTCTTGCCACTCCTTTCTATCATCAGCTTCGTGGTAATACGATTACCGTCCAGCGTATCGCCAGGGGTTTAAGCGAAGCTGATGTTGAGACGGAAGTGATCTCTATAACAGAAGAAACAGATTCGATCACAGCTCTCAAAGAAGCCGATTTAATTCATGGCTTTAACGCTTATCGTTTTTATCAGTTTATGAAAACCTTAAGCATTCCGATCACCAATTACACGATTACGCTCACAGGAACGGATCTTAATCATGATTTAACGAATCCAAACAGACAGCATGATGTGATAGCCTGTTTGAAAAATGCGCTCGCGGTGCACGTTTTTGACGAAAAAGCGAAGCGTCGTACCCTAGAGGTTTTACCAGATATAGAAAGAAAGTTGTTCGTAATTGCACAGGGAACGAGTTCCTCAAGTATAAAGCGCTCACCTAAAAAGACTACTGGCTCATTCCATTTTATCCTTCCAGCAGGGATTCGAGAAGTTAAAAACATTCCTTTCGCGATTAAGAGTTTGAAGAAATTACGTCAAACTCACCCCGAGGTTATGTTAACGATTGTCGGACCAATCATTGAAAAGAAGGAGGGAGAACTCGTTAAGGAATTAATACTCGATAGCGAGTGGGTGAATTATGAAGGAGCTATCCCTCATAGTGAAATGGAAGGGTTGTACAGTCGTGCCGACGTCGTGCTTAACACCTCCCGTAGTGAAGGACAATCTTCCGCCATACTTGAAGCGATGAGCCACGGTTTACCGGTTCTTGTGGCAAAAAACAAAGGAAACTTAAGCCTTGTTTCTCATAACAGAACAGGACTTGTTTATGAAGGCGTCGAGCAATTTATTACTTGTGCACTTCGCCTCGTTGAGCAGGAATCTCTTCGCCAATCACTCGGCCAACAAGCTGCGGAGTACGTAGAAAAACATCACTCCGCAACACAGGAAATAACCGCAATCCTTAACATGTACTCGTTCAGCTTAAACCTTTCAAAGAAAGGGGATAACTCGAATGATTAAAAGTCCTTGAGTAGTGGATCACACAAGGGTCGTGTACGACTCTCCTAATCATAATGTGATGACGCATAAAAACTCAGCCAAGAAGAAAGTGATTTTAACCTTTGATGACGGTCCAGGCCGCGTTCTCCCAGAGCTACTTGATATTCTAAAAACAGAGAAGGTACCAGCTATGTTCTTCTGGCAGTCACGCCTTCTTTATCGAGACAGGCCGTGGAAAAGGGCGCTAGATGAAGGGCATGTCATTGGCACTCATTCGTGTAAACACCTTAATTTCAGCAATCTCAGTTATGCCGAACAGTTTGAGGATCTCGAAAGAAGTAAACTAAAAATCGAGGCAATCACCGGTACCCCTGTGACTTATTTCAGACCGCCATTCGGGCGCTACGACCTTGCCACAACGAAAGCTGCTAGAGACCTCGGCTTAAAGACGGTCATGTGGCGCATCAGCTCCATGGATTGGGAACTCGCTTGTCATCCGGAAGAAATTTTGAGTAATGTCGTTCCAAACCTTGAAGATGGAGCGATTATTCTTCTGCACGAGCTGAAGCAAACGGTTCAAATATTGCCCGAGCTTATTAAACAGATACGCTCTGAGGGCTATGGATTTACCGTACTTTCATAGAAAAAGAGGAGATGGCTAATTTTTATAGCCACCTCCTCTTTCATTGTACACAAAACGTCCTATTTACCCCTCCACCTCAACCTCATTCACACCGTCCACTTTGCGAAGCAGTTCATAAATGTCTGTCGTATGATTTTTCTCAAACGTCATTAGTTTAAGCTCAATCTGTGGATTTTTTTCTTTCGTATCACGAACCCGTACGTGACGAATTTCAAAGTCATTCGCCACAATTGATTTCATAAAATCACTCACGTTTACGCTTTTTTTCAGCGTTAACTTCGCCCGCATTTCCCGCTGCCTTAGGGCTTTTGGACCGATGCGCTTAATGATCCAGGGAAGGATATTTACGCTGAACAGGATAAGACCGGCACCAACGAACGCTTCATAGTAAAAACCGGCACCAGCCGCGATGCCTAATCCAGAGGCTCCCCAAATAATGGCAGCTGTCGTTAACCCTGAAATAGCATCATTGTTTCGTCTCAAGATTACGCCAGCACCGATAAAACCAATCCCAGAAACAATTTGAGCCGCTAACCGCATCGGATCTGTTCGGATATTCGAAGAAAGCTCAGCAAATGTTTCCGCGGACTCAATCGACACAATCGTTAACAAGCAGCTGCTGACCGCAATCACAATACACGTCTTTAATCCAAGTGGCTTATGCTTTAATTCTCGCTCAATTCCAATCATTAATCCAAGTAAAGCAGAAACACATAATTTAATTAGAACAATCACCATCGTTCGTCATCTCCACCGTTGAAATATAGAAGGACCGCATCTCTTTATTACCCTATTCACTTGAAGGAAATATTAGAATGAGGCGAAAGGTCATGTGTAGTAATTCGACAAATTGTGAGCAAAAACAGGGGACAGGCACCGCTAAGCACTACCCTTCTACCTCAACAAACGTAGCTCCATTCAGATCTCTTAGCTGCTGATAAATACTAGTTGTATGGTTTGATTCGAAAGTAAGCAAGCGTAGCTCCACTTGATGGTCTTTTTCCTTCGTATCGCGCACCCGAACGTGCTTAATTTCAAAATCTTTCGCCTGGATTGTTTGCATAAATGCTGTGATGTCCGTCCCTTTTCGAAGCGTGATTTTTGCTCTCATTTCACGCTGCCTTAATTGACTTGGACCGATTTTTTTTATTACCCACGGCAGGATATTCACGCTAAATAGGATTAAGCTTGCCCCAACGAACGCTTCAAAATAAAAGCCAGCGCCCGCTGCAATCCCAAGCCCAGATGCGCCCCATATAATTGCCGCTGTTGTTAGTCCTGAAATGGCATCGTTATTTCGTCTTAATATAACTCCAGCTCCAATAAAACCAATCCCCGAAACAACCTGGGCTGCTAGCCGCATTGGATCGGTTCGGATGTTTGGAGATATTTCAGAGAAAGTTTTCGCAGATTCGATCGAAACAATCGTTAATAAACAGCTGCTAACCGCGATGACCATACACGTCTTTAAACCGAGGGGTTTATGTTTTAATTCTCTTTCAATCCCAATCATCAGTCCTAGACAAGCTGATATACATAGTTTTACAACGACAACCACCATACGACAACCGCCCTCCAACAGGTATTTCTATTATTTTACCAGTAATAGGATCCTTGAATCAAAAAGAATTGCTACTATTGTTCATTTTGGTTAAAATGCGCAAAAAAAGAGCCGCTAGAGGGAACTCCGCGACTCTTAATCTATTTTTCTTCCATTAATGAATATCTTTTTTCTTGAAACGACCGCCTCGTACTTCTGCGATATCTGCCATCGCGAGGAACGCGGAATCGTCGTGGTCAGCCACAATATCTTTCAATTTCGCTTCTTCTAGTCGAGTGATCACGCAGAAAATCACTTTTTTGTCATCACCCGAAAAAGCGCCTTCCCCGTGCAAATACGTTACGCCTCTGCCTAGACGACTCAAAATCGCATCACCAAGTTCTTTGTGGTTGTCACTAATAATCCATACCGACTTCGACTCATCGAGACCTTTGATTGTAATATCAATCATTTTATAAGCAACATAGTATGCAAGAAGGGAATACATCGCACGATCAAAGCTAAATACAAATCCTGCGCTACCAAGAATAAAGAGGTTCGCAAACATGATGATTTCCCCCACTGAAAACGGAAGCTTTTTACTCGCAAGTATCGCAAGAATTTCCGTTCCATCAAGGGAACCACCAAAGCGAATCACAATGCCGACCCCAATTCCGAGAACAACCCCGCCAAACAAAGTGGCTAAAAGAATGTCATCTGTAAAAGCAGGAACAGGATGCAACAAAGCCGTCGAAATCGACAAAATCACAATTCCATAAAGCGTTGAAAGAGCAAAGGTTTTTCCAATTTGTTTGTATCCTATATAAATGAATGGAAGGTTTAGAATGAATAAGAAAATTCCCAGACCAATGCCACTTAAATGGGAGAGCATAATGGAAATACCAACAATTCCTCCATCAATAACTTGGTTCGGTACAAGAAAAACTTCGAGTCCAACAGCCATAATAATGGCACCTAATGTAATCATAAATGTTCTTTTCGCTTTTTCTTGAAGCGGTGTTTTTTTATGAATTTTTGTTTCATTTATTAAATCTTCTAACGGCTTACTTTCACTCAAAATATTGCCTCCTCTATCTTCCATCAATTTGTTCTTATTTAAAATAAGACAAAATGAGGTCCACCACATGGTTGCCTGAGAGTTCCGATGAGAGTACGATCATTCCCCAAAATGGGAGCAGTAAAAGGACCACCCATCCAAAACATTCGAGCGCATTATTCCACCATGATGTTTTTTCCATCACTTTTTCCACCTCAACTATGAGTAAAATTTGATCCAAGCACGAATCAATATCGTACGAACGTAATCAAGAAAATGACATAGCTGTTGCTAATTATTTTGGCTTTTAAAGGAATGTGATGAGGTAATTAGAGTGGACAGCAAATACATTCAGAAAGCCTCTGGCATCTGGTGAAATCTCGATTTTCATAAAATTTTTCTGAGGATAAATAAGATGCGGCTGTACATCATGCTCACTTGTAAATGGAACAAAAGTGCCAAACATCTTCTGCTTCTGAAGAGATACCGAGGAAGTATAAGAAATCATTTTTGCATCTGGAAGATAAGCGAATTCCGAGATTGTCGGTTTATCAGCCGAATGATAGTCATATTGACTTAACTCCTGTGCTGGGTAAATAAACACAAGAAAGCCGAACAAAACCACTAACAGTAAATATCTCATCGCATTCCCTCCTTCCGCTACCATACTTATCCACATCTTATTAATTTTATCACTGTATGAAAATAATTGTCCACAAGGAGACAAAGGAATTACTGCTCAATCGACAAAACCTGCGTTTATTCGGGTGGTGACAGGCACCACTTTTTCCATCTCTTCCTAAACAGCGCGACTATTAAACTACTGTTTTCCCATTAAAGGAAATTAGTTCCATTTTTACAGTATTTTTCACAGGTTGACCCTCACCGAATAAGAGGAATACGATGGGAAAGTGCTTTAGAAATTCATGAGATTTTAGCAAACTATCCAGAAAGAAGGAATTGTTATGTGTGGCATTACAGGTTGGATTAAATGGTCTGGTGACCTCTCAACGGAGCAGGATACGCTAAAGAAAATGGCAGATTCCATTGCTCACCGTGGACCTGATGAAGAAGGGTTCTGGCTCTCAGAACAGGCGGCGCTAGCTCATCGTCGATTGATCGTTATTGATCCTCGAGGCGGTAAACAGCCGATGTCGTCACCAGATCAACAACTTGTTCTTACGTATAACGGGGAACTCTACAATTATCGAGAATTAAAACAGGAGCTTCAGCAAAAAGGACATACTTTTACATCAAACTCAGATACAGAAGTTGTTCTACACTCTTATATGGAATGGGAAGAAGAATGCCTGAAGCATTTTAACGGCATCTTCGCCTTTGCGATTTGGGATCAGCATGAACAAAAGCTTTTCCTTGGCCGTGACCACCTCGGTGTCAAACCTCTCTTCTACTCAAAACAGGGCGATTCGCTTTTCTACGGATCTGAAATCAAAGCGATACTCGCTCACCCATCCGTTCAACCACAAGTCGATCGTAAAGGCCTTGCTGAAATCTTCGGAATGGGCCCAATGAGAACGCCAGGACAGGCGATTTTCAAAGATATTGATGAAGTTCGTCCAGGTCATTACGTGATCGCAACCGCAGATTCGATAGAAGAATATCGCTACTGGAAACTTGAATCACAACCTCATACGGATGATGTGGACACAACGACAGAAACGATCCGTACCCTTTTAAAAGATACCGTTCAACGTCAGCTCATTTCTGACATGCCCGTGGTGTCGATGCTTTCTGGTGGGCTCGATTCAAGCGGCCTCACAAGCCTTGCAGCTGAGGAGTTCAAACACTCAGAGAAAATGCTTGGCACCTACTCCATTGATTTCGATCAAAACGAGGATCATTTCCAAAAGGATTTCCTAAGACACGATATGGACGAACCTTGGGTTAAGCGCGTTTCTCAACACGTCGGTACAGACCATCATTCTGTCACCTTTGGAGCCAATCAACTACTTTCAAACCTTCTCGAACCAATGAGAGGACGAGATCTGCCTGGCGTAGGCGAAATCGAAACGTCGCTCTATCTTCTTTTTACAGAAATGAAAAAGGATGCAACTGTTGCACTTTCAGGTGAGTCTGCCGATGAAGTTTTTTCAGGTTATCCATGGTTCCACCAAGAAAAATACCTCGATGCCGAGGTCTATCCTTGGCTTGTGAATCTGAAGGGAATCTCATCAGTACTTTCTGAAGAAACGAAAAACCAAATTCAGCCTGAACAATATCAGAAAGAACGTTTCGCAGAAGCTTATGAAGAAATTCCGTTTCTAGAAGGAGAATGTGAGTTTGAGGCGAAACAGCGTCAAATGTCTTACTTTTTCATCACGCGCTTCCTTCCATTTATGCTCGATCGAAAAGACCGCGCGAGTATGAAAACGGGTTTTGAAGTACGCGTACCATTCTGCGATTATCGCATTGTGGAATACTTATGGAATGTGCCAATTGATTATAAAAATGTGGATAACATCGAGAAAGGCATTCTGCGCCGCGCTCTAAAAGGAACCCTTCCAGACGATGTTCTTTATCGCAAAAAGAGCGCATATCCAAGTGACAAAGATCCTGTTTACTTGAAAGGTGTGCAAAAATGGATGCTCGACATTCTAGATAATCCAAATTCTCCAATTCTTTCTCTCATTGATACTGAAAAAGTTCGAGCGATCGCATCAAATCAGGCAAAAGGATTGAACACCGATCAGGCAAAAGGACTGCTTGACTACTTAATTCAGGTAAATGCATGGCTAGATGAATATGATATTGAGCTTGTCAGCTAAATAGTTTCACCAGGAGAGCGACTAGGTCGTTCTCCTTATTTTTAGTAATCTAATTGTAATCGTTAGAATGGTTTGTCTATTTTCCAATCGCTTAGGCACACATGTCAAACGTGCGTATTGTAAGCGTTCAGAAAACAAAATCCTTCAAATTTCGACAACGTTTTCTCGATACCTCCCTGTAATTTTTACAAATTTACAAACATTTTAAAAAGATGCACTTTTTCTATTACGCTTTAAATTGACAAATAATTTGCTAAAATGGGGAAGTTATTAAAAATTGGAGGTTTGATTATGGACACCACCATAGACGAAAAGCCGACGAAAAAAGGGAAGTTAAAACACCCACCCGGCTTGTATCTTTTGTTTATCACAGAAATGTGGGAACGCTATAGCTATTATGGTATGCGTTCAATTCTCGTCCTTTATTTGACAGCTGAGCTAATCAGCGGGGGATTAGGAATGGAGCAAGATAAAGCATTAATGCTTTACGGTATGTACACTGGTCTTGTTTATTTCACGCCATTAATTGGTGGTTATTTAACCGATAAATTCATCGGTTTACGCACAGCCATCACAATCGGCGGTATTACAATGGCCATCGGTGATTTTACACTGTTTGCTGTCCAAGAACAATGGGGCCTTTATCTCGGGTTACTGTTACTTATTGTTGGTAACGGATTTTTCAAACCGAACATTTCCACTCTTGTTGGAGAGCTATACAGTAAGAACGATAAGCGTAAAGATTCAGCGTTTACCATTTTCTATATGGGAATTAACCTTGGTGGCTTAATTTCACCATTGATCGCAGGTCTTTTATACGCCAATGTTTTCTATTCCAATACAGGTGGCGTCGAGACATTTGGTTTCAAATATGCGTTCCTAGCTTCATCAATCGGGATGATTATCGGACAGGTTACCTTTAATCTTCTTTCTAAAAAATATCTTGGTGATGTCGGAAGAACACCATCTTCAAACCGTGTGATTCCAACAGCAGAAGGTAAAGCTAAGCCGCTTACAAAAATCGAAAAGCAGCGTACTGCAGTCATTTTAATCCTAGCAGTGTTCACAGTGACATTCTGGGCTGGATTCGAACAAGCAGGTGCTTCCTTTACGCTCTATACGAGAGATTTCTTAGATAGAACGGTCTTTGGTTATGAAGTACCCGTTTCCTTCTTCCAGTCATTAAACCCAATGTTTGTACTATTGCTAGCACCGATTGTTTCAGCTCTCTGGTTGAAATTAGCAAAATCAAAACGTGGTGACTTTGCAATCCCTACAAAAATGGCATTTGGTTTAATCTTACTTGGTGTCGGATTTATGGTTATGGTTCCTGCAGTAATGATGACAGGAAGTGATGAAGGAAATATTGCGGTGAAAGCAAGCATGCTATTTATGGTTGTTACGTACTTCTTCCATACACTTGGTGAGCTATCCTTATCTCCAATAGGACTTTCTCTCGTGAGTAAAATGTCACCAGTGAAAATCGCTTCTTTATTGATGGGTGTTTGGTTCCTAAGTAACGCTGCCGCAAACTACCTTGCAGGTTACATTGCTTCACTCACAACATCAGCAGGATATCTTGAAATCTTCATCTATTTAGGTATAGCTGCTCTAAGTTTAGGTATCATCTTACTTCTGCTTTCTAAGAAGCTACAAAAACTTATGCATCTTGAAGAATTTGAAGAAGAGCAAACCGTAAAAAAAGCAAGCACGTTCTAATTCTTTAATGTCAAAATCAAAAGCGGTTCCCCTTTTAGTGTAAGGGGAACCGCTTTTTCATTTCTCTATATTTCGACGCATTCCGCCAATCTTCGGGTGGTGACAGGCACTCGCTAAGGCACTCGCGGGAACACACACCTCATCCCCACCAACCAGCGGTCTCAACCAGTCATGATAAGCTTCCGGCGCTTCCTGAAACCAATCAGGCAACGCCCGTTCACCACCTGCTACAACCTGATCAAGATCCACCGCATCAAGCGCGTAGACATATTTCGATCCCGCTGCCCGTCGAAAGATAACCATCACATCCGAAACCCCTTTGCGCACAAGCTCAGCTGCTTTCACACCAGCTTGATACGCTTCTATCCGGTCCTGATTCGAGCACGCAAGCTGGCTTGACCGCTGATTCATCCCTAAAATATCAGCACGTGCTACTATGCCAAGCTCTGCCTCAGCAAGTTCGGCAAGCTGTTCTGAAATCCCACCAAGGACTTCACGTCCGTTAACAATTTTTCTCGTAACAGTCCGAGCATCCAGCTTTACCCCTTCACTAAGGACAACAGAAGCAAAACCATACTCTTTCACCGCTTCTCGAATGCTTGCTACCACCTTCACGGCATCATGCTTCTGTTCAGG
The DNA here is from genome assembly GCF_009818105.1 of Bacillus sp. N1-1. Taxonomy (NCBI): domain Bacteria; kingdom Bacillati; phylum Bacillota; class Bacilli; order Caryophanales; family Bacillaceae; genus Bacillus; species Bacillus sp. N1-1. The sequence goes on from NZ_CP046564.1 coordinate 3,913,290, forward strand.
GAGATAAATCAAATGCGGTCCCTCATTCTCATGCACCTTCAACAAACCACTGGCCGCCGCAAGCCATCCAACATTTCGACCCATCGTTTCGATGATTCGGACCTGTTCAAAATTCCGCATCGCTTCAAGGTCCTTGCTCATATCGTATGCTGCATGAGCCACATACCTCGCAGCACTCCCAAATCCAGGCGCATGATCCGTCTCAGCAAGATCATTATCGACCGTTTTCGGAATACCGATGACCTGCAAATCCACGTTCATTCGCTCTGCCATTTTCGAGAGAGCACGTAACGTCCACATCGTCCCGTTTCCACCGATGAACGCAAGCGTATCAATACCTGCCTTCTTCAAATTTCCAACAGCTTGAGCCATGTCTGCTTCGCTCAAGGCATAGCGCCCTGCGCCCAGCCATGCGCCTGAGACGCTTCGACTCGCTTTTGCATGATTTCGCACCGAGGGATTCATCTCGATAAACCGCCCCTCCACAAGGCCCTGAAATCCTTGAAGAACCCCTGTCACATCTTGATCGATCTCATCTAAAAACCCTACAAGACTTTCATTCAATACAGCAGTGGGTCCACCTGCCTGACCAATTGCAATTTTTTTCATTTCTCAAGCACCAACCTCTCTATCCGCCAACTCCATACCCGTTTATCCTTTCACTGAACCAGCCGTCATCCCCGCAACAAAGTAGCGCTGTAAGAAAACGTACGCCACGATCATCGGAATAGAGGCAATGATTACCCCAGCGAAAATCATCGGATAGTTTGTTAAATACTGCCCCTGAAAATCAAGTAGCGCAATCGGAAGTGTTTTTACTTCGCTTGATTTCAGAAGAAGCAATGGATAAAGAAGGTCGTTCCACACAATGACGAATGCAAAGATAACTACCGTTGCAACGGATGGAAGTGATAGCGGCATCACAACGCGTAAATACGTTTGCCATTCACTTGCGCCATCAATTTTTGCAGCCTCAATCAGGCCATCAGGAAGTGTTTTCATAAACCCAGTTAAAATAAAAACAGCGATCGGGATAAGAAACCCGATTGATACGAAAATGACGCCCCGCAGTGTATCTAGCATGCCAAGCTTATTTACAAGTAGGTAAATCGGAATCATGTTTACTTGCGTTGGTACCATCATGCCGACAACGAAAAATCCGAATAGCGCAATGCCCGCTTTTTTAGGCATCCGAATAATCGCGTATGCAATTAAGCTTGCAAAGAAAATGATGCACACCACGCTCACACCAGTCACGATCACGCTGTTCATAAAATACGTCACCATTGACTCTTTTAGAAAAAGGTCCTGGTAGTTCGTGAACGACCAGCTCTCAGGCATGCCGAGAGGATTTTTATAAAGCTCAGGCGTTGTTTTAAATGTCGCAAACAACACCATGCTAAACGGCAAGATGATAATCGCCGCATAAATGAAGAGTAAAAGCTGTTGAGGTATTTTTTTCATCAAACGTTCCTCCTTCCCTTCTTAAAATTTCACATCGTTTGATTTCAGCAGTCTAAATTGAAGTACCGTAACGATCGCGATAATGATCATAAAAATAACCGCGGCGGCTGAAGCATAGCCAAATCGAAAGTTAATAAACGCTTCATGGTATAGGAATGTAGAAAGAATTTCCGTTGCATAAGACGGTCCACCACCGGTCATCGCGATCACAAGGTCGAACGCTTTAAAACTTTGAATCGTTGTATACGCGACAACAATTGTGGCTGATGGGGCTAGCAGTGGCCACGTAATGCTTTTGAACGTCTGCCATTTGTTTGCGCCTTCAATTTCTGCTGCTTCATAGAGCTCTTTCGGAATCGCATGAAGACCAGCAACAAAAATGATCAGCATCTGCCCGGTATGCGCCCAGAACTGAACGAATGCGAGGCTATAGATCGCGATATTCCGATCGCCAAGCCATGATTTTGCGAGACTTTCCAATCCAACAGCTGAAAGAACGTTATTAATGACGCCAATGTTCGGATCGTACATAAACGTCCAAACGAACGCTACTGACACCGAAGCAACGATCGTTGGAAAAAAGTAAACCGCCCGGTAGAAAATGTTCGCTTTCGTATTTTTCACAAGTAGCATCGCAAAGAACAAACTTAGCACCGTCTGGAAAATCAAAACGCCAAGCGTAAATTTCAAGTTATTGCCGAGTGATTGAACAAAAATTGGATCATCCGTTAACATATTCGTGTAGTTTGAGAAGCCAACATAATTAAACGTTGGTGCAATCCCATTCCAATCCGTAAAGCTTAGAAAAAGCGCGGCAACCGTTGGGCCTGCAAAAAACACGCTATAAATAATAAAACCCGGGAGTACGAAGAAAAACAGCGCCCAGTTCCACTTCTTTTTCCGCTTTTTCGCTGTTGAAGCAACGTAGGGAGAAGCAACGCTCGCTCCCCCTACTCGCTCCACGTTATTGTTTGATTGCACGGTCAACCTCTTCTTGCGCTTTTTTCGCAGCTTCTTCAGGTTCTACTCCCGATAGAACATCTTGAATCGCTGTCTCAATCGCTTTACTTACTTGCTCCTTAGAAAGCGTATAGCGCGGCTGGAACAACGTTTCCTTATCTAGCCATGCTGCTGTTTCGGTTAGTTCTGGAGAATCATATTCCACATCGTTCACCGTTAGCAACTGCCCTGTTGCATTCGCATACTCTGACGCAATCTCAGGCTTTGTTAGGAATTCAATGAACTTCATCGCTTCTTCTTGATGCTCGGATTTCGCATTCACACCTAGCATGAACGTCGAAGTATGAATCCCTTCATATTTCATTTCATCCTCAGATACCGTGATTGGAGAAAGCAACCCTTGCTCAATATCAGGATTTTGCTCTGCTACTGTTGCCATCATGTACGATCCAAGCGCAAGCATCGCGCCTTTTTCCTGAGCAAATAGCGCAGCCGCTCCTTCTTTTTTCGTACCTAGCGGATCTTTTTGGAAGTAACCTTTGTCGTTTAACTCTTTTATCTGACTCAACGTTTTTACAAACCAATCATTCGTTAACTTCTCTTCACCCGTTTCCAATTTCGCAAAAGCTTCATCAGAAGGCTGATTGTTCATGACCATCGGGTTAATAAACTGACTAGGACTAACATCCCCAGCGAATAAAATCGGATCGTATCCGTTGTCTTTTAACGTTTGACTAACTTCAAGGAAGCCATCCCAATCTTTTGGCGGCTCTAGGCCAAGCTCTTCGAAAACACCTTTGTTATACACAGGAATGTTATACACAAGTTGATAAGGAACAGCTAACTGCTTGCCATCTTTTTGACCAGCGCCAAGCATATTTTCTGAAAATTTATCAACAAATGCTTGATCACCTAGTTCTACATAAGCACCAGATTCCTGAAGTGCTTCAAACTGGCTCCCAGGAAAACTTGCAAATACGTCAGCACCTTTTCCAGAAAGAAGCGTTGCCGAAGCATTCGCAATGTATGAATCTGACGGGAGCGCATTCATTTCAACGTTAATACCAGGGTTCTCTTCTTCAAACTTCTTAATGATTGCATTAAATGCTTCCGTATCCTCTCCACGCCAGTGAAGGAAATTAATCGTTGTCGCATCCCCTGACTCCGCTCCACCCGTTTCATCCGCATTACCACAACCCGCAAGGACAGAACCCATTAACAAAACCACCATCATCAACCAAAGCATTTGCTTTTTCACTCTTTTTGCCCCCTTGTTTTCGTAATTTTAAAAATGGTAACGTCATATCGTATAGTTAAAACGTAATGACCTTTACCTCCTTTAAAAAAGCACCTTCACGAGGTACTCTGATTTGATTATGTGACAATTCATTGAACTTATTTCTTATTATACACAATATTAAAGCGCTTTCAATATTAAAAATAAAAATTTTCAAACTATTTATTTTATAGTCATTTCATCAGATTGAAGCCTTGAAGAAGGCAGGGTTCTCCACCCCGCCTACCGCTCAAGTTCAATATTATAGTGATACTGATCACTACGATACTTCGTTTTCGTATACTCGATCGGATGATCATTAATGCCAAGACTAAGGCGCGTCATCTCAAGAAGGGCTTCCCCTGGTCGAATGCCAAGCGCATCCGCTTCATTGATCGTTGCGTTAATCGCCGTGATTCGCTCATTTGCTTTTTTTAGATAAAATTGATGCTGTTCTAGTACCTCATAATACATCGCCTGATTTAGATCATATTTAATTAAAATCTCACCAATTTCTTTTGGCCAGCACGTACGTTCAAGCGCAATTGGCACTTCGTCCGCAAAACGAATCCGCTCAACAAGTAAGATTGGTTCCCCTTCCGATACCTTCAACATATCGTTCTCATGGTAAAGGTCATCACGAAACTCCGCTCGTAACACCTTCGAATGAGGCGTTTGCCCCCGCTCGAGCACTTCTTCTGCAAAGCCCTTCAGCTTGCCGAGATTCCCAATTAAATTCTGAGGTTTTACGACCGTTCCGCGTCCCTGCTTTTTCTCTAACAAACCATTCTGTACGAGAATCGAAATCGCCTGCCTGATCGTCGTTCGACTCACATCAAACTCTTTAATCAAGTCCTGTTCAGTAGGAATAAGCGTATTCGGTTTCCAGGCCCCAGTTTGAATTCGTTTAATTAAAACATCTTTTATTTGAAGGTATAGCGCTTCCCCTTTATTATGGTTCAGTTTATCTGATGACATATAAGCCTCTCCTCTTGAGCCGCCAACTGTTTGGCTCACTTCATACTCTTATTATAGCGAAAAAGAAGCTTGCTTTAAAAGGGAAGTCCCATATTAGACAAGAAGCCCTTTTTCCTTCAGCATTTGATCAATCTGAACCGTTCTGCCAGACTTCATCGACTGCTCTGCCGCAACGCCAACAATGACAGACCAGAGCCCTTCTTCCACTTTGGCTGTTGTTGTCGGCTTTTTCTCGATGTTATCGATAAAATAAACATGTTCATAATACGTGGCTCCACCATGACCACTCTCTTCAATATACGATGGGTAGCACGGTGTCGCAATGCGTGAAGGCTTCCCTTCCCCAAGAATTATTTCAAATTGATTTCGTGGACGGTGTGCCCCAAGAAAATCTTCGTTTTCGGATACTTTTAGACGCCCCTCATCCCCACACACAACGAGCTCCTCGTAGAACATTGGAGAGAACATGCAAAGCTGAAAACTCGCGCGAACGCCATTTTCATAGCGCACCGTCACCATGGCGTTATCCACAATATCCGATTGCTCACTTTGATACTTAAACTCTTTAAAGTTGACGTCCATTCCTCCGTTCGCATACACCTCGACCGGTTTGGACTGGGCAAACAAGTTCATGAGATCGAAGTAATGGCAGCACTTTTCAACTAGCGTTCCACCTGAGTACTTCGAAAACTTATTCCACTGCGCCACTTTATCAAGAAACGGCATGCGATGCTCCATCATGTTAATCATCTTCACTTCACCAAGCGACTTTCGCTCTAGCGCTTCATGAATTGCCTCAGAATATATCGCTTTATAGCGATATTGAAGACCGATTTGAAATACAGCATCATAATCTCTGGCAAGCTCCGCGATCGTATGCGCATCTTCAAGCGTCGTCGCCATCGGCTTTTCTAGTAAAATATGTTTTCCTGAAGTGATCGCTTCTTTCACAATATCAATATGCGTATAGTTCGGCGTGCAGATAATCAGCGCATCTACATCTGGGTCGTGACAGGCTTCTTGTAAAGTTGGATAAACGGTAAGAGGCTCCATGTCACCAGCTATGTTCGAGAACAGGGCCGTCGCCTGCTCAATGCTTTTCGGATTGGGATCATAAATTCCATGAACAGTCGCCCGTCCCTCCATCATCGTGACACGCATATGTTCCTGTCCGATATTGCCACTTCCAATAATCGCAAACTTGTAGGACGGCGGAACACTAGCAGAAAGATACCGATCCGTATCTGGTAAATAATCAAATTTCTTGTTCCGAGAAATATACCGACTTCGTAGTTCCTTTGCTGCTTTACTCATGAGCGAAAACCTCCTTGAATGATTTCGTGGATTTCAAATGAATGGTAGATAAGAGATGGTGTCGAAATGTTAGCCTATTAAGTAATAATGTTTCAACAAACATCACGATCTTTTCATTCATTATAATGAAAGCGCATTCAATATTGCAAGGACGTTTTCAAACGAAGAACCATTCGACAAATAAGGACACACATCGGGGGGTGCCTGTCACCGCCCGAATTTCACATAAATGACCTACCCTCACAATATACATAAGATGGTAGCTTACTAAGACATGTTCGGAGGAATGTGTGATGAAAAAAGGCCTAATTCTTACCCTTTCGATCGTAGGGGCAATCGCAACAATTCTTGTTAGCGTCTTAATTGGGGTGTTGATCGGTAATGCAGACCTTGAAGAAAACTACACTGAGGATTTGAAGAAAATCAAAGCAGAAATCACTTCTGCTGAGAAGGAAGCAAAAAACGAAGGAGAAAAGCTTTTATCCATTCAAGAAGAAATCAGTACGGTAGAAGAACAACTTGAGACTGAAACTCAAAAGCTAGAAGAAGCTGAAGTGAAAGCTGAGGAAGTAAAAAAATTGATTGATGAAAAAGACAGCGTTTCGGCTGACATTGATAAGCTTAAAAAAGAACGTGAAACCGCAAAAAAGGAGCTTAGTGAGCTTAAAAATGACGTAAAAGCGAAAAAGGACGAAGTGAGCAAGCTCGATGACACAATCAAAGCAAAGAAAAAGGAGATTGATCAGCTTGAAGAAACAATCGTAAAGAAAAACGAAGAACCGATTAAGCTTACCGCAGGCCAATACATTGTCGGCAGCGATATTCCAGAAGGAAGGTACCAGGTGACAAACATCGGAGAAGGCACGAACTTCTTCGTCTATGACTCTAGCGGGTTACCCACAGTGAATACAATCCTCGGCGACAGTATTGTTGGTACAGGAGATTTCGTCTTTTTTACTTCTGATGGGGATATGATTGAAACACTGGGCCCTGTGAAGTTAATACCAGTCGAATAAAAGAATAAACTCCCCAGCCAACCGGCCAGGGAGTTTTCGACATAATATGACTCTATTCGGGTGGTGACAGGCACCTTTTATTACCGCGCACTACATCCCAACACCACTATCCTTATAGACGCCTTTCCTCATTCTCATAAAGAAGTACAATCCAATAATGAACCAGACAGCGATCATGATCCATTCATAGGGCCAGATCAATGCGGCAGGCATTCCCGGTAAGTAGAGTGCGATAAATCCGAAGCTCATAATAAGTGCTAGATAACCATAAACAGGCGATTTCGCCGCTCGGAACGGACGCTTCATCTCTGGTTCTGTTTTTCTAAGCTTAATAAATGACCAGGCTACTAGGAAGTAAGCTACTACAATCCCAAGCCCCCCGGCATCAACGATCCATACAAGAGCTGATCTTCCAAGGAGTGGAGCTAACATGGATAGAATTCCAATAAATAAAATGGCGTTCGAAGGTGTGTGAAATTTAGGATGCAGTCGTCCAAACCAGGCTGGTAGCATACCAGATTCGGCCATAGCGTAAAGTACACGACTGCCGCCAATCACAAACGAATTCCAGCTTGTAATAATCCCTGCAACCCCTCCAAGAATTAATAGTTTCGCGAATAAAGCGGATCCAAATAAATTGCCCATTGCATCAGCCGTCGCCAGCTCCGTTGAACCCAATTGTTCCTGGCTCAACCCGAGTGACACGCCAATAGCGATCGCTATGTAGAAGATAATCGCCCCAATAACAGAAACAACAAGAAATTTTCCGATTTGAGCATGTGGAAGATTTGCCTCTTCAGCAACCTGTGGAATGACGTCAAAGCCCACAAACAGAAATGGAACCATCACAAGCACTGTCATGATGCCGCCCATTCCACCTATGAAATGTGGTGTTAAATGAGCTGGTTCTCCATTTACACCCGCTCCAAAAATTAATAGCAATCCTGCTGCCACAATGACAAGAGTGAAAACGGTCTGTAACACTGCCGCTTGCTTAAGCCCAATATAATTAATGAGCGTGATAATGACCGCTCCGGCAGAACCAATCAATACCCAGTTCAAATGGACATCCCAGCCAGCAATTGTCCAGAGGTAGCCAGCTTGATAGTCTGGTAATAAATAATCAATAACCGTAGGCAAGGCTACCGCTTCGAATGTTGCAACTGATACATATCCTAGTGTAATAGCCCAGGATGCGATAAATGAAGCATTCTCACCGAGAGCGCGATGGACGTACTCATGCTCCCCTCCTACTCGCGGCATCGCGGAGGCTAGTTCAGCATAATTTAGCCCAACACAGATAACGAGAAACCCACCGATTGCAAAAGCAAGAACTGCTCCATACGATCCAGCAGAAGTTAACCACGTTCCAGATAGAACTACCCAGCCCCAGCCAAGCATGGCGCCAAGTGCAAGGAACAGAAGATCAAATTTCGACAGAACCTTCTTGAGCTTCTTCTTTTCCCCCTCCATTACAAAACTCCTTTATGCAACGAATTCGCTGAAACTTTCCGCATGGCTTCTTCGATGATGAACAATCCTTCTTCTAATTCATCATCTGTAATAACAAGAGGCATTAAAAATCGGATGACGTTTCCATAGACGCCGGCACCAAGTAAAAGGAGTCCTTTCTGCTGGGCTTCTGCTAAAATCTTTTTCGTTAATTCCTTGTCTGGTACTTTTCCTTCACCCACAATCTCAATTGCGTTCATAGCACCTAACCCACGAACGTCTCCAATAAAAGAAAACGCCTTCGCAAGATAAGTAAATCGCTCTCTTATTTTCTCACCGATTTGAAGCGCTCGCTGATTAAGGCCTTCCTCTTCAATCACATCGAGAACAGCAAGTGCCGCACGACAACCAAGTGGACTTCCACTATACGTTCCACCAAGTTCTCCTTGTTCAGCAGCATCCATTACTTCTCTCCTACCTATTACACCACTAATCGGTGTTCCAGCACCTAATGACTTTGAAACTGTTATAAGATCTGGCACAACACCAAAGTGCTCGGATGCAAAATAACGCCCCGTTCGTGCAAATCCTGTTTGAATTTCATCTGCGACGAACAGAATGCCATGCTGTTTGCAAATTGATTTCACGGCCTGAACAAACGATTTATCCGGCACAATAAATCCGCCTTCACCTTGAACTGGTTCCATCACGACGGCCGCTATCGTTTCCGGCGCCACTTCTTTTAGCAGAAAATCGTTAAACTGCTGAATCATGAAATCCGTATACTCCTCTTCACTCATTTGCTGTGGCTTCCGATAAGAATACGGAAACGGTGCTTTATACACTTCAGGAGCAAACGGACCAAATCCATATTTATACGGCTTCACTTTACTTGTCATCGACATCGTCATTAACGTTCGACCGTGAAAAGCATTCTGGAATGTAACAACTGCCTGACGCCCAGTGTATTTTCTTGCTATTTTTACCGCATTTTCTACTGCTTCAGCACCACTATTCTGAAGGAGTACTTTCTTCGGATGAGTTCCGGGAGCTAATGCTGCTAGTTTTTCAGCTAATTCTATATAAGGCTCATACATCATCACATTAAACCCAGTGTGAATGTATTTATCGACTTGATCATGCAAAGCTTCCTTCACTCTTGGGTGGCAATGTCCAACGTTAATCGTACCGATCGCACCAGCAAAATCAATGAACGTATTTCCATCAACATCTGTCACTCTTGCCCCAGTAGCTTCTTTAGCAAAGGTCGGAATTCCGCAGCTTACAGCGTTAGGTACAATATTCTCGCGACGTTCTAACAATTGACTAGCTACAGGGCCCGGTAAACTTGTTTGAATCGAAGCATTCTTTGTCATGATCTATCACTCCTTATAATTAGTTGAAAACCGATCGCTTTCCAGATAAATCACTCAATGTGGAGAGAAGATGAGCTTCAACGGCCACCGTCACTTTGTTCAAAGCGCCATCACGAAAAGCATTCACCATATGTTGATGCTCCGGAATCGACTTCACTTCTTCAATCGGAACCGCATAAAATTCATCCTTTAAAATCAGATAACAATCCGACCATTGATTAAGCATTTCCACTTGTTGAAGCAAAAATTTATTCTCTGATAGTCGCGCTGGATAAGAGTGAATAAGAGCATTCACTCTCATGAATTCTTCAAAATTCTTTGCCTCATATGCCTGCTTCTCCTCCGCTAACAGCTCTTCCATTTCAAGAATGTTCTCTCGAGTAACAATTGGAACCGCTAGTCGAGCAGCATAACTCTCAAGCACAACCCGCAAGTGAAACACATCAGCGATCTCCTTGTCCGAGGGATTATAAACAAAGGCACCACGATGAGGCACAATTTCTAATAACCCTTCATTCCCCAATCTCTTAAAAGCTGCGCGGATAGGAGTGCGGCTCATCTTTATCTCTTCACTCACCCACTCCTCCGTCACTCGTTGTCCTGGTAAAATCCTTCGCAGCATAATCGCACGCTTCACCTTTTCATAGGCTAACTCTTCATTCCGTTTTTTAGCTGTCATCTTAAACCACCTATTGTGTCCAAAGATTGTATACAATTTATTGATTTATCTGACATTTTAAATTAAACAGACGACATTTTCAATAAATTCTGACAAAATAAACCTTTTGGTCTATGTATGATGCCCTTTCAAAGAGTAACTGAGTGCTCTTATCCTTTATAAACAAAATAAAAACAGCCCTTTCCTCCCAGGAGTTAAGAGCTGTTTCTTCGACAATATATGAGCTATTCCGGGTGGTGACAGGCACTCGCGAATTCGTCCCCTACCCCAGAAACACCGCGCCATACGCCAGTGCCCCGACAATCACAAACGCAGGATGCACCTTCATCTTTTCCATCAGAACAAAACTAGCCACAATCAGAAAGATCGTTTGAACTAGCCCCGCTCCTTCATACGAACTCGCAAAGAACTGAAACGCCATAACTCCAAGCAAGATTGCAATCGTCGGGCGAATAAGGGCCGTCATCTTCTTCACTTTCGGTGAGTTCTTAAATCGATTTAAAAGACTCAGCAACACGATCATCAGCACGAGCGAAGGCGCCACTGTAGCAAACACACCAACAAACGCACCAAGAACGCCTCCCTGCTGAAATCCTATGTATCCGGCCATCTTTGTCGCAATCGGCCCAGGTAGCGCATTCGCCATCGCAAGCATTTCACTAAACTCATTTACGCTCATCCAACCGAAGCGACCGACCACTTCATTTTCGACAAGCGGAATGGACGCAGGTCCACCGCCGTAACCGACGATGCCTGGTATGAAAAAAGCGACAAAAATATCCCAATAAATCATGAGGAGGGCTCCTTTCTCACCTGACCGTCGCGCTTCCCATCTTTACCAGTCGGTTTAAGTAGAGCGTAAAGCAGCAAACATCCAATAACAATCCCCGGATGAACACCAGCAATTTCAATAAATAAAAAGGAAGCAACCGTCAACGCAATCGTCAAAATCCACCCTAAATTCCCCTGTGCTTTTCTAAAAAAATCATACGTTAACACAGCAAGCATAACCCCAACCACCGGAACGACCGCCTGCGTCATTCCCTGTACCCACGCCTTTTCTCGAAACGTGGAAAGAAACGTTAACAAGAAAATCATTATCGCGATCGTCGGTACAATCGTTGCAAGTACCGCATTCAGCATGCCTGTTATCCCTGCCACTCTATGGCCAATATACCCGGCCATTTTCGTCGCGATTGGTCCTGGAAGTGAATTTCCTAATGCCAGAACATCTGCAAATTCATCATCGTTCATCCATTTGTATTTCTCGACAACTTCCTTATGTACTAGCGGGATAGAAGAAGGTCCTCCTCCATACCCAAGCATTCCCACTCTAAAAAAAGCGAGAAAAAGGTGCCACTGTTGCATGATCCACCACCTTCCGAAACATCACGCCACTTCTTAATAAGCGGCTATCGTTCCGTCTGTTCTTGATTCTGTCCCTCCGAAAAAAGTGCCTGACTGCTGATCACGCCAAATAATTTGTCCGCGGCCGAACGCCCCTTTTTCCAGTTGAAATTCAATTTCATGTCCTTTTCGGCAAAGCGCCTCAGCAAGATAAGGAGGGAACGTCGATTCGACCCACACTCGCTTCCCATCAACCCACTGCCACCTCGGCGCATCAAGCGCAGATTGTGGGTTCAAATGAAAATCAATCATATTCGTAATTACCTGTAAATGTCCCTGTGGCTGCATAAAGCCTCCCATTACACCAAATGGCCCAACCTCTTTACCGTCTTTACTAAGAAATCCAGGAATGATTGTATGATACGTTCGCTTTCCACCTTTTAACGCATTATCATGCTCAGGATCCATCGAAAAGTTATGCCCGCGATTTTGAAGCGCAATCCCGGTGCCAGGCACCACAAGTCCTGAACCAAACCCCATGTAATTACTTTGAATAAACGACACCATGTTTCCTTCGTCATCAGCCGTCGCTAAATAAACGGTGCCCCCTTTAGGAGGTTGTCCTGGTGACGGCACAAGCGCTTCATCGCCAATTAACTGCCGGCGACTTGCCCCATATGTAGGCGAGAGTAGATCCCGAACTGCAACTGACATTTCCTGCTCATCGGTAATGTACTTCTGTCCATCCGAGAAAGCGAGCTTCATCGCTTCAATTTGCTTATGATAGGTATCGACGGAATCTTTATGATCAAACTCAAATCCATTTAAAATATTCAGCGCAGACAACGCAATGAGCCCCTGTCCATTCGGCGGAATCTCCCAAACGTCATACCCACGATACTGAACCGAAATCGGATCAACCCACTCAGGCTTAAATATCGAAAGATCTTCCTTCGTCAAATACCCACTATACGCTTTCGAAAAAGCATCAATCTGATCAGCAATCTCTCCTTGATAAAAAGACACCGCATCCGTTTCCGCGATTTTTCGTAACGTTTCCGCGTGACCTTTCGACTTCCAAACCTCGCCCACTTCCGGCGCACGACCGGCAGGAGCAAACGTTTCAAACCAGTGCTGAAACTCCTCGTCCTTTAACTCTTTTTCAAAATGAGCGTAAGCATCCTTCCAAAACTTACTTAAAGTTGGCGAAACCGGATACCCCTCTTCCGCATAGTGAATCGCTGGCGCAAGGACCTCTTTTAACGAAAGCTTTCCAAATCGTTTCGACAAAGCGGCCCACGATGCCGGAACACCTGGCACAGTAACAGGAATCCACCCATATTTCGGAATTTCATTATACCCACGTTCGTTGACTGAATCAATGGAAATCGACTTCGGCGCTGGCCCACTTCCGTTCAAGCCGTACAATTCACCTTTCGTCCAAACAAGGGCAAACGCATCCCCGCCAATCCCATTTGAAGTCGGCTCGACAACCGTGAGGACTGCTGCTGTTGCGATCGCCGCGTCGATCGCATTCCCTCCATTTTTCAAAAGATCTAGCCCTGCCTGTGCAGCTAGTGGCTGGGATGTTGCCACCATTCCTTTATTGGCTACCGTTGTCATCCGTTGAGAAGCATAGGGATAATGTAAGTAATCCGTCGTCATGGACATAAAACTCCTTTCAATTTATGTAGTGTTGAATAGATAAAGAACCGTATTCTGAACCTGAAACGCCACAAAAAGAAACCTTTTCATACCTCAGAGATTTTCCCATTATATAGGAAGCCTTCTTGAATGAAAAGGTTTTCTTTAGAATATTTTTATTTTTCGATCATTTATCAAAAACTTATCTCTCGACAACTCACCCAAACGCACTCCCAGGATCATACTCCCCAAGATCAAGCTCATTCCGCTCCCCAAGCACCAACCGCGCAAGCTCAGCTCCAAGAAACGGTCCACTCGTTAAGCCTGAAGCCCCAAGCCCATTTGCCACAAAAAGTCCTTTTACTCGAGGAACCGCACCAGCAATAGGTACATTACCTGGCGTAAACGGCCGAAATCCTACCTTTGTTTGGACGTACGTACTATCCGAAAATCCTGGCGCAACTTTCAGCGCTCGATCAATAATATGGTGAACGCCACCCAGCGTCACACGCAAATCAAAACCAGCCTGATCTTCCTGCGTTGCACCAACGACAATCCGACCATTTTCAAATGGAAGGAAATATTGAACGAAAGGTGGCATCACAATTGGCCATTTTCCGGTATCTGTGTCAGGTAGATCGAGATGAACAATTTGCGCTTTTTGGGGAGAAACGAGGAACTTCATCCCTAATGGCTGAAGTAATTCTCGCGCCCAGGCGCCTCCGGTCACAATCACTTCATTCGCATAAAAACTTTCATTATTTACAACGACGCCACTCACGTTTGAACTATCCCATAATAAAGAGGCATCTCCGCGAATCACCTTCGCACCATGCTTTTCCGCACCTCGAATGAGTGCATTTCGTAACGCGTCTCCATTCACACGCGCTGCCCCGCTCACATGCACGGCCGCATAGTGATCGGACAGCGGAGGAAACAGCGCATTTGTTTCGGCAGCGGAAAGCCGCGAAACCTCACCCATCTCTGGCGTATCCTTCCGCCGCTCCATCGCAAGCGCAAGCTTTCGCTCAAGCTTCGTTTCACCAGAGTAAATGTTAATCGCACCAACGCACGCATAGCCAGTCTCCGTCTCTCCGTCCTTTTTCAGCGCTTCAATTAACTCCGGATAATATCGTGCTCCAGCTTCAACGAGTCGATAAAAAGCGCCTCCCCGTCGATTCGTTAGCCACGGACACACAATCCCGGCCGCCGCTTCCGTCGCCTGGCCCGCGTCGTTCCGATCGACAAGCAACACATCCGCTCCTTGCTTGGCGAGATGGTAAGCTGTCGACGCTCCTAAAATACCTGATCCGATTACAATCATTGATTTCATCATTACACCTTTTCGTCGTTTGTCTGATTAGGTATTTTACAGGAATGTGGCGGGAGACTCAATTGTGGTCTAACTTGTGATCGGAGAAAGTTCATGACAAACTGAAGAAAAGGAAAGAATGTAGAAGACTACGGCTATTCTCACCTTTAATCAAGCGTTTGTTTAAGAAGGAGGAGTCTCATATGAATTTCAAAAAAATCATTGATCTTTCGATTCCAGTTCACAATGAAACGCCTGTTTTCCCAGGGGATCCAAAACCAAACATCTATCCAGTAGCGGAGCACGACAAAGACGGCTATCAGGTTACCCAGCTGAATATTGGAACACATACGGGCACACATCTTGATGCTCCTTTCCACTTCCAGAAAAATGGCGATTCTATCGATCAAGCGAGTTTAACGAAAGTGATGGGACCCGGTCACGTCATTGATGTAACAGGCAAAGAACCAGGTGAACAAATCACGTTAAACGATGTAGCCCACCAAATTGATAGCATCGTTTCAGGAACAATCGCCCTTTTCCATACAGGCTGGTCACAACATATAGGAACTCAGACTTATTTTAACTACCCTTACCTATCCGTCGACATTATTAATACACTGCTAGAAAAAGGCGTCTCCACTTTCTTTATTGATGCGCTTAATGTTGATAAACCAGGTGCTTCCACGTTTCCAGTTCATGAAGCCATTACATCTAAGAACGGTATTATCGGGGAGAATTTATGTAACCTCGACCAGATCGATTTCGAAAATCCGCTAATTATTGCATTGCCCCTAAAGCTTGAGGGTCTAGATGGCTCACCAGTGCGAGCGGTGGCGGTGGAAGTAGAGTAAATTCAAAGCTTCCGCACTGAACTATAGAAATGAATGCAGCATATAAAAATAGCGAATGCAGACACATTCGCTATTTCTTTATTGACGATATGATTTTAAACGTTCATTCAAGACTTTTGTTTGTGTATACACGGATTGATACAGTGGAAATAACGCTTGATAAGTTTGTACATTTGCTTTAATTGGCGTGAACTTCTTTTTCACATTTAAGAAGGATTCACTACACGCTTCTAGTGTTGAAAACCAATCACAACCTACAGCTGCGAGCATAGCAGCCCCAAGTGCGGGTCCTTCCTCACTTTCGTACTTAATCACCGTAGCATCAAAGATATCCGCCTGCATCTGAAGCCACGAATCATTTTTCGCCCCCCCACCAATGGAGACAATTTCATGAATCTCTTTTCCATTTTCTCTAAAAATAGCAAGTGATTCTTTAAGCGAGAAGGTAATTCCTTCTAATACCGCTTTTACAAAATGACTTCTCGTGTGTGAGGCATCCATTCCGATATAGCTTCCGCGGATCGATGAATCTGCATGTGGTGTCCTCTCTCCAACCAAATAAGGTGTGAAGAGCAATCCATTTGCACCAACAGGGATATCATCGAGGGTAGCAAGCAATTCCTCAAATGGGATACCTTCAGCAAACTGATCTCGAAACCAGTTTAAGCTCTGCCCCGCTGAAAGGGTAACCCCCATCGTATAAAAGGCATTTGATTTACTATGATTAAAATAGTGAACTTTGCCTTCAAAATCAAGGTTATCCTGGTCTTCATAGGATAAAATAACGCCAGACGTTCCGATACTGCAAAGCGTACGGCCGCTTTTCACGATGCCAGCTCCAACTGCACCACATGCATTGTCAGCACCACCAGCAAACACCTTCACGTTCTCCAGTCCCTCGATTAGATCTTTCTTCATAGTACCAACGTATGCAGTAGACTCAATTAAAGGGGGACAGAGTGAGAGGCTTACCCCAGTGCGCTCTGCAATCTCCTCACTCCACTTTTTCTCCTTAACATTAAGTAATAGCGTGCCAGCCGCATCGGAATAATCCATATGAATTTCTCCCGTTAAACGATAGCGCACATAATCTTTCGGAAGAAGAAAAACTCTAGCTCTCTCATAGAGCTCTGGCTCGTTCTCTTTCACCCACATTAACTTAGGAAGTGTAAAACCTTCAAGAGCGGGGTTTTGAGTTATCTCAAGCAATGCCTTTTTCCCTACAAGCTTCTCAATCGTTCGGCATTGTTCTGTTGTTCGTGTATCATTCCAAAGAATAGCCCTACGAAGCGGTGTGTTCTCACGATCCAGTAAGACGAGCCCATGCATTTGACCAGAGAAACTTATTCCTTCAATAGAGAATGAAGGAAGTTTTCCTGCAAGCTCCTTTAATGCACTGAGCGTTTGTTCTACCCACTCCTCAGGGTTTTGCTCACTGTATCCAGACTTCGGGTGATGAAGCGGATAACTCCTTGAGGCTTCAGCTTGTACCCGGCCAGTGCGATCAACCGCAATCACTTTAACCGCACTTGTACCAAGATCAATTCCAACGACATAGCTCACCGTGATTCATCCTTTCTCTCCGCTCTGCAATAACCGCTTTCCATTCTTTCTTCTCTTCGGATTCTTAGACAGAAACATTCGAAAAAGCATTTAGTAAATAGGAGTTGATTTCTGCCTTTAATTTCTCCATACGGCCTGATTTAGTCTGAATATCCGTAAGTCCAAACGCATATTGTTCAAGCTTCTTAAAATCAGTATTTCCTTCTACAATTTCTTTGCCGATGCCTTCAGAAAAACTATGATACCGATCCGAGATGAAATTCTCAAGCACCCCGTCCTCTAACATCTGATGCGCCGCTTTTAGTCCAATTGCAAAGCTATCCATTCCAGCAATATGAGCATGGAATAAATCGTCTGGATCAAAAGAATTACGACGAACCTTCGCGTCGAAATTCAATCCACCTTTTCCAAGTCCGCCATTCTTAAGAATTTCATACATAGCAAGAGTTGTAGAATACAAATCTGTCGGGAACTCATCCGTATCCCATCCAAGCAGCGTGTCACCCTGGTTAGCATCAACAGACCCCAGCATCCCATTGATACGGGCAGTATGAAGTTCATGTTCAAACGTGTGGCCAGCCAATGTGGCATGATTCGCTTCAATGTTAAATTTAAAATGATCCTGCAAACCATAGTTCTGGAGGAAAGATAGAGAAGTAGCTACATCAAAATCATATTGATGTTTTGATGGCTCTTTAGGTTTCGGTTCAATGAGAAATTGGCCTGTGAAGTTTATTTCGTTCGCATAATCAAGCGCCATGTTGAAAAAGCGCCCAAGATTATCTAGCTCAAGCTTCATATCTGTGTTGAGTAAAGTCTCGTATCCTTCACGTCCGCCCCAAAAAACATAATTCTCAGCGCCAAGCTCTTTTCCAACTTCCAACCCTTTTTTAACTTTAGCTGCTGCATAGGCAAAAACATCTGCTTCAGATGAAGTCGCAGCTCCATGGGTAAAGCGAGGATGCGTGAACATATTTGCCGTATTCCATAACAGCTTTGTAGAGCTTGTTCTCATATATTCTTTTATCATCGAAACGATGGTATCAAGATTTTCATACGTTTCTTTAAGAGTCTCACCTTCTGGCGCTACATCAACGTCATGAAAGCAGAAGAAAGGTGCGTCGAGCTTATCAAACAGTTCAAAAGCTGCTTCTACTCTCGCTTTAGCTTGATCCATCCCGCTGTATTCACTCCATGGACGCAACATTGTTCCAGCACCAAATGGGTCGGCTCCATCTGCAGTAAATGTATGCCAGTATGCGATCGAAAAGCGAAGATGTTCTTTCATCGTTTTATCTCCGATTTTCTCATTAGGGTTGTAATATTTAAATGAAAACGGATTGGAAGATCGGACTCCCTCAAACTGAATGCGATTAATATTGTTGAAATATGCCAAAATAAACTCCTCCTAAAATAAAATTAGATACAGAATACCTCAACCTATGAACTTTTCACCAAAACCTTAATTCATTCAGCAGTTACCATCATGACATTATTGCAAGAAAAATCGCGTCGCACTCTCTTAATGCCGTGTTTATGTAACTGCTTTCATGTAGAATTATAGCACCGCTTCAATAGTTTGTCTATTAGATAAACAAAGATTGATTGATAAGGATGGAAATAAGCCTAGTGGGGAGTTAGGTGAGCACAGTAGCTTCTTTGAGAGGAAGGAAATTCAAGTAAAGAGTTTTTGTGGTATGTATTTTTTTCGAAGGATTCTTAATCAAAAAGCTGCCATCATGCGCTTTAATCCAAATGATTGGCACTCAAAAAAATGTGGCATGACGATAAGTTTCCGACAGAATTTGTTGAAAAGCAGGTAAGTTCTCCATCAATTTATTCCCCAAACTCTATGCTATACTTTCTATAGCTTCTTCAAATTTTTCAAAAATATTGTTAGCACTAGGATTTTAGTAGGGAGGAATTATGAAATGACAAATGCTTCGAGTGCTTTTTATAGTTTTTTTGAGTGGGTTACTAAACTAGCTCTTCTCAATCTATTATGGATCCTTTTTTCATTAATAGGAGGTGTTCTATTTGGAATCTTCCCTTCTACACTCGCCATGTTTGCTGTTATTAGAAAATGGTTACAAGGAGATACACAGATTTCAATCCGAAAATCATTTTGGCATTACTATAAAGCCGATTTCTGGAAAGGAAATGTTCTAGGAGCCATTCTCTATTTATTAATTGGCATCATCTGTATCGATTTATTTTACATCAAGCAGATGCATCCAGCCCAATGGACTTACATTCCTTTGTTCGTGTTTATTCTATTAGTTGGATTAGTTTTCTTATATATTTTCCCTACCTTTGTTCATTTTGAAATCAGGCTAAGTACTGTCTTTAAAAATACGTTTTTGATTATGTTAATTAGTCCCTTAACAACATTAGTAATGATCATTTGTCTAACGTCTTTCTATTTTATTATTAAACTCATTCCTGCTTTAGCATTTATATTTGGTGGAAGCGCCACGGCTTTCATTCTTATGTGGCTATCGCTACATGCCTTTTCAAAATTAAAAAGAAAAAAACCTCTATCCTAAAATTTTTATTTCATATCATAGAACAAGCAAGCCATTACCCCTAGTTTCAAATTCGTATAAAAATCACCCTCTAGTTTGTTTATCCACTATACAAACTAAGGAACCTCTGATAAAATGAAAACATTGCAAGCGATTTCATTCGAAGGGAGGAAAGAGTAGGCATTTTCTACTCTGAAAAAAATGAAACTGAGGCAAAACATCTACATTATGTTAATCACCCTTGTCGCAACTTTAGGAGGGCTTTTATTCGGTTACGACACGGCCGTCATTTCTGGAGCAGAAGGGTCACTACAAACGTACTTCTCAGATCATTTACATCTAAGCTCGCTAGTTCACGGACTTACTGTATCAAGCGCGCTGATTGGGTGTATCATCGGTGGGGTTTTATCAGGATATTTCTCCAAGAAGATTGGTAGAAAGTATTCTCTTATTCTAGCCGCTGTACTCTTTTTGTTATCAGCTCTCGGCTCAGCTTATCCCGAATTTTTGTTTTTTAGCTATGGCGATGAGCCGACTTATTCTTTGCTAATTATGTTTAATCTTTATAGAATCATAGGTGGAATCGGCGTTGGATTAGCCTCAGCTGTTGCTCCAATGTATATTGGAGAAATCGCTCCATCTAACATAAGAGGAACGTTGGTATCTCTTAACCAATTCGCTATTATTTTCGGAATGCTCGTCGTCTATTTCGTTAACTGGGGCATTGCTAAGGGGCAGCCTCTAGAATGGATGAATGATATAGGCTGGAGATATATGTTTGCTTCGGAAGCCATCCCGGCTCTATTATTCTTGTTGCTATTGTTTACAGTGCCAAAGACACCAAGGTATCTCGTTTCTATCAATAAAAATGAGGAAGCGTTTGCTATCCTTTCAAAAATTCACGATCAGACGATGGCTAAGGCAACACTCTATGAGATAAAAAATTCATTTGACACGAATAAAGCGAAACTCTTTGCTTTTGGGAAAACCATCGTATTTGTAGGTATTTTGTTATCCATTTTCCAACAGTTTGTTGGGATAAATGTCGCTCTCTATTATGCACCACGAATCTTTGAAAGCATGGGAGCAGCAAGAGACGCCTCAATGGTCCAGACGATTATCATGGGACTAGTCAATGTTATCTTTACGATTATCGCCATCTTAACTGTTGACAAATGGGGCAGAAAACCTCTTCTCATTGTAGGCTCAATCGGTATGACGATCGGAATGTTCGGCGTAGCTGGAATGGCTTTCTCTGGCATTATCGGTATCGCCACATTAGTCTTCATTATTATTTATACAGCTTCCTTTATGATGTCCTGGGGCCCGATCGTTTGGGTGTTAATTTCAGAAATTTTCCCTAATAAAATCCGAGGACAAGCAGTCGCGATCGCTGTTGCGGCTCAATGGGCGGCTAACTACTTAATCTCTTCGACTTATCCAATGATGATGGAAGTAAGCGGTGGTCTTACATACTCTTTTTATGGCATCATGAGTATTCTATCGGCCATTTTTGTTTGGAAGTTTGTTCCTGAAACAAAAGGAAAGTCATTAGAAGAATTAGAGATGCTTCTACGAAAAAAAGGAAATCAGGAAAAGAAATTGGCATAGTCATTATGAAAGCTCCTCACTTATGTGGGGAGCTTTCTAATGACAGTACCTTTCCCCTTTTCGCAAAAGTAAAGGACGAAACCACATTGGCTTCGTCCTTTTATCACTTTTATTTCGTTTCCTCTAACCACAGAATACTTGTCACACCGCGTGGATAATATTTACTTCCTATTATTTCACCAGAGATAATCTGATCACTCCAGCTCCAGACAGAAAGTTCCGGATGTGTGAGCCATTTTACATGCGCTGCATCCGCTTTTGCTCCATTTTCATCTACATGGTGCAAGATTTCACGAGCAATGAATTGGGAAAGATACACTTTGCTGAGCCAGGAGTTGTTACTAGTAGAAGATATTTTCCATCCTCCATCCTCAAACTTACAAACCCCTTCTTGCAATACCGTATCAAGATGTGTTTTTAAAACCTGAATGTATTCTCCGAATCTACCTTCTGGGTCCAGTGCTTCTTTACAATTCATATAATAAGGAAAAATTAACCCTTCAATGGCCGGAATAATTCTTGAGTCATTATTCTCCCCAATCACAGCTGGAATATAGCCCTGCTCCGTCATATGACTTGCCATCGTTTGAGCACTTTTTTCTGCTTGTTTTCCAGCTAATGTTGCCAGCTCATGTTCACCTTGATCAGAAAAAATCTTTTCAAGCGCGACATATGCCGCCCACATTTTCCCTCCAAGGTATATATTATTTCTAGCCTGTCCTAAGGACACGTCCAAACTATCATACGTAGTAATTTCTGCCCCGCCCATCACACGACTTGAATCAAGCCCGATCAGCCCATTGCGCTGATCAGGATCTGGATGGTCGCGATGAACCATGCTCTCGAGACAGCTTTTGAAAACACTAATATTCTCCAACAACCACTCTTTATCATGCGTTTGTTCACTATAAACTGAAGCAGTAAGTACCCAGTTAATCAGCTGCTCCCCTGTCATATGAGAGAAACACCCATCAATTCCGTATACTTCATAAGAAGAATAGTGTGGTCGACTGATCGTATTCGCTACGCCCATATCATGAGTGAAGCTTATCCCACCTGGATACAGCTTCTCGTCATTCGGAAAACGAACTTGATCTTCATAACTGAATCGATCAACGAACATATCTAATTCATTCTTCACTGTCCATGGATTCATTTTCATCTCAAAAAACAACTGATCGACTGTTAAATCAAACGTATTCATCATTCGATACTCGCCTTCGTTAACTACCCAGAAAGGCTTCCCATCACGTTCGAGCAGCTGAGTATTCCCATAATAGCTTCGGATAGCATGGGCCATCATGAACTTCTGATCGTTCGATAAATTCGCTTCACTAATCATCGCATTACTTTTTAGTGCCCGCTGTTTCAACTCATTAAAATTCGCCAAAGCATATTCAGCGACACTTTCTATGTTTGGAAAGAATTTTGTGTAGTAATAGGAAGTATCCATTCCTGCTGTTACAATTCCACCTCGATAGAAGCAGATCGCAAATTGATACGTCGCTTTTTCCCCCGCTGGAACATCGGCGATCAGCGTCCCTACCGGTCCAAGACCAAACGTCCAATTCTCCTCGTATGGAGTCGTCAAGATATTCTCCATACTAAAATGCATCGCTGACTTCGTTTGATCCTTCTTACTTACAATGGCCGTTATTCTTCCTTCAGCAATACCGGACAGTTCTTCTGTCGTATCATCTAATCGACGCATCGAAGAATAAGGATCACTTCCTTCATAGCCAAAAAAGGCACGGCGCTTTTTCTCTCCCTTTGTATTATCAATGGTTAATTCAGCAAGCACTGCTGGGACAAGCGTTCGTTTCAGCTCCTCCTCGCCTGCTTCTTCTGGATCCTCTACAGGTTGAACCTGTGAATACACCGTAAAAGTTAAATCGCCAGCCTTCCACGTATCTGTCCCCAATTGAAAATCTCGTTCAACTTGATCATTCGGAAAAGGATGAATGATCTCTGGCTTGTCTGGATCAGGATCCGGGTTCTCGATATCATACCGTTTGCTCTCATCTTCATTCGTCCCAAAGAATGGGAGGGCATCATAATGACCTTCTTGCGTCAATGATTCCAGCCCTACATAAATGTTTTTTCTCGGTGAACGCCCAAGTTCTAAATCTAGTCCACCACCATTACCTCCAAACCCTAATGTAAAACTTGAAAAAGCGCCGATCGGTGAATGATGAGCATTAAAAAAATTGTTTTCTGGCATGGCTATCCCTCTCTTTTCCTAAAATAGGCTATCCTTTAACTGCACTTGATGAAATACCTTCCACAACTTTGTTACTGAAAAAGATAAACGCGATTAAAATTGGTAACACACTAATTATTAACGTGGCGCCAATTGCTCCCCAATCCGTCATATACTGACCGATGAAATTTTGAATACCTACCGTTAACGTTTTGTACTTATCTGAACTAATAAACGTATTAACAAATACAAACTCATTCCAGTTATAAATCATATTGATAATAACGGTTGTAGACATAACTGGAATCGTCATTGGCAAAATAATTCTAAAAAACAACCGATGAATAGAACAACCATCAATGATCGCTGCTTCTTCGATTTCACGGGGTAACGTATAATAAAACCCTAGTAAAATCATCATTGTAATCGGTAAATTATAGGCTGTATAAGTGATGACAATAGACAATGGGTGGTCAATTAAATTCACATTTAAAAACATATTAAACAACGGAATGAGAGCGGAATGAATCGGAATCATTAAACCAACCATAAATAACCCCAGCACTAGTTTGCTTAATTTCCAATTCAGTCTCGTAATCGCGAAAGTAGCCATACTTGCTAATAGCACCGTTAATAGAATGGCTACCGCTGTAATCCACACACTATTGAAGAAATAGAGACCAATCCCCCCATCCCAAACTTTCTGATAGTTTTCCCAGTTAAACTCCTTAGGAAAGGAAAAGGGAGAGCCCGAGAAGATCTCTTGATTATCTTTAAGCGAGAATAAGAACAACCAGATAATCGGATAGATTTGGAACACGGCAACGATCCCTAAGCAAAGATAGAGTAAAACATAACCAAATCGATTCATATAATGGGTCCTCCTAATACTGGATATTTTCACCAGATTCCGTTAATTTCCGAATGATGAGTGTCACGACCAAGGTGATGAGAAGAAGCATAAAACCTACCGCACTTCCATAACCAAACTCATAATTTGAAAAAGCCAATTTATACATATAGGAGGCCATAACTTCACTAGCCCCATTCGGTCCCCCACCAGTCATCACATAGATGAGATCAAAATATTTTAAAGAACCAACAATGGCAAGCACAATTGTTACTTTTACCACGCCCATAATAAGAGGAAGCTTGATTTTATAAGCGATTTGCAGAGCAGATGCTCCATCAATTCTCGCAGCTTCAATGATGGAATCTGGAATATTCTTGAGAGCAGCATAATAGATCAATATGTAAAACCCTGCATATTGCCATAGAATTGGTATAAAAATGGCATATAATACGAGCGTAGGCTCCGCTAGCCATGAAGGCGGATTCTCGATTCCGATCCCAATAAGAATACTGTTTAGAATCCCATTGCTTGGATTGTAGACTTTAATCCATAGCTGGGCGATCGCAACAGAAGAGAGAAGCATGGGGATCAAATAAATTTTCCTCAATAGATCGGCACCTTTTATTTTTGATACGAGGATAAGAGAAATGGCCAGGTAAATAACCAAACTAAGTGTTGAAAACAATGCAAGAAGAAAAGAATGCAGAGCACTGTCCCAAAACTTACCATCTTGAATAACATTCACGTAATTATCCATCCCAATAAATTTCATTGCACTTATGCCATCCCAGTCCATTAACCCATAATACCCACTTAATAGTAACGGTATGAAAATCAGAATCCCTATTAGTAACAGAGATGGTAGAACGTACAATGCAATGACAAACTTATTTGACATAACTTTATTCATAACCACAACTCCATCTTGTTCAAATTAGAAAACGCACCATACTCACATAAAGATAACGG
Source organism: Bacillus sp. N1-1 (assembly GCF_009818105.1). Lineage (NCBI taxonomy): Bacteria > Bacillati > Bacillota > Bacilli > Caryophanales > Bacillaceae > Bacillus > Bacillus sp. N1-1. The sequence goes on from NZ_CP046564.1 coordinate 3,938,683, forward strand.
CCACTTTAATCTCTATGAAACACAAAAACTATTCTTAAGTTTAATCGATAGACAAAGTGGTCCGAAGCGTCTCTTTTTTCGAAACCATTGCTAGGAAAAAATGAAAGAAACTGGCCTCACATACACTAGAGGCCAGCTACACTTTTCTATCTCGTTACTCAGAATCTGAAAGAGCTTCCTCATGCAACTTCGCAAACTCTTCAGGTGTAATTTCTCCTCCGAACAGCGCCTGAATAGCATCAAGGTGAACCTGTGCCACTTCTGGACTCATCTGCACATCAGCAAACAAAGTGATATTGCTAGCTTCATTCAATTCATTGAGTACTTCGTTATACATCTCTGGAAGCTCTACGTTGTCACTATTTACTTTTGTTGCAGGAATAACGCCCGCTTCTTCTACAGACTTCTCTCCCCACTTTTCTACAAAAAACTTAACAAATTCCTTCGATTCTTCTTTCACATCTGAGTTTTCTGCTACAAAGAGGCCAACACCTGGTCCACCAACAAAACTATTTTCATCCCCGTTCCCTTCTACGGTTGGAAATTTAAAGAAGTCAACTGAATCTCTAAACTCCTGAGGTACATCTTCATTTGTTGTATAGTTTGGTAGATCCCATGTCGCGATTAAATACATAGCAGCCTGGCTATTCATAAACATACTTTTGGCTTCCTCATCGGACAGGCCATTAAATCCTTTCTCAAATGCTCCCATGTCCACAAGGTTTTGAACTTTTTCTGCAGCTGATACTAAAGCCGAGTCTTCAAAAGTGCCGGAACGATCAATGGCTTTCGTTAGTACGTCTGATCCCCCAATTCGATCTGCAAGATACATGTACCACAATGAACCAGTCCATCTATCTTTATTACCTAATGCGATTGGTTCCACATTATTTTCTTTCAATGTTTTTACTACGTTCTCTAATTCTTCATACGTTTTCGGCGCCTCAAGACCATACTTCTCAAAAATCGCTTTGTTATAGAAAACGGTCGCAATATTTAATTCAAGCGGAAGACCGTACGTCTTTCCATTAATTGCGTATGCTTCAGTTGTACCTGCAACAAATTCATCTTTCAATCCATCATCGAGAATATCGTCTAGCGGCGCAAACATCTCACCATCTACATAAGGCTCCAAAAACCCTGCTGGCCATGTCATTCCTACATCAGGTAGCTGTTCTGATGTAGACAAAACTTTTAACTTATCTTTGTATTGTTCATTACTAAGCACTTCAAGGTTAACTTTCACATCCGGGTTTTCTTTTTCAAAATCTGAAATGATTTCGCTTACAATTCTGTTGTGATCTTTCGAACTTCCTTCAGGCCAAAGGTGCATGAAATCAATCGTTTTCGTATCACCACTGGCTTCTTCATTACTGCTAGAAGAAGCACACCCTGTAGCTAGTAGGACCGCGAATAAAACCATCGTAAAGATTGTAACCGCTTTCTTATAACCCATCTAAAATCCCCCTCAAAATTAATAAACCGCTTTCCGTAAATTTAGAATAGCAAAAATACTTCTGTTTGTCTACTGGATAAACTAAGTTTATGTTAGAATAATGGTACGAAGCTAAACGAAAAGGGGAACGAAATGAAAATGACACTAAACCACACATGGAATCAACACGTCGTGAAAAGAGGGAATAAATCGATCGTATTGCAAGTTATCAAAGACAATACCCCCATTTCACGAGCGGACATAGCAAAAACGACCGGGCTTAACAAAAGTACTGTTTCCTCTCTAGTCAGTGAACTCCTTGTTGAAAACTTAATTTATGAATCTGGCCCTGGAGAATCGAGCGGTGGAAGAAGACCTGTCATGCTTCTTTTTAATGAGCTTGCCGGTTTTTCGATTGGAATTGACCTGGGTGTAAACTACATGCTAGGCATCTTAACCGATTTAAATGGCAATATTGTCAAAGAAGAAAAGCTGAATTTCTTTGATTTAACATATGAAAAAATCGAGTCTCAACTCATATCCATGATCAAGAGTCTCTCCATGAACACCCCTTCATGCAAATACGGAGTAGTTGGAATTGGAATTGGTGTACCTGGGATCGTTAATAAAGAAGGCGAAATTTTATTAGCTCCAAACCTAGGCTGGAAGAACATTAATTTAAAAACCATTATTGAAGATGAGTTTGGTATTCCGGTGATTATTGAAAATGAAGCAAATGCAGGAGCATATGGCGAAAAGAAATTCGGAGTGGGCCACGCTTTTGATAATATTGTCTATGTGAGTGCTGGAATTGGAATAGGCGTTGGATTGATTTTAAACGGTGAACTTTACCAGGGCCATGACGGATTTTCCGGTGAGATGGGTCATATGACAATTGATGTGAATGGTCTCGAATGCCGCTGCGGGAATAAGGGCTGCTGGGAATTATACGCCTCAGAGAAAACGTTGATTAACAGAGCCGAAGAGTTAAAGTTAAACCCGCAAAAAGGGAAAGAACTTTGTTTAGAAGAATTAATGAAACTGGCGGATAAAGATCCTCGCTCTACTCATTTATTTGAAGAAATCGGGACTTATTTGGGCATTGGCATTAATAACATCATCAACACTTTTAATCCGGAGCAAGTGATTATAGGCAATAGACTTGCTTCTGCTAAACAATGGCTTAGAGAACCAGTGAACAAACACATCAAACAACACACACAAAAATTCCAACAAAAAGGACTAAGAGTTGACTTTTCTGAACATTCCACTCATTCTTCAGCTCTTGGCGTAGTTGCCTTCACAGTAGAGAATTTTTTACAAATAGATTTAGTGAACTAATATAAAAAAAAGGGATTACCATTTAGCAGATGGTATCCCTTTTTTCGTTATTTTAGCAAAAGGCTGCATACTACCATGACCACTGACCTCTCCCTCGACATGGCAGGTCATCAATGTTCCGAAGAACGAGTTCTCTAATAGTCGAGTCTGAATGTCCAATCCATCATTTATTTCATCACTCCAAATGTATAAGTTGTCGAGGAATGGTACTCTTTTCCTTTCTCAAGAACGATCGAAGGGAAATCGGGATGGTTAATGGCATCTGGTGGTAACTGTGTTTCCAGACACATTCCTAAATATTTTCTAGCCGGAACGCCTCTTACTTCAAAATCCTCTGAAATGCTGTTTCCCGTATAAAGAACCACACAGGGTTCGGTTGTCTCGAGAGCAACCTTTCTCCCACTGCTTTGGTCGCTAAGGATCATTGGGTCATTGTTTGGATCAGCCAGCAAAAAAGGATGATCATAACCATGGCCTACTAGCTCATTTTGATGATCGTTCGACAAAACCCCATCCATAATCTTTCTTCCATTTCGAAAATCAAACGAAGTATCGGTCACATCAACCTTTTTTCCGGTTGGAAGGAGCTCTTTATTCAACTCAAGGTAATGATTGCTTTGTAACACAAGCTCGTGATTTAAAATCGTTTCTTTCAAATTTCCGCTCAAATTAAAATAAGTATGGTTTGTGAGGTTAAGTAGTGTATCTTGGTCTGACACACCTGCATATGAAATGGTGAAGTCATTCTCATTTGTTAAACAATACGTTACAGTGACAGCTAAATTTCCTGGATAGCCACCTTCACCATCTGAACTTTTATAAAAGAACTGGATCCCGATCTTATCCTCACTATCGAACGGTTTTGCTTCCCAAATGGCGTTGTTAAATCCATTCGGTCCACCGTGCAGATGATTTTGCCCATCGTTTTTGGGTAAATCGTAGCACTTACCACCAAGATCGAACTTCCCGTTCGCGATTCTACCTCCGACGCGACCAACAACTGCGCCGAAATAATTGGGATCAGTTAGGTAGCTTTCCAACTCATCATATCCAAGTACTATATTTTCGACTCTCCCATTAGCATCTGGTGCTAAAATTTTTGTTATGATGCAACCATAATCGATGCAACTGACTTCTACCCCATTATTGTTATGTAATGTGTAAAGCGTGATCGTATGCTCATTTATTTCTCCAAATGGTTGATGTGTAATTTTCACTTATCCTAACCTCTTTTCTTTCGCGTGTGTCAGCACTTTATAAATTATAACAATTTTCACTTTATTTATCCAGCAAACAAACTAACGATTTAATATTTATTACCTATATTTGATTGGAAAATTCCATTAAGAAAGGATCCTGTGCACTCATTGTGTGCAGGATCCTTTCTTGTTCTTTCACTCTATTCCATTCGACAAATACTTACACCATTCGGGCAGTGACAGGCACCGCTTACCACTAAAATAAATCAAACTCCTCTGCGATCTCTGCCATTTGATGTGGCATTCTTTCATCATTCATCACATTCTTTGCGTTCTTAAACCGAGTTGGATTCACTTTACGAATCGTTGTTGTTTTACCTGCTTTTTCATTTAACCCCTTACTTGTTTCATAACCAACATATGGAGGATAGTTTACATCACTTTCCTCTTCACTAATTCGCTTCTTCCTAGCTTTTAATGCATTCCCTTTTACTTGATTGGTTAGATCAATTGTCGCCCCTGCACCCTTCACAATCGCTTGTCTTGCGCCCCTTCTTGCTCTAGAAGAGAAAGTAAGTAACAAAACCGTGGCTACTACTAAACTCCAGCCGCTCGTTAGCTTCTTCCACATACCCATCATCCTCCTGACAAGTTACCCTATTACTGATCTAGTATGGAACAAAGAACGAGAAGTTATTCTAATTCCTATTCCTCCATCTTTTTAATAGGGGAGTTTACAATGGTTCCAGTTCTTCGAATCGTGACATCCACAGTTACATCTACCGGCAAATTTTTAAATTGCTCATCCCAGTTTTTTTCAACTGTTTTCCAATATGCCGGACTCGACCGGTGCATCGCTTTTCCAAATCCAAAAACATCAGACTCATACTCCTGTTGCGTTACCTTTAAAGCCTCTTTGATCTTTCCCTCAATATCTTTTTCCGTTTTCTCTTCTAGTTCAGAAATTGTTTCCCTTTTCGATAAATCGAGCTCCCGACATTCTACTTCAGAAACTTTGCCTTCTACTTGAACTTTAATTGTTCCGGAAGGTTGATGATTGATCGCCTTCGCATTTAATTCTGCGTCTGTATCAATTAGTTCAATCCCTGTTTTTCCGCCATTCTCACATGGAACAACAACAATTGTACTTTTCACTCGATTCATTGCATAGTGAACACCTTTACTTTCAGGATCATTTAACCACCCAACCAGTTTATCCCCCCTGAAAACAGCTGTTCCATGATATTGTAATTGGGTTTGAGGCTTAATTTGAGCAACGTTATCTTTACTTTCCCCCGTCGAAATTTCCCCTTTCACTTCAACTCCAGTTAACATCGGCTCCATTCCTGCCTCCATTAAATGCGCTGAAAGTTGATCGAGCGTCACAGTTAACGTCGGTGCCCAGTTTTTCTCAGACGTTTCTAAAGCTGCATATAATTTATTTGCCGGTATATCTTCAAGTGATGTTAACACTTGAAGCGTGTCACCAGCCTTCGCATTTCTCGACACAACGATATAAAAATCATTCCGGATCTCAGGGTCGCGTGACAACAAATCAATGACATCCCCAATACCTTCTTTTGCAACTTGTTCTCCTATTACCAGAACTCGTAAGTGCGAACCGTAAATTTTTCTTGGGGCAATGGTTGTCATTCTTCTAAACGCTTCAAGTAATGTCTCCGCATTTTCCTGATAGACCGTTACTGGTGTTGTAATACCCGCCTGTTCAATTTCACCTGGATTCACAACCTGAGCTGTAACCAGATACTCGTCCTCAACCTTGTCAATTCCATATGCGACAGCAATCGCTAACTCATTTAATTCATTGGCATCCCAACAGCCACTAAGTAGAAAAAGAATCAAACTCCCACTAACGAATTTATTAAGGGTTCTTTTCATAGATTTTCTCCTCGCACGCTTGCTTAAAGATTATCTTTTTCTAAAAGGTGCTTTTACATTCATTTAATTGTTTGCCTAAATTTGAATAAAAAGAACCCAGTCGTTGAAAAATAGATCTAAGAGAGCAATTGAGGGGTTTTTTAACAATGAGATATGTACGTAAATTAACAGATATGAAGAAAAAGAGATCGAACACGAAAGGAAAAGCTGATTCACTTTCTTCGAATCAGCCAAATAAGTTGTCCGTTAACCTTAAAGAAAACATAAAAGAAATCAAACAAACACTAGGAAAAAGCACTGATATTGTAACCCGAGAGATTGTCGCCGGAACAGATGGTACCATTTCTCTCGCCATCATTTATACAGAAGGATTGGCAGATAAAGACTTCATTCAGGATTTTATTATTAAACCCTTGATGCTTACGATTAGAGATACTGAGATCTCTTATCAGGGTAATCTGGACTCAATGACCATTTTGGAAAATTTCGCACTTGCTAATGGGGAGTTAAAAGAAATACAAGACTTTGATTCACTTTATCAACATATTCTCTCTGGCGATACAGTTCTTATTTTAGAAGGGTATACAAAAGGGTTTGCGATTGGATCCAAAGGATGGGAAGATCGCGGAATAAACGAGCCTTCTTCACAAACGGTTATTCGGGGTCCTAAAGATGGATTTTCTGAAACACTTCGTACAAATACTGCCTTGGTTCGTCGGAAAATTAAGGATCCGAATCTTTGGATTGAAACAAAACCAATTGGAAAAAAGACAAGAACGGATGTCGCACTCATTTATTTAAATGGTGTAGCTGATGATAAGATCGTCGAAGAAGTTCGGCACCGTTTGAGTCAAATTGACATCGATGCCATTCTCGAAAGTGGGTATATTGAAGAACTGATTCAGGATACAACTTACTCCCCCTTTCCTACGATCTTTAATACGGAACGACCCGATACACTTGCAGCCGGAATATTGGAAGGACGAATTGCGCTTATTATTGATGGCACACCGTTTGCCCTTTTGGTCCCCGCTGTCTTTGTGCAATTTTTTCAATCCAGTGAAGATTACTATCAGCGCTTCGATGTTAGCTTTCTTATTCGAATGCTGCGCTATCTTTCCTTTTTCCTTGCCTTAATTACACCATCAGCCTATATTGCAGTAACCACTTTTCATCAAGAAATGTTACCTACCCAGCTTCTGATTAGTCTTGCTGCTCAAAGGGAAGGAACTCCATTCCCTGCGTTAATCGAAGCTCTTTTAATGGAGCTAACCTTTGAAATTCTGCGTGAGGCTGGCGTAAGAATGCCTCGAGCCATTGGATCTGCGATCTCGATTGTGGGAGCACTTGTACTCGGACAAGCAGCCGTGGAAGCTGGAATCGTTTCTTCCGCCATGATTATCGTTGTTTCCATAACAGCCATTAGTAATTTCGTTATGCCTGCAATTAACATGGCGATTTCAATACGAATGTTGCGCTTTCCGCTCATGTTTCTTGCTGCAACATTTGGACTTTTCGGCATGATTATAGGCTTAATTGCCATTATCCTTCACCTATGTAGCCTTCGCTCATTTGGTGTGCCTTATATGTCTCCAATGGCTCCATTTAAGTTAAAAGACCAAAAGGATGCCATTTTTCGTACGCCCATGTCTCGGATGTTTACACGACCAACCTTTCTAAAGCCTAAAGACAAAGTTCGGAAAAAGCAGCCTTCTCCTAATCCTGAATCAAATTAAGTTAGACTCATCTATTTGAAAAGGAGAGATAAAATGTGGCCGATCATCGGTATTTGTATCTCCATCGTAGTAATCGTATTGTTTGAACGTCCTCTATTAAAAAATAATAAGAAGGATACCTGGATTTTTTCAACCCTTCTTTTGATCGCCTTCGGATTATCGATAGCTCAGAGCCTCGAATATGATCTACCAACACCATTCGATTTCATTACGGCTCTTTTTAAACCGGTACAATTTCTTTTTCAATAATCAAAGAGGGATGGTGAAAAACGTGGAGCCTCCAAAAATATCATCTACGCAATTCACAATTATCGTGATTCTATTTACCATCGGAAGTTCCATTCTTATCATCCCCTCAGGTCTAGCTGAAGCAGCAGAACAAGATGCGTGGATCGCTGGAATCGTTGGTCTAGCTGGAGGCCTTCTTGTTATCCTGTTATTTAATGCGCTTGGAAAACAGGATACCTCGTTAACATTACTCGAAAATTGTGAAGCCATTTTAGGAAAAGGATTAGGGAAAACTCTGGCTTTCGTCTTTATTACCTTCTTTTTTCTCCTTGCTTCTACTGTAGTCTGGGATTTAGTAAACTTCCTAACGACTCATATCTTAGTGGATTCTCCCATCGAAGTTATTAGCATTCTTTTCATCAGTCTCGTTATTTTCGCAACGCGACTTGGTCTTGAAACAATCGTTCGATGTGGAGAAATTTTCTTCCCCTGGGTCATCGGACTATTTTTTTTGTGGATGCTTTTCGCTTTAAGGGATGCCAAATTCACAAATTTATTACCGGTAATGGAAGATGGTTTAAAGCCCATTTGGAAGGGAGCCACCCTGTCAATGAGCATCCCTTATATACAGCTCATTGTCTTCTTAATGATTTATCCTACGGTCTATTCAAAAAAAACTGGCAGAAGTCTTTTTATTGGAACACTCTTTGGTGGACTTATCTTAATTACAATCACATTCGCCTGCCTGCTCGTTCTTGGGGTGAACGGAACCATTATTCAATCGCATCCAAGTTACATTCTTGGTAAAAAGATCAGTTTCGGCAACTTTATACAACGAATTGAAGTGATCGTTGCGATTATCTGGATGCTCACGATTTTCTTTAAACTAGTTGTCCTTTTCTACGCCTCAACGATCGGATTTGCACAGGTACTTGGTGTGAAAGATTACCGCATCCTTACCTTTCCACTCGGCATCATTCTACTCATTCTGTCATTAATTGTTTTTCCCAATGATACATATGCGAATGAATTTGCATCAACCTCTTGGATTCCTTATAGCTTTACAATTTGTATTATACTTCCATTCTTTTTAATCCTTATCGCCAAGATTAGAAAAAAGCACATAAAGCGTAAGGAAGGAGATTCATCATGGGGACCGTAAAACTATCATCCAAACAATTGTTTTCAATAATGGTGTTATTTGAACTCGGTAGTTCGGTTGTTGTAGGTCTGGGAATGGAGGCGCAACAAGATGCCTGGATCACCATTTTATTAGGAATGTGTGGAGGGTTGATCTTATTTTTTGTATATGCTTCTCTATTTAAACGTTATCCAGATATCCCCTTATCACAGTATGCACAAAAGATTCTAGGGAAATGGCCTGGGAAAATCATCGCGATTCTTTATAGCCTTTACTTCATTTATATCGGAGCTAGGGTACTAAGAGACTTTGGAGAATTAATTGTCACTTCAACATTGAACGAAACTCCCTTACTTGTGATTAACCTTCTGATTAGCGTAGTTATTCTTTATGGAGCCTCGCTAGGTATTGAAGTGATCGGGCGATCAGCAGAAATTTTCTTCGTCATTGTAATGTTTTTAGGCGTCATCTTTATTGGATTAATCCTATTGTCAAATCTCTTTCATATTGAAAATTTACAACCTGTTCTTGAAAATGGATGGCGCCCTGTACTTCAAACCGCTTTTCCCTTAGTTCTCACTTTTCCATTTGGTGAAATGGTTGTTTTTACGATGTTTTTACCCTTTTTAAACGAAAAGAGAGATGGTCAAAAAACAGGTATGTACGCCATCCTCCTAAGCGGAATTATTCTTACGATTACCGTTATCTTTCAAATCGGCGTATTGGGCGTCTATCAAGCAGCAAGCTCCACTTTCCCTCTGTTAGACACGATTGGGAAAGTTAATATCCAGGACATTATTCAACGTCTTGATCCCATCGCCATCCTGATTCTAATGATAGGCGGATTTATAAAAATCATTATTTTCTTATTTGCATCAGCCATCAGCCTTTCCACAGCTTTTTCAATCAAAAAGTGGAAGGTGCTAACGGGTATCATCACGTGTGTCGCTCTTATTGCCTCCACCCTAATTGGAAGAAACTATCTAGAACATATCCAAATCGGATTAAATGTCGTTCCATATTATGTCCATCCTCCCTTTCAAATTGGGATTCCTCTTCTTCTTTTTCTAGTGATGCACTTGAAAAATTGGCGTGTACACAAATGACCCATACTTATAGCTTCTATTTCAAAGAGTGGGTGTAGTTGAATAACTTTGATCGAAATCAAATCGCCAATCACGCCATCTTCATTCAACAAAAAAAGCCTCCTATCCCAAAGGTAGAAGGCTTAAAATATTCTACTTACTATTAATTATTAGCTTCTAGCCTTTCGTTCCAGCTTGGATTTCATCCTCACAAAATGCCTTTCCAGACGTTTGTTCACTTCTTCATGCTTCTCAAGTGCTACAGAGTGACCCGCTTTCCCAACTACTTCACAACGGCCATTCTCGACTTTCTTCGCAATGTTCTCAGATAGCTGAATCGAATAAGCGTGATCCTGTTCTCCTGCAATCGCTAGAACTGGTATCTTGACGTCTTCTAACTCTTCAAGAACACTCTTTCGATGTATTACCTGATGAGCAGCGTCGCCAATCGATGGTTCTAGCTTCTTCATATAATTGCGCCAATAGTTTCGTTCCCTTTCTAACGACAACGACGCAAGCGAGGCATCACCAAACATAATATACATCAGGGTATCGACCACTTCTTCCGCTCCGTTCTTCTGAAGCTGAGTAACGAGCGGCTGGAATTCTTCTTTCTTATACTCTGCTTCCGCTGAACTTCCTAGAACGACACACGAAAGAAGGAGATCTGGCCTTCTAGCCGCCAGTCTAAGCGCAATAAATCCTCCCATCGAATTCCCGATAAAATGACACTTCTGAATACCAAGACCTTCAATCAACGCGGCCGCATCATTTGTAAGCGTATCCATATCAAGGTTTTCTAAAGAAGACCGACCGCTATTCCCCTGGCCACGGTGGTCGTAGCAAATCACTCTATAATCCTTTGAAAAGTGTTCCACCTGATGTTGAAACATATCCGAATTAAAAAACAGCGAATGACTAAAAACCAAAACCGGTGCATCCTTTGGACCATAATCTTCATAATAGAGCGGTGTTTCGTTCACTTCAATAAACGACACGGGTAACCCTCTCCTTTAATATGAATTTTGATATGGTATGACTCTACAAAGTTCGCTACCAGTTTGCAAATCCCTCTTTTGAAATGAACCGCGCCCGAAAAATTACAGAAAAAAGCATTCGACAAATAGTTCCAAATATCGGGTGGTGAAAGGCACTCTCGAACCACCGGTCAACCTGACCGGCCCAAACCGGTCCAACCACTCCACCAAGCTACATGATGGCTCGTTCAATCCCCACCTTAACCACTCGCTTCGTTTCGTTCGCTTCCAAGGCAGATAATATTACCTGTAACGACTTCATCCCTTCTTCTCCACTCACGGCTGGAACGGTGTCTTGTACGATGCATTCTACGAAATTCTCGATTACGTGCGTGGTTTGCTGTCCACCTGCTTCATTTGTTTGGATTTTCTGAAGTTCATACTTTAAAACATCGCCGTTCTTATACTGCACCACCAGCGAATGTTTCGGATCATCCTCCAGGCGAAGCACCGCATTTTCCCCATAGATTACCGTTGCATTATCTCCTCCTGAAACATAAGACCAACTCGCAGTCAAAGTCCCAATTACACCCTTCTCCGTTTTAAGGATACAAACCGCATTATCATCAACGTCCGTATTTTCCTTCGCATTTGTTTCTACAAACGCGCCAACTTCAACGATCTCCCCAAGCAAGTAGCGCATAAGGTCAGACTTATGTACACCAAGATCTCCCATTGCACCTATGAACGCCCTCTCTTTATCAAAGAACCAGCTTCCTACTCCATCAATGCTCCACTGCTCAGGACCAGGGTGACCAAACGTAGTCCGGAAGCTATAGATTTTACCAACCTCTCCACTTTCAATTAATCCCTTCGCTTTTACATGTGAAGCAACGAATCGCTGATTGTGAGCGATCATCAACTTTTTACCGTTTACAACAGCCGCCTGATTCATGGCTTCTGCCTCCTCACGTGAAGTTGCCATTGGCTTCTCGCAGAGGACATGCTTGCCCGCATTCAATGCCGCGATAGACACAGGGGCATGTAGAGCATTTGGTAAGCATACGCTCACCGCATCAATCTCAGCAACATCAAGTAAGTCCAAATAATCCGTGTAATCTTTACCCCCATATAAACTCACCATTTCCTCTGCTCGTTCCTTCACCACATCACAGACCGCCACAATTTCTACATTCTTCTCCGCATGGTATTCCGGCAAATGACGACGTCTGGCAATGCTGCCACATCCGATAACCGCTACTTTCAATTTTTCCATATTCTCATTCCCTCCATAATCTTTCTTAAGATAAAATTTCACTTGGTAGCGCTTCAGGTTGTTTGCATGTACTTCTCATCTTATAATGCTCGCCCTTCACTGAAGAATCATGAATACCATGCATCACTTCAAGAACATGATACGCAAGCTCTCCACTTGCCCTCGGTTCACGCCCAGAGCATAAAGCGTCCACCATATCTATCACACCAATACCTCGGCTATTTTCAAGAGATCCGTGAGTGAATGCGACTTCCGTCCATTCCGTCTCGCCAGGTTTCCGCAAGAGTACCGGTCCACCGAACGTATTCGGATCTGGTACACTCAACGATCCACTAGTTCCATAAATTTCTAGAAAAGGAGTTTTCGATCCCCAAACATCAAAGCTAGTAATCATAGTTCCAATTGCCCCATTTTTAAAATCAAGGATCCCTGTAACATGCGTCGGAGTTTCAACGTTTATTTTCTGTCCATACTTAGGCTCACTAGTAATCGTGCGTTCTGATGACGTTATTCGCGCTGATCCGGTTAAGCGACGAATTGGACCAATCAAATGGATGAGCGCCGTTAAATAATAAGGCCCCATATCAAACATTGGCCCTGCACCCGCTCGATAGAAAAATTCCGGATCGGGATGCCAGCTTTCGGGACCATGTCCCATCATGAAGGCCGTAGCAGCAACAGGCTCACCAATCGCGCCGTCCTTGATCAACTCCCTACATGTCTGTAGTCCACCACCAAGAAATGTATCAGGAGCGACACCTACTAAAAGATCCTTTTCCTTCGCCTTAGCTAACACCTTCTCTCCATCCGCAAGCGTTATGGCGAGCGGTTTTTCTGAATATACATGCTTTCCTGCTTCTAAAGCACGTAGACTTACTTCCGCATGTGCCGCCGGTATAGTTAAATTCAGGACGAGATCAATCGCTTCACTTTCCAAAAGTTCATCTACGCTTAAAACATGAGGAATCTCATATTTTTCTGCTTTTTCAATCGCTTTATCATGATTTAAATCGGACACAGCGACTACCGCTAAACTCTCTAACTTCTGAAGATTCGTTAGGTAAATATCGCTAATGTTGCCACAACCAATGACACCGATTCGAATCTGTTCCATTCTCTCTCACTCCTTATCAAATTCCTTATCCTTTAACAGCTCCGCCCGTTAGTCCCTTAACAACTTTTTCTTGTGAGAACAGATAAACGACAAGCATTGGTAGACTAGCAAGTGTTAATGCTGCCATTAAACCAGGCACATTAACTGAGAATTCCCCATAGAAATCCTGCAATCCTAGTGGAAGTGTCATATTTTCCGGGCTCGAAACGAGAACAAGAGCAAAGATAAACTCATTCCAAAGATGAATAAAGTTATAAATAAAAACAGTCATGAGGGCAGGGGTTAACATCGGAAGAATAATGCGCCAGAAGATACCGAAATGAGAGCATCCATCAATCTTCGCAGCTTCTTCTAATGACTTCGGAATTTCCTGCATAAACTGCGTTAAAATAAAAATAGAAATCGGCAGACTAAAAGCGATGTATGGACCCAGTAGCGCTAATAATGAATCATACAACCCCATATTTTGAGATAGCTTAAAGATCGGAATTAGCGTTGCATGAATTGGAAGCATCATTCCCGAGATGAAGAGGAGGAAAAGTCCACGATTGAAACGAAAATTCATTCTGCTTAATGGATAGCTTGCTAGGGCTGCAATCAACATCACAGCCACGACCGCTGCTACCGACACAAGAATACTGTTCAGAAAATAGCGTGTTAAGCCCATCTGAAAAACGTCTGCGTAGTTTCCCCATTCAATCGATGTGAAAATCGCGAACGGTCTCTCAAAGAATGTGCTCTGATCTTTGAAAGAAGTCGAAATCATATAAACAAACGGATAACCGGTGAAAACAAGTAACAGCAAACCTATTAAATATAAAGGCATCTTTCTGAGTGATTGGACCATTAGAAAGCTCCTTTCTTCTTGCGATTATAATCGACTACTTGAATCAGGATCGTGACCACAAGTGCAATCAAAAACATAATAAATGCAATAGCACTTGCATAGCCCATATTAAAATTGATAAAGGCTTGTTTAAACATGTACGTTCCCATTAGCTCAGTCGCATGATTCGGTCCGCCACCCGTCATAATGTAGAAAATATCGAAAGCTTTTAATGAACCAACTATCGCGAGAATTGAAGAACTCACAATAGTAGGCATAAGTAATGGGAGTGTTATATGAAAGAACTTTTGCCAGGAGTTCGCTCCATCAATTTCTGCAGATTCATAGAGTTCTTCTCCGATTCCAACCATTGCAGCCTTGAAAAGAATCATATAGAAAGGCGAGAACTGCCAGACTACAACGAGAAGAATCGCAATTAAGGCTGTATTTTCATCACTAAGCCACGCCACGTTTTCAAACCCAAGAAAATTAATAAGCTGGTTAATAATGCCGTTAATCGGGTCGAACATGTACACCCACAGCAATCCGATGGCAACCGTCGACATTAAAAAAGGTAAAAAATAAACGCTACTAAACAACCGAATACCACGTATCGGGGCAAACAACATTAAAGCCATAATCATCCCAAGCGGAATTTGTACAAAAACAGACGTGATTACCACCCACGCATTATTCGTAAGTGAAGTCCAAAAAATCGCATCATGAAATAATTGAACATAATTATCGAGACCAATGAATGTTTTATCACTTGTTCCATCCCAACTGTAGAAGCTATAGCTCAAGGTGGATAGAATAGGATAAACGACATAGACCAAATAAACGATTAGAGCTGGTGCGGTGAACAGACTTATCGTGACTGCTTTCCTCATGTTCCTCTTTTTTGCCTGACGGACAACCTTCGTCGTCTCGCTTCTTCTTGTCACCTCAGCTGTTTCCATCTACAATGCTCTCCCTTCTGTTGATAAGAAAGAGGGGGGATATGCCCCTCTTTCACTTATTCAAGCAGCTCTTCTGCCTTTGCTTCCATTTTGTTCGCAGCTTCTTCCGGAGTCATCGATAAGCCGAATAGTGCCTGCGTCGTATCTTTATGAAGTTCTGCAAGCTCTGGAGGAAGCGTTTGATCATAAGGCATTTGAATATGGGAGGCATTTTGCGCTACTTCATAGAATTGTTTAACAAATTCATCCTCTGGCACAACATCTTTCACGGCAGCCAATGTTCCTGTACGATCCGTGAATTTCTGTGCTGCTTCTTTACTTGTTAGCGCCTGGATAAATTCAGCAGCTAAATCAGGATTTTTAGATTCTTTTGCAACTGACCAAACCGGCCCTGTAGCTCCACCGACCTGTGTATCATTTCCTTCCCCACCAGCAATCGTCGGGAATACAAAGAAACCAAGCTTATCTTCGAACTGCGGTGCTTCTTCTCTAACGTTATTTAAAAAGGAAATCGTCATATCCATCATGGCAGCCTGACCAGAATACATGAGCTGACGACCGCGGCCTTCATCGTAAGGAATACCATTAAAGCCCTCATTAAAAGCATCCATTTTTACGAGTTCCTGAATGTATTCGCCCGCTTCCACATAAGCTGGATCATCAAACCCGCGTCCCTCTCGATTAAATGCGCTTTCAAATAAGTCTGGACCGCCAATTCGACTGGCAAAGTTCATTAAATAATAAGCTCCTGGCCACTTCGTTTTATTTGTTAAAGCAAGCGGTGTGACATCATTCTCTTTTAATGTCTTAATGATTTGAGTGAATTCCTCGTAAGTCTTTGGTTCTTCAAGATTATATTTATCAAAGATTTCTTTGTTATAAAAAATGACATCGAGCGATAAACCTAACGGAACACCATACACTTTGTCATCGAAAGTGCCGTTATTTAACGCCATTTCTAAGTAATGATCTTGATCAACATTATCTGTAATATCTTGTACATTTCCCTGATCCACGAAATGCTTCAACCAACCGCCACCCCAACTTTGAAATACATCCGGTGGATTACCTCCTGACATTGAAACAGCTAGCTTTTGCTTATACGCATCATTAGGCGTTTGAAGTAACTTCACCTTTACGCCATCATGGTCTTCTTCAAACTGTTTCGCGACTTCCTGGAAAAGCTTTTCTCGTTCACCTGTTTCAATGTGCCAAACCTCGATCACTTTCTCGTCTCCATTATCCGAACTCCCGGAAGCACCTTGATTTCCCCCACATGCCGCTAACAGCAACAACACCATAACCGATAATAAAGCCGTGACTTTCTTCATGCTTTACCCCCTAATTTTGTAGTCATGATTATAAAGAAACGAATTAAGAATGCTTGCTAAGAAAATAGTTCATACTCATTTCAATGCTCTCAAAAGGAGAACGCTTACATTTGTCCTGTTCAACAACCCACCAGTCAACATTCGACTGATCTCCTTGCTGAAGAACAGCGTTAAGATCAACCCCACCTGTTCCAAGTTCAGCGAAGAATTGCTCACCATCCGTCGTCATATCTTTTAAATGAACCAGAGGTGTTCGATCGTGATATCGCTTCATCCAATCGACCGGATTTTCGCCAGCACGTGTTAGCCAATAAATATCAAACTCCGCTTTTACCCACTCCGGATTCGTTTCATCGAAAATCGTTTCAAGTGCTGTTTTACCGCTAGAAAGACGCTCTAATTCAAAATCATGATTGTGGTAGCATAACGTGAGTCCTTCCTTGGAGCATTCTTTTCCAATGTCATTCAAGGTTCGGATGAGTTCTGAATATCCTTCCTCCGTTCGCAGTTCAGGTGCAAGAAACGGACAAACGATTTTGCTGCTTCCGATTTCTTTTTGATAAGTTATAACCTTACTCAAATCGTTTTTCAGCACTTCAAGAGGAATATGACTAGAAGCCGCAGTGAGTCCAAGACCATCAATAACCTTCTTCAACTCTTTCGCAGACATGTCATAATATCCAGCAAACTCTACGCCTTGATAACCGATTTCCGCAACCTTTTTCAAAGTACCTACAAAATCTTTCTCACTTTCCTCTCGTAACGTGTACATTTGTACTGCAACAGGTATATTCGCCATACTATTCTCTCCTTTTCAAAATTGAATGAGCTTCCTAAACGGATGACCAGTTCTTCACCTCCTGGAAACAGTAAAATGTAATGGATTACATTTTACTGCAAATATTTTTGTGAGACCCTTATTTATAAAAGAAAGGACCCTCACAAAAAAGTAAGCGATTACATTTATACAAATCAGAAAAGCCAATGAGACTAAGCCTGTTTGTTATACCCACAAGAATCTCGAATAATAAGTTTCGTATCGAGGACATGCTGCTTCTTCGTTAAAGGTTCACCTTTAATCTGCTTCAATAAAAGCTCCATTGATCGTTTCCCCATTTCAATTAAAGGCTGCGCAATCGTCGTAAGAGCTGGTTCAAAGATTTCAGAGAACTGAATGTTATCAAAACCGACAACCGCAACGTCTTCAGGGACGCGAAGCCCCTGGGCTTTGACGGCCTTAACGGCACCCATCGCCATGCTATCATTCGCAGCAAAAATAGCTGTAGGCTGGTCATCCAATGCCAAAAACTTATTCATCTGGTTATATCCTGAATCATAAGAGTGATCCCCTTCCTGAATGAGCACGCTTTCTATCGCTATTTCATTCGCAAGAAGAGCTTGCCTATAACCTTTTAACCGATCTCTACTAAGCAAACTGTTTAACGGGCCAGTAATCATTCCAACTCTGCGATGCCCAAGCTGAAGCAAATGTTCCACTCCTTCACGAGAACTACTAATATTATCGATCGCTACTGTCGGAACATTGAGTCCTTCAATAAAATCTGATGTTAGTACAACTGGATAGCGATCAGCAATATCATTAATGACATCGTTATCGAGCTTTGTTGTTAATAAAATCATGCCGTCCACTTGTTTCTGCTTTAGCTCTTCAATATAATTGTATGCTTTTTCGGGATCTTGATAAGTATTGCCAAGAAGAACCTTGTATCCATATTGATTTGCGATAAGATCGATACCTGCAATCATTTGTGGAAAGACATTATTCATAATCGAGGGCACCACTACAAGAATTGTCTTCGTTTCAGTCCTTCTAAAATAACGCGCTAAAATATTCGGCTGATAATTAAGTTCTTCAATTGCCTGGAGCACTTTTACCCGCGTCTTCTCTTTCACAGCTTCCGGGTTCTGAATCACCCTGGACACGGTAGCCGTTGATACATTCGCAAGCTTTGCCACGTCTGTCATATTCGCCATTTTAATTGTCTCCTAGTGTTAAAATACTTAACCTATTTTAAACTATAAATGGCCGGTAATAATAATTCAACCTAAAATGTAATGGATTACATTTTGAATCGTTTTGATAATACACATGTTGTCGTTGATGCTCATTATAGAGAAGATTTTGTTTAATTTCAATGTTTTTTGAAAATTATTTATTTTCATACATCAACTAACTCTTAGGAAGTCCTTTTACTAACAGTGATTATGACATAGAAAAGAGCCCATCAAACTTAAATGGGCTCTTTTGTTCATTCTATTTCATTAATTAATCGTTTAATTCATTCTAAGTTCCTGCCGATTCATCATTTTCGTTTTAACAACGGGATTTTTTATCCCTTCGACTTTGATTAACAATAACCTTGTTGCCTTACTAACGAAAACTGAGGATCCGAGTACTAGCGAAAAGACAAGCACAATATATTCTTTTTGCCATACCGCATCTGGTAAAATGCTCGAATAGATGAAGATAATCAGTGGGTAGACAAAGTAGATTCCTAATGCATTTTCCCCAATGGAATGGAAGAAAATATCAAGCAGAACCACTTTTCTTACTGAATGATAAATCCCCAGCAAGGAGATCGTTATGACTGGCACCATTATCATAAGAGACCATTCTCCCTGATAGATAGAGCCCTCCATCAGATAATAAAGACCTTCGAAACCAATTAATCCAATCAATGTAACAAATCCTAATTGATTAAATTTCTTTAGAAAGCACTGTACATACTCCCAGTGACTAGCTAAGATACCTCCAAATAAAAAGAAAAAAATCCATTTCAAAAGCAATCCATCTTGTGCAACAAGTTCATTGCCTGCAGTTATAGAAGGAGATAGTAAATAATAATGAATCATTTCAAAAATAAATAATAAAAGCGACCAACCAACTCTATTTTGAACAAGTTTCAACACAGGTAGAAAGAGAAGAAATTGTAGAACGACTGAAATAATATACAAGTGATAAGATGAATTTCCCATCGCCATATTAAGTAAAGATCCTTTCCAACCTGTAAACACCTCTACGTTCATGGCTACTTTTGTAAGAACAAGATAGAAAAGGCTCCAGAGAACGAATAAAAGAACAATCTTAGAAACCTCAAAAGAACCTATCCGCTTTTCTTTCTTCCTATTCCCCGATTGTCTAAATAGAAATATGCCAACGATTACCGCGAACATCGCGATTCCAAATTGACTGAGTTGATATGTAATAGAACTAATTTCATTCAATGACTGTTTTTCTCCGAAGAAAAACATTTCCAAAACATGAACGAGTATTAAAAACAAACAAGTAATCGCACTTAGAAAAATGATTTCGTTTTGACCTTGATTCGTTTTCTGCATGAGCTCACATCCCGTTGTGGTTTGGTTTGATACTTCTATTATAAGGATGTGATTTTCACTGTGCAGGGGTGATGGCTATTCTTTACAAAAAATTAATAGGCCTGACATGATCCTTACAATTAATTCATTTGCGCTAAATAAGGACCCACCAACTAACAATCCCCCCTTCCACCCTTCGACAAATAACGGGGGGTGACAGGCACCACTAATTTTTTTCTCCCCCCATGCCCCTTTTCGCTCTTTTCAAACGATATATAGAGTGAAAGGAGGTGATCAACATGGCAACAGCATCTCTCATGGATACGCAGCTTCGCCTGGTTCTTGAAATAGGAGTTGATGAAAACGGCAAGTCGATCTTTCGTAGCAAGAACTTCAATAACGTGAAAACATCCGCTACGCCCGATGCGCTCTTCGCGGTCGCATTAGCGCTAGCACCGCTTCAACAGCACAACCTGTTTGCAGTTGAGCGAAATGACTCTTCTGACCTTCAGGCGTAAGCAACAAGAGCAGCACAATTACTAAGAAAGGAGGGTACCAATTATGGCGAAAACACTTGAACTTCAATTCAATACGCGTGACAACAAGCCATTTTCCATCACACTGACTGATCCAGTTGAACCCGTAAATCCAGTAACCATTGCCGCAGCAATGGATGCGATCATCACGCAAAACTGCTTCACAACAAGCGGTGGTGATGTTGTGGCTAAGAAAGGCGCGCGCATCATTGAACGGAACGAAAACGACATTATCATTGGCTAATTGATTTTGAGGAAGGGCAATTGTCCTTCCTCTTTCGTCTGTGCAAAAAAGGAAGAGATCAGCTGTCCCCTCATTCTTAGTACGCTCTTTCACAATAAGTTTTAGTTCTTCCATTTCATCTAATTGCAGTTCTTGATAAATCATGATTTGAGACAGTCCAAGGAGGATGACTCCAAAGAAAAAACTAGTCATGATCATAACAAAACCATTAGACCAGGATAAAGAAGTATTCCAAACAATGATGCCGGCGATCGTTCCAAAGATAAGGATGAACCAGCCTACCAGGAAAGCAGCAACTTTAATCCCACTGTCTTGTTTTGTTTTCATATGACCCCCTCACTCTCTATTAGCATTAACATAATATAGAAACAACTAGACTACTAAAGGGCGCTTTTATCATTTATAAAAAGCATCACTAAAAATTCCCCAGTGATGCTCTAAACAGTGTGTTAATTAAATACCTACGGACGTTGCTTCTTGCTATAATGATTTATTTCTTCAACCAAAAATTAACCTCATCCTGATTAAACGGCTTATACCCTTGAGAGGCACCCCAATTCACCATATGATCATAGTCAGGATGATTGGGATCACGAATAATATGGAGAAACTCCTCAAAACCGCCTTCTCCACCAACGTCCTCAGGCGGGGCATTTCCTTCCCCATCAAGGCAAACAGGATCATTAGAATGAACATTTTCGATAATTTTCTCAACCTTAATTTCATGCACCCAGTGATCACCATAGTCATACGTGTAAACGATTCGAGCAGGCAGGTAATCCGAAAGCTTCTTCTCTGATTCTAAAACCATTGGCGTCTCCCCCTGAAACTCAAAAGCATGTTTACTGCTGACTAAGTTCACGAGCGGCTGCTCATTTTCAGTCGAGTAAACCATAAAATCATAAAGGTGGCTATCCATCCATCCGAATGCAGCTTGTAGGATGCGATGAAAACGGGAGAAAGTTGTATTCGTCGGAACCCTTAGCCTACGCCAAACGGAATGATCCCTAAGTTCCAGCGTCACTTTTAGTTCAACGGCCTCCGTACTAAAAATCGGGCCACCTGAAAGCTTCTCTAGATCCTTATATAATTCCTCATTTGGATGAACGTAGCTATTTTTTCCATCGCCATACATCATACTGCTTACCCACTGACACAACTCCTCTTGAAAAAGCGAATCATGATCAATCATATCTTCACCGAATTCCACATTTTCACAAGCTTTGTTTAATCTTGCAACAGTTGTCGGATTTTTTGTTTTTGCATAAGAAGTCTGCCCTGCGTTCTGAATCAACTGATCAATGATCTCTTGCTTAATCCCTTCCGCTTCAAACGTTCGTTCAATTCCTTGAAGCAGAAGTTGGTCCAACTTCTTGAGATCTTTTGCTATCACACCGTATAGCACAATCGCATAGCGGTTTTGGTCATTAGTAAAAACCACGACCTTCTTACGACCAAGTTTAATCAAATTAGCATGCCAGGAATGTAGCGGATCTTCATCTACCTCCGTCGCAACATCAACCTTTAATTCTTGCAATAATTTCTTGGTGCATTGAATTAGCATAGCAAGCTCCTTTATCGACAAATACTTACAAATCCCGGGTGGTGACAGGCACCTTCAAAGGCTTTAAAGGCAACAACACACTAACAGTAGTCCCTACTCCTAGTTCACTATCAAATTCAATCCGTCCACCGTGCTCGTGAACGATTTTATAGCAAACCACTAATCCTAATCCTGTTCCAGCTTCCTTATTCGAGAAGAAGGGATCACCCAAATGCTTTAGACGTTCTTCCGAAATACCTACACCCTGATCGGAGATAGCTATTCGGAAAGTCTCATCTTCTTGACTCGTTTGAATCGTTAGTTCTCCTCCACCTGGCATCGACTCAATCCCATTTTTAATCAGGTTGATTAAGACCTGTTTGATTTGATTCACTTCACACTCCACAAAATCAAGTGCTTCTTGAAGGTCTTTCTTGATACATACATTGTTTATACGCGCCTGCGAATCCATAATCGATAACGTCTCACAAATAAGCGTTGTGACATTTGCCTGTTGATATGTGACAGCTTGTGGCTTCGCAAGTGATAAAAACTCTGATATGATGTTTTCGGTTCGATTCATCTCAGACAGCATCAACTCATGAATTTCTCCATCAATTTTATCTTTGTATAATTGAATAAACCCTTTTACTGCCGTTAATGGATTACGAACCTCATGAGCAACGGCGGCCGCAAGTTGACCGATAACGGACAGCTTTTCGGAACGAATTAACAATTCTTCCGTACGTTTTCGATCACCGATATATCTCGTAAACGCCGATATCGCGAGCACATTTCCATCCTGATCTCTAAGCGGAGAGTACGTTACGCTAACCTCCAATAACCTGCCATCTTTATGCTTTCGAACGTCTTCATAACCAATGATCTCTTTCCCACTTGTCACCGTATCACAAATAGACTTTGCTTCATCACGATTTCCATCAGGATAAAACTCCATCATATTTAGGGGCATTTCCTCTTCAGAATACCCATAAAGTCGTTGAAATGCTAAGTTCGTTTTTAACACTTCTCCATTTAACGTAATAACAGAAATTCCGTCGGCACTATTAGAAAAGATCGACTCCAAAAGCTCTTTCGTTTCAATTAAATCCTCTTCTACCTTCTTCCGGTGTGTGCTATCGCGACCAATCGAAATCAGATAACCTCTTTTTCCTTCGCCTAAAGGACCGGCTGCTTTGACAATATCAAACGTTCGTTCTTCTCCATTATGTAAAAGCTGATGTTCGAATTGAATATTAGATGCATTGTGCTTTGTTAGCTCAGATGGAAACGCCTCTTTTAAAAAGGGAATAGCATCCCACTCTGTACTCCCAATTTCCGTAAACGTTTTGCCGACTACCTCCTGTCCTTCTAAGTTAAATAGTTTCTTCGCATATTGATTCATCTCTAGTATCCGGCCATCATGGTTTTGAAAAACGACAAATTCCGGCATAGAGTTGATAAGAGAACGAAGAAGTTCTTCTTGTTTAAACGCTTCTTGCTGTGCCAATTTGTAAGCAGTAATATCTTTTAAAATGTTATAGGCACCGATGTACGACTGATGAATCTTAATTGGAATCGTTTTAACTTCGATATAAATAAGATCCCCATTTTTATGAGTAATGCTTGTTTCATAGACTTGTGCTTTTCCTCGCAATGCTTTATTCGTATAATATTTTATTCTTTTTAATTCTTGAAATGAAATATTGTGTTCATATGTATGGATGATTTCGCACTTTTCATAGCCAATCATAAATTGAAGAGATTGATTAATATCCGTAATGCGTCCATCCGGGTCAACAAAAATAATTCCGTCCGGGTTTTCAGCAATTAGAAAGTCATGTTTTAAGTGTAGTTCACTCAACTCTTGCTTCATATTTTCTTCATGATTCGAGGTTAATGTTTTCATACAAACGAAAAGCATAAGATTTTCTTCCAGATAGGAAATTTCAATAAGATGAGCTTCCTTGTCCAAAACCGAAGTGAAGACAATTTCGACCGGATTTTCTGTTGAAGAACAGTTGAGTTCCTTCATAAAATGGTGAGCAGAATGATCGATCATCCATATCTGATCAATACGATAACTTTCTTTATTCTCATCTTCTGGAAGAATCTTTTTCCCTTCTCCGTTAGCGTAAATAACAGACCCTTGTAAATCTACTACGAATAGCGGGAGGGGAATTCTACCATAATATTTTTCATAACTCACAGCGCCCACACCCTCCAAAATTTGGATTTCATTCCTTTTATTATCTCATATTTTATAATCGCTGTAAGGCTTCACAAAAGAAATAAACCGCTGACTTGGGCGGTTTACTTTTTCCTTCTATTTTCTTAGAAATAGCGGGCACTCTGCCTACATACGAAACGATTAATCAAACGTTTGTTTAACCTCAACTTAGCGATCCGTTTTAGAAACTCTCTTAACCTCTTGAAGCAATGGATCGTATAGATAGGAACTTTTCTTCACGTAATGGAGTTCCTTCACTCTATCAAGTCGATAGCCCCACTTTGTTTGTTATACCACAATCGTAATCCATCTTAAAAAACGAACTTCTCTGTTTCGGAAACTTCTAATTTCATCATTTAACGCTCAACCCTTTCTTTAGTAGTGCTCCTCAACAAATGCCTGCTCTTCATCAGCAGACAATAACCGACTCGCCTTTCCGATTGATCCGTTATTCAAACTCCAGAGCTCGTTATGAACGTAGACTGCGTTTTCAAAATTTCCGTTTTTCCATTTCATTAACGCTTGCTCATATAAATCGTAATGTTCATACTCTTCCGTACCTTCGACTTGATCTAGAATGGCAAGCATGTCGTCAATACGCGCATCGGTCATTTCAACAAGCGTCCATTTCTCTTCTGCATAAACTTTTTGATGCGTCATCCCATGAAGCGTGTTCATAAAATGCTGCTCACTCGGAATATCCTCATTAGCTGTTGAATTTGATCCCTCATCAATATAGCGTTCCTGATCAATTCCCTCTGCCGCTTCTGCCGAGCCCTCATCAGACGCTTCACTTACGCCTTTTTCTTCTATTAAACTTGTATTCCTATCTGAGATAAACCAATAGCCAAGTCCAAGAGTTAAAAGGACAATGGATATGATTGAAATGAGAAGTGTTTTAGTAGATGGCACGTTTTGGACAACTCCTTAATTAAATGGGTATGTAATATATTTAATCAAAATGCTTTTCAATGTACTCTTTCTCTTCGTCCTTGGTTAGTAATCTTATTGCCTTATTTCCATACCTTCTATTGAACTCTCTAATTTGATTATGAACGTCTACTGAATTTTCAAAGTTACCTTTTTTCCATTCACTCAAGGTATTGTAATAGAACTCATAATTTTGATATAGGTCTTTTTCTTTTGCTTTCTCAAGAATAGCTAACATATACTCAATACGTTCATCGGTTATTTCTATATAATCTTCATGTACTTCAATAAAAGGATCACTTTCAACGAAAACTTTTTGATTTGTCATTCCATATATATTATTCATGAACTCATTCTCAGGGGGAATAATTATGTCTTTAGTTGAATGTTCTCTTTCATCATCAGCAACTTCTGACTTATCAACGGACATTACATTATCAACTCTACTTTTCTCGTCCATATCCCCGATTGTTACCTGATTTTCTTCCTGACCTAAATCATAAAAGTTAGATAAGTATGGCGAACTTAAAATTAATACTAATATCATGCAGAGAGTTATAGAAAAAACAGGAAAAAATCTTGTAGAATAACGTTGCGACTTATTTTTTTGCACTACCTTTAAATAAATCTGCTCCTTCTCCCCTTCACTCACCTCGCCCTTCTTCAAAACCGTCTCATTCATATCCCTGCGAAGATTTTTCAGCTTGTCCTCCATCTACTCAACCTCCTTATAAAGCTCACGAAGTTGCAATTTAGCACGCCTTAATCTCGTTTTGATCGTCTCTGTTTTAACCCCTGTTAACTCTTCAATTTCCTGAAGACTTAAATCCTCATAATAAAATAAAATGATTACTTCTCGATATTTCACCGAAAGCGAAAGGACCTTCTGAGAAATCTCTTCTCCTTCACTTTTTTGAACGAGTATCTCATCTAGTCCAGTACCCACCTTCAAATTTTCGTCCCCGTGAAAAGGAATCATCGACCTGAACCACTTACTTTTCAAATAATCTTTGCAGCGATTGACGGTAATTTTAAACAGCCATGTTTTATAGCTGCTTTCTCCCCTAAAATGATCGATGTTGTTAAAACAAGAAATAAATACTTCCTGCGTAATGTCATCGGCTACCGTCCAATTTTTCACATATGTAAAAGCAAGGCGCTTGATCGGCTCTGCAAAATCATCGATCAACTCCCTGAGTAATTCATTTCTCTCAAACTCATTCTCTCTTTTCTTCTCCCCCAACTAGCTCCCCCCTGGATTTCCCTGTATGATAGACGACTCACTTCCCACGATCGGTTCAAAAAGTTCACTTTTTAGTGATAAAACAACTAGATTTACCGTAAAATGGTTTAGCTTCAAAACTATAACACAAAAAAGAATCACAGAAAGCACGAGCGCTTTTTGTGATTCTTCGCGTATGATCATACATATAGGTTATTAATCAAACGTTTGTTTAACCTTTCAAAACCAGCATGTTCTTCTCCACATATGCCCAGTTTTGAGGAAACGGAAACCGCAATCGCCAGTATGTTGCCCCAAGCAAATCATAGACTTGCATTTGTTTGTATTTCTCCTTGATGCTTTGAATGTCTTCGAACCAAACCACGTGCTGACCCATCAAGTTATAACTGTAAGTTGGCGCCTGTGCTATCTCGTTGTATTGAATAGGTAGCCATCTGTTAATCGCACGATTTTGTGCACTTTGCACTGGGATCATTTCAGCTGGATTCTCCTGTGCAGGCAATGACCAATCATAGCCATAAAGACTCATCGCCATCATCACTTTGCGATGGTTTATCTGACTCGTAGCATACATTAACATCTCTTCCACCCACCAGACGGGGGCAATTGGATCCGGTGGACCAATCGCATAGCCATAGTCAATCGTCATCACTGAAACGATGTCCGCGATCTCACCAACCGCCCGATAATCTAGAAAGCCTACCAGTCGATTTGTCGGCATATCGCTGCTTTTCGCATGCGCATTAAGTTGAAGTGTTAGATTGCCAAGCCCCTTCTTTAGCTCTTTTAAAAATGACGTAAAATCATTCCGCCTCTCCGGTGGCACAAATTCAAAATCAACGCTAACGCCTGCGTATCCTTTTTCCTTTACTGTTCTCACGAGATTTTGAACGAGCGTTGCTCTTCTTTCCTTATTTTGAAGCACAGTTTCAGCTAACTCAGGACTGAACGTTTGAACATCATAATTACTGATGACAAGCAAAGGCTTGATGTCCAGTGCTTTCGCTTGTTTTAAAATCGCACCATCATCGATTGGAATAAGGTCTCCTTTTGGCGTAAAAGAATACGTAAATACCGCTAAATAAGTAATCGATCTGCTCAGGTTGTTCAACGTTTCAAGATAAGGTGAACCTTCAATCGCATCAAAAAAAACGAGCGTTTCCATTTGATACTTCTGCATAGAGGGAATCCTGATTCTCACGCCGACCGGGAGAGCCGTCGGATTCAACGCCGGGTTAGCTTCAACAATTGCTTGAACCGACGTCTTATACTGTTGCGAAAGATTCCAAAACGTATCGCCCTGCTTAAGCTGATAAAATTGTTCAGGTAGATCCTGATCTGGAATATATAAATTTAGACCAGGGACAAGCCGATCAGAGACAAGCCCGTTCAAAGTCTGTATCGTTGAAATCGGCACACCGTAGGCCATTGATATGCGCCAAAGATTATCCCCACTTATCACCGTATGAACCGTCATTGAATCTCCCCCCAATTATGCAGCAGGCTATACTGTTAGTGTATTTTGGGAAAGAGGGGTTCATGAATCGTCCAGAAACCTAAGCGATTTTAACTCCAAGGACCACTTCGACAAATAGTTACACACTTCGGGTGGTGACAGGCACCATTCAACAGGCACCAATCAAAAAAGCCCGGGGCGCGCCCCGGGCTTTTCCATCATCCTACTTCTCTAATAACTGCTTCTTCACTTTCTCACTTACCGCTGACTCTCCACCAAGCACATAAAGCTGATTAATTCCTAACTCATCATATGCTTCCTCAGTAGCAGCAGGCACTTCGTCAGACATCACTAACAACGACACCGCATCACGTTTCGCTGCAAGAACGGATCCTGATAGGGCATCAGCAAAGTCCATTCCAGTTGAAATGAAAGCGGCGTTCGCTGATTGATTTAATAAAGCAATATTTGCAGCTGTTTCAAAACGGTCAGCTCCACCAATTCGGTCAGCTCCAGGAAGTTGATCCAATACTTCTTCTGTCACAACTGCCTCGCCTCCCACAACGATACTTTCATCAAAGCCTTCTAGAACGTGTTTTGTATCTTTCGGTAACTCATCTTTTTCTGTTAAAAGAATAGGATAGCCATTTTTCGCTGCATAAGGGGCAATGGCAAGTGCGTCAGGAAAACTAAGTCCGTTGGCTACAATGGCTTTCTTGGGATCTCCATCCAGACGAGCCGCGATATTCGCAGCCGTTTCAAAACGGTCATCCCCACTGATACGCTCTACCTTTAGTCCTAGCCCTTTCAACTGATAGTTCACATAATTTGAAACAGCGCTGTTACCACCGAGAACAATGGCTTTGGAGGCACCAAGTCTCTTAATCTCTTTTTGAATATCTCGATCCATGGAATGACTTTCTGTCAGTAGAATAGGAGCGTCATATTTGTAGGCAAGCGGTGCACCGGCAAGCGCATCAGCAAAACCATCGCCGCGTGTGATGACCACTGTATCTGCCTGCTCCCAGCCTTCTTTTGAAATCTCGATGGCTGTTTCATACCGATTATCACCAGAAAGGCGCTTATCAACTACCTTTTCGCTATCGACTTTTACAATCACAGTCGTTAATGGATCAAGGTGAATGCTATTGTTTGTTAGCTCATATCCAGAAGGCTCAGAAACCTTCTTCACACCGGCTTCATCATCATCAACAAGCACTTTACCGTTCGTTAAATCTTCATCAAGCGTTAATGTTCTCTGCTCATCATCAGCATTCACAAACACGTAGTACGTGCCGGTTTTATCTGTTGAAACGTTTTTATACCCAATTGTTAAGTCGGTCTCTTTCATTTCAGGCGCATCGACTAGTTGAACATTTGCATCGACTAACTCTTTTGTACCAAGTCGAAAAGCGTCTGTTGATTTTCTTAAGTCGATTAACCCACTCGTATAAGTCATTGTTTCCTTCTGAATGCCTTCTTCCGTTACCGCACTCCAGTCAAACATATTAATGGCGTCAGTGGAATCATAAGAATCGTGAATAAAATATGGGTGCTCGAACGGCTCACCGTTCTCATCTACCATATACGTTTCTTTTGCTTCTGGCTTCCCTTCGCCTTTCCACTGCTTTGTTCGACCGTATTCCTGCCCGGCATGTAGGAAAGATACACCCTGACTCGTCATAATCATCGCATTCCCAAGACGGATCCGCTCCTGAATTTCTTCCTCATGATCAGCCGGGTCTTTCTTAATCGACTGCGCAATAACATCATGAAGCGTTAAGTTATCGTGCGCTGCAATATATTGGACCACGTCACCAGGATCATCAGCTACAAAATTCCCCGGCTGTCCTTTAATGTTATTAAAAATTGTCTCGATATCGCGGGCACCATCGGTTAAGAAACGGGGTTCGCCTTCACTTCCGAAACCTGATTTTAACTCGTTACGAATTTCATCTGAAAAGACGCTCGCGCTATCCGTATGGTCCATCCAATCCTGATCAGCTGGCATCACTTCATCTTCATCGTTTCCATCCCCAACGAACGTTCTCCATCCTTCGCCAAGCATAATTAAATTCGGATTCAGCTTTTTCGCTTCATCATAAGCGATTTGAACACTTTCAGCATCAAGGTCGCCCATCAAATCAAAGCGAAACCCATCCACTTTAAATTCATCTACCCAGTACGTGATCGAATTGATCATCATTTTTCTCGTCATTTCATGCGTTGTGCCAAGTTTCCCTCCGCCATAGCCGGTTTTCGGATTGCCTTCTTCATCCATGAAATGATAATAGCCAGGCATCAAATCTTCAAAAATGCTAACGAGCGCCGTGTGGTTATAAACAACATCAAGCACCACACCCATATCACGCTTATGAATTTCATCGATAAGCGCTTTTAACTCAGCGATGCGCGCTTCTGGATCCTCTGGACGCTCGGAATACATGCCTGATGGAGAGAAATAACTATGCGGGTCATAACCCCAGTTATAGTTGTTTCCTTCAGAAGAGTACTCAAGTTCTCTCTCGTCGTTTGCAAGCTCATCTCCAAAGTAGTATTTCATCACTGGAAGCAGCTGAACGTGTGTGACACCAAGATCTTTCAAGTAATCCAGCTTTTCAGCAAAAGAGTTAAATGTCCCAAACTGGGCATCAAGTTCAGATTCAAGATCTGGGTCTGATGTAAAATCTCTCACGTGTGCTTCCCAAATAATCGCATCTTCCCGCTTCTCGAATCCTGGAATCGAAGCAAAATCAAGCTTTGGACCAATCGTTGCAGGATTCACAATGGCCGCTTTTCCAACGGTATCTTCATCATCGTCTGTGGAAGCAGCCATTGATTTCGCATAAGGGTCAAGCCCAATCGTTGTCTCACCATAAACATCGATCTCGAACTGATAATAGTAGCCTGTTAAATCGTCGACACCAGTGTTCGACTGATCAAGCTTAACCTCCCAAACACCTTTCTCGCCCTTCGTCATCGCGATATCTTGTTTTATTAACTTCGACTGATCGTCTTTGTCATAAAGAAGCACAGAAACAGAACTTGCTGGTGGTGACCAGAATTTCATCGTTGCCTCACCGTTATCATGAAGCGTCACGCCAAGATCATTTCCATCATAGACAAACTCGTCATCTACCAGTTGCCAATCAACTAGAGCCTGCCGTTCTTTTTCGTTGTAAACGACTTTGTAAGCTTTTGTTAGATCTAGTTCGCGACCCATAGTGAGAACAAACTTCTGCCCCTCACTTTCAAGCTTTTCAATTTCAACACTTTCTCCATTTCCGTCCAATACTTTCAAATCGTCAACCGAAAGACTCTCAGGCTTTCGATTTAGCAATCCAGTAATCTCGTTTTTCTGTGTAATCGTCGCGCTTGAAATTTGAGTGCTCAATTCAGGTTCTTCTAAATAAACTTCTTCCTGTCCTTGAACTAACCAAAATTCTCTCTCACCAGAAGTGGGGAAAGTGCGATCATCAGATGTATCTTTTTGATCACCTTTATGTACGATAAAATTCAACCCGTTGGTAATCTCACTAACAGGAACATCAACGTACATGCCATAGCTTGTTTCCTGTACAAAAGCAACAGGGTCTCCCCAATCTACGGTATAATCAATAGCTGGATTGTCATCATCCGCATTCCATAAATGCAGTCCCCATCCTTCATAGTTATCATCGGCTCGCTGGTAATGCACACGAATATGATCTTCAGGTATGGCTGTCTCATCTGATACAGATGTCTCTGCTTTCGAGTACTGCGGCGTAGCAAATATACCTAAGACCATTAACACAACAGTGAACAATTTCATTAATCGACTTGCATTCAACAAAAATCTCCTCCTCTGGATTAAAAAATCGTCTACTAGCTAAGTAGTGAAACCGTTTGCACAAAAGACTAAAAAAGAGACGGCTTAGTTAAAGCGCTTTCTTCTTTTACCATAACACAATATTTTCATTTTTTTCATTTCATTTCCGATTTTAAAATAAATGGTTATTATGTACTAAGCCTCTTCAAATACAATAAAAAGATGATTCCGGCTCAATATCGGAATCATCTCTAAATAAAAACAAAACTAATCTCGACAAATACTTACAAATACCGGGTGGTGACAGGCACCAATCAATCTACCGAAAGAATATCATCCTCCACTCCAGTCCCCACGGCACCCGTACCACCTAAAATAATATAATCAGTCGTTTGCTCTTCTTTAAAGAACTTATAAGTAGAGTCTGGTAGCTGATTTTTCTTTGTTAGAATCGTAGGTGCACCAAATTTAGCTGCTAGTACAGAGCCAGTCAAAGCATCAGCAAAGCCTTCACCCGTCGCTACAAAGACGCCGTAAGTTGGTAGCTTCAGCTTCTTCGTTACAGCAATCGATGTTTCATAACGATCATTTCCTTTTATTCTGGTTGGGGAAGGAAGTTGTTTGACAACATTCTCACTGACCGCATTTGGACCACCAATCACATACGTTTTTGTATAATTCGACATAGCCTTCTTTGTTGCTTCTGATAGCTCATTTTTATCCGTTAGAAAAATCGGGTGACCGTACATGGCTGCGTAAGGTGCCATAGATAAAGCATCCGGGAAGTTCCCACCATACGCTATGACAGCTGTTCGATTTGGTAGAAGTGTCTCTGCAATCGCAGCTGCCGTTTCATAGCGGTTCTCTCCCTGAATTCGATTTACAGTTAACTTCATATCCTTTTTTAGCTCATTTTCTACTGATGACGATATCGCATTCGATCCACCAAGAATCGTAACCTTCTTAACGCCGAACTCTTTCATTAAGTTCTTTACTCGCTTATCTAGCTTTGCTTTCGGTGTTAGTAGAATCGGTGCATCCATTTGGAAAGCGAGAGGGGCTCCTGCTAAAGCATCTGGAAATGTAGCGCCGGTCGCAAGAACAACGTTATCTGCTCCCTCAGGCCAACCCGCTCTAGCAATTTCGATCGCCGTTTCATAACGATCATCACCTGAAATACGTTGAATATATTCCATATTCATAGCAGATAATGCATACATGCTATCCGAACCGCCGCCATTTAAATCAAGAGCTCCGATGTAATAAGTCCCTTCTGGTATCACATAAAGCTGCCCCTGAACACCGTCGTATACTTCATTCACATCTGGAGTGATCCAGTCCCCATATCCATCTGCAAGAAGAAAACCGAGGTCAATCCCTGGCTGCGCCGCACCAGAAACAACCAATTCCATCGGATTTTTCACTTCGATTTGATAGACATCAACATCTTGCCAGTCAAACGTGCCATACACCGTATCATCAAGATTTAATAAGTTCGCTCGATCCAAGGTATCATTTGGTTCATTCTCCCAATAATCCGTTAGTGTTTTCACTTTATTAGGATCAGTACCAAACTTGTCTTTTACCTGGGATTGAATCTTGTCAAGTTCTTCTCTAGTAAAAGCAGTTCCTTTCTCCTGCTCCACCTTTTTAATTTCATTTTCCAATCTTTCATGACCATCATTTGCTGCATAACCTTTGATAGGTACCGAAAGTCCACTAAGTAATAAAGCAACTAACAAATAAACAATCGCTTTCCTCATGCATACATCCCCCATTTTTCCCAAATTGTGTCATATCACCTCTCTATTATATAGGTACTAGGAACCAGAAACCATGAGAGGTTCTGTCGAAGATTAAGAAATATTACGAAGGAAAAGTTGAACATTATGTCTACCTATGTCATTTTCAAGCGTCTAAAAAAAAGAGTTTGAACCAAAATAAAAATGATTCGAACTCTCATATAAGCGATTCATTTTGCATCTCCTACTCATGCTTTTTTTACACTTTCAAATACCATCTTTTTCTATGACAAATAAAAGCAATAACCGTCCAAAATAGCAAATTAAGCAAAGCATAGGCTAATTGAGGATGCGGAACGAAAGACGCGACACCTTCATAAAGAATACTCGCCAACGGTTCATTCACTCCGTCAATTTTCAACGTAAGATGAACCAAGAAAGACGCCAGCATAAATTTACCAAAATAAATCAAAAAGCTATTTCTTCCAAAGGCTTCTAAATACCAAACAATTGGCTTCATAAACGTCTCTTTGGCATCTACTTTTCCTTTATCAAAAATAAGATATAAGATTGATAACATGGTAGAAGTTAGACCAGCAGCAAGCATCGCAAAAGCCGGCGTCCATAACCTCTTATTGTATGGAAGAAATTGATGCCAAACTAAAGATAAGGCGATGACGAGCAACCCAATTGCTAACAGTTCTTTCCACACTCCGGTTTCTTTTCTTGAAATGATTAATTTTCCAATGGCGAAACCAAATAGAACATTCGATAACGCTGAAAAACTCGTTACTAACCCTTCAGGATCATACCCCCGCTCACCTTGATGATACATATGATTTTCTCCAAACAAGGCGCTATCAATAATACCAGATGGATTACAGTCTGGCTGCGGTAACTGATCTTCACACGATTGTCCTATTGTAAGAAGACCGCCACCATAAATCGATGAAACCAACAAAGCAATCAACATGAATTTAAGTGGAGACTTCACAAAATATGTAATGGTAACTGTTACGATCCCCAAAAACGCAAACATCTGTAAAACACCAGTCCATCTTAATGTAGCAAAATCAAGGCTCCACGTGACAACCATTGTAAAAATAATGCCATATACAATGAGACGAACTGTTCGCTTTAGGATCTTCTCCCACTTCACTCCCCGCTGATATGCAATGGCCATACTTGCACCAAAAATCGTGATAAAAGTAGGAAGAATCACATCAATAATCGTCACCCCATACCATTCAGCATGACGAAGACTTTCATACTCAATACTACCTGCTGGGATTGTACTTAAAAAAACGGATAAAACAACAATAATCCCTCTCAACATATCAAGGGAATAGACTCTTTTCTTTTTCATTTGCTGAGCTTTAGGCATACCAGATTCCTTTCACACACATTCTTATTTCTCCTACTATGAAAGTATACACTAGCCCAAAAAACTTTGATAGAATTGAAAAGTGACAATTTTCCAGTTCGGGGGTTCAGATGAGAGTTATTTTCCTGTCTTTACTATTATTATGTATCACTATTAGTCCGCTTAGTGGGTGCAGTGTCATGGAAGCAGAGCCAGAAACTTCTGTGTTTTATGCCCCTCACGCCGACGATGAAGTCTTAAGTCTTGGCCCATCGATCCTTGGACAACTTGATAAAGGAAACAAAGTAGCTGTTGTCTTGCTATCACATGGTGAAGCCAGTCAATCATTGAAAACGATTAATACCTTGTTATCCGAGATGAAACACCCTCCTCTTACAGCAGAAGAATTTGGCGACTCACGAGTAAAAGAGTTCAGAAAATCGGTTAAAGAATTAGAAGTTGAAAGTAAGAATGTATATGTTTATGATCTTCCTGATGGTGAAGTAAAAAAAGAAGATGTGATCAGGGTTATGAAAGAAATGAATAAGCGCTACCCATCAGCAAGCCACCATACCTTATCCTATGAGGATCCTCACCGCGATCACTCCGCTTCAGGTTTAGCATTAAAGGAACTAGTAGAAAAAGGAACCATTGATTCGGCCCGTTACTACCTTCCTATTCAAGAGTTTAAGAATTTGGAATATGATAATACATATCCTGTTCCAGAAAATCGAACGGACGAATACGATAATAGTTTAAACGCTTATCGTATATGGGAACCGGAGAAAGGGTTTTATAGTATTGGCTACCATTCTGTGAAATCTTATTTTGAAAAGGCTGAAATGTATAGTGAAAGTCGTTGGCATAAATAAAGCACATAAGTTTTCCATGAATTTAAGCATTTACCTTAACAATTGGATTTCATTCATTCTACGAAAACGCTCTTTAACCTTTCAGAGAATTTTTTTCACACTCAATGATAGCGATTACAATAATAGGATTAAAGTCAATGAAAATTTTAGAAGAAGCCATCCTTTCTCACAAATGATGTCTTTCCATCAATAAAGAAATTGATGACGTCCTTCAATTAATAGCGTCTCTCCTTACATAAGAAAAGGAAGCGGTTCACTTAAACAAACGTTTGATTAAGTGAACTGCTTCCTCTTAATGATTGTATTTTTTGAGATCATAAAAAGATTCAATAACAAGTCACCGCGAACCTCCCCCACTAATCCTCGCAATCACTTCTTCAATAAAAATAAAAAACACCGTTCTCGTTTTTTCAAACGGAAGCAAACTGCTATCCTGATTAAACTTCGATAAATAAAAAATATAATCGGCCATCGAGTTTAACGTGTTCACATACTCCTCTAATACCAGCATGATCGTTGCACCATTCTTTTTGGTTTCAGTAAACAAATTTTCAAAAGAAGAAAATTTCCCTGTCACAGATAGAACGATCAGGAGCGTATCTTCATCAGCCAGGCGACTCGCAAAGTCCTCGCTTTGTGCCACCGTTACATTTTTATCGGAGGAAATAGTTAGCTTATACCCAAAATACTCTGCACTAATAAAAGACGGACCCAAACCGTAGATAATAATCTTCTTATACTTTTGGAAAACCGAAACAAAATCATCAACGAGGGCAGGATCAAAGTTTTCTAGAAACTGCCTTAAGCGCTCGATTTCACTTGATTTCGTTTTCTTTTCCATATGAATCTGCTGGCCGCTAAAATAGAGCTTATACTGCTTAAAGTTATCAAAGCCTAATTTCCGAACGAGCTTCGATACTTTTGACGGAGAGACGTCACAGAGCTCGGCGGCATCGATAATTTTTAACTTATCATCTGTGGCGACAACATCCGCTAACTTGCTGTGTACCTGTTCTTCTAATTTTGTTAGATGATTCGTATCTAATTTAATCATAACTCTTCCATTCCTTTCACATTGCTCCTTGACTCGCGCAGCGAAAACAAGCAACCGCCATTTCCTATTCGAAAATAACGATTGCTCTTCTCTTGAACTGATCATGTCACAATGATCAATAGGTCTACCATAACATGATTCCCAAAGAATGCTTACTTAAAAATCGGATAAGAAAGCTTCAATATTTCATCCGTATGCTTTCTAACATTTTTCACAACAGTTTCATTCACCTTGTTATAAAAATCATGATGATCAGAGATCGGTTTGAACGTTTTTTCTGTTTTCACCATTTGCTCAATCGCTTCAGAAAAATCATCGTAGACACCTAAGTATTTAGAAGCACTTATCGCCGCTCCTAAACAAGCACTACTGCTCCCCTTCCGTCGATGCACCGGTAAGCCAAACAAATCGGCTATGATTTGCATGATCACATCGCTCTTCGAACCGCCGCCAATAACGACAACCTCATTCAATTGCACATCAACTTCTTCTAACATTTCATCAATGTTGTTTTTAATATTGAAGGCAATCGCTTCTAGTATCGAGCGATAAATATGGTATCTTGAATGGCGCTGATCAAAGCCAATCATTATTCCTTTTCGATATGGTTTATCCGGTGATGCTAACCAATCCAAAATCGTGATCAAGCCATCACTACCAACGGGAACTTCTTCCGCCTTACGATTCAGAAACTCTTCCTCTGAAACTCCTAATCTAGATGCTTCCGTTACAAGCTCTTCGCCAATTAGTTTCTTAAACCAGCTAACCGTCCACAATCCCCGCCGAATCCCATTTGATTCATAAACATATTTGAATGGAATCGATGCAAACGTAGGAAAAAAGTTTTTCGCATCTTCGTAATAGTTATCTCTCAATAACATCGAAGATATAAAGGTTCCGAGTGAAATCATGATTGAACTTTCGTTTTGAATCCCTGAGCCGAGCACTTCCACCGCTTTATCATTTGACGTTGCGACAACTGGAATGCCTTCACTGAAACCAAACTCCTCCGCAAGCTCACCACGAATCGAACCAAGCTTTTCACCAGGCTTCACAAGGTTAAATAACATCTCTCTCCGCAGACCGTTTTCCTGAATCACATCATCATCGTTTGACCAATCCAACGTTTCGCGATCAACTGGCCAAAACACTTCACAATTTCCAGCTGTGTCGTTGTATTCTCCCGTTAACCGAAGTCCTAAGTAACCAGAAGTAGTCGTTACATACTGCACGCGATCGTCTTCGTGCTCATACGGTTTTGATAATCGAGCATCCATCCAGCTAATGGCTGGATGGGCTAGATTACCGTCTTCATTTAATAAAACGCGGCAGCAGCGGATTGTACATAAGCCGATCGCTTCAATTTCGCTCGGATCACCTTTGAAATTTTCTAAACAATTTTTCACACCGTGATAAACGCTATCCCATAAGTCATCATCCGGATGAATGACGACGCCTGGTTCAGGGGTTAAGGTTTCCCTTAACGCCTGTGAACCGTAGGCGACTTCATTCCCTTCCAGGTCAAAGATCACCACTTTTGTACTTTGTGATCCGTTATCAATCCCCATGATGTATCGATTTGCCATGCTTTCCCTCCTAGCCTCTAATATACTTTTTCACTTCGCTCGGTTGAGGGAAAATCGTTCCGTGGTTCATGATTCCTTTTGGATCAAACGCTTCTTTAAGTTTTTCTAACATATAGTACGCAGAGCCGTGCTCTTCTTTTGTCCATTCAGAACGGTACTTCCCAATACCATGGTGGTGACACATGGAGCCGCCAAGCTTCAACGTTTCTTCAATAATAATTTGGTGAATTGGGTGGTGATAAATGCGCATTTCATCTTCTGGTGCACAGTTAATCGTATAGTTGTAAACGAAATACATATTTGTTCCATTTAAGTAGCTGTGAGATGAATGACCACCAAGCATTGTGAGCTCGTCTGCACGATCAAATTCATTTTTAATACGTTCAATAACGTTGTTATAAAGCTTCGGAATGGTTTCCCAATCAGCCGACACTTCTGTTGTAAAGCCATCATGAGTATTGTGATCGACCATATCCTGAATTTCACGCTCGATGCGGCTTTCATCCCAGTTCAAGTTGTTAAACCATGATTCGATTTGCGAAGAATCAACCTTCTCAACAATACCGGACTGAAACTTTTCAACCGCTTCTTCAATACCAGCGTTTGTTGCTTCTACAATCCCTTTAGGGCCTTCTGCCATGAAAATCAACACGCACTTATTTTTATAAAAATGCTCAAAATGCTGTCTTGCATCTTCTTCAGAATACACGCGTGCAACAGAAGGTCGATAGCCGTTCACCATTACTTCACGTAGCACTTTAATTCCTGTTTCTACATCTTTAATCAAGTAGCCGTGGAACGCATTGTTCTCCGGATTGTGTTTAAAAATCTTCACCGTTACTTCAGTGATATAACAAAGTGCGCCTTCATTCCCAATCGCAATGTGGCGAATATCCGGGCCACCAGAACGTCTCGGAACGTTTTTGATTTTTGAAACTTGTCCTTCAGGGAAAACACACTCAAGACCAACAACCATATCTTCAATCGCACCGTATAAAGTAGAAAGCTGACCAATACTTCTTGTTGAAACAAGGCCACCAAATTGCGCGACTGGCTTGGACTGTGGAGAGTGACCCGTTGTATACCCTAACTTACGAAGTTCATCTTCAAGCGTTTGAAGCTTTACGCCAGACTGAACGGTTGCCTGCATGTTGTACGTATCCATTTTAATAATTTCATTCATCTTAGATCCGTCGATAACAATGGTCGTTTCTTTCCAGTTCTCAAGACCACCCTCAGTACCAGTCTTTCCACTTCTCGGGATCACGTTAATGTTATTTTCATTACAGAACATAAGAAGTGTTTTCACTTCTTCCGTGGAATGCGGGAAAACAATCGCAAGTGGTGCTGGAACATCAAGTACATTTTTCGTTTTCGCGTACTTTTTGTAGCGATCCGCCGATGCATCGTAAAGCGCCTCTTCATTTGTAACGATTTGATCCTCAGATAGTAGAGATTTCAACTCTTCTAATAGGTTT
Organism: Bacillus sp. N1-1; assembly: GCF_009818105.1. NCBI lineage: Bacteria > Bacillati > Bacillota > Bacilli > Caryophanales > Bacillaceae > Bacillus > Bacillus sp. N1-1. Next base: position 3,978,654 of record NZ_CP046564.1, read on the forward strand.
TTCATCATTCATTCTCCTTTTTCGATATCATATTTTTATAGAATTTATCGTACGAGATAGCCGCCGTCGACATTCAGTAGTGTACCGTTAACATAGTTAGACGCGTCAGATGCTAGGAAAACAACCGCCCCCATCAGGTCCTGGATGTTCCCCCATCGATTCGCCGGAATGTGATCGAGTACGCGCCGGTTGCTTTCAAGATTTTCTCTCGTACTTCTCGTTACGTCAGTTGCAAAATATCCTGGTGCTATGCCATTAACCTGGATGTTATATTGAGCGAGTTCATCGCAATACGCTTTCGTGAAACCGGCTAGCCCATGCTTTGTAGCTGCATAGGCTGGCGACCACTGGCCACCGAGATATGAAAATAAGGAGCAAGTGTTGATAATTTTCCCACTTCGCTGTGGGATCATATACTTAGCTACTTCATGAGACAGCTCAAAAGGCGCATTCAAGTTAACTGACACCATTTTATCCCAATGTAATCTTGTAAACTTCGTAACGTCTGGTTCGTTTATGTTAATCCCAGCATTATTTACGAGAATATCGATTTTACCAAATATGCTTACGCATTCATCTACAATCGCTTTACAAAAACCGTCTTCTGTCAGATTGCCAACCATTAAATGATAGTGAACGCCCTCCGCTTCAATCAGCTTCCTCGTCTGATCATCGTCTTCTGTCATACTAACGGCAAAGATATTTGCCCCAGCCTTCGCAAGCGCAAGCGCAAACCCCTGACCAATTCCTGAATTACCACCAGTAATAATGGCTACTTTTCCCTTCAAACTAAAAAAGTTCATATTAAAATCCGTAATGTCATTTATTTCGGGGTTCATCCTCAACCTTGCCACCTTTCAGAATGGTTTAACTAGGTTTATTCTAATCTTTCAGAAAATAAAAGGCAAGGATTATTAGAGAAATTTCTCTAATATTAATAATATATGATTTAATATAAGAAAATTTTCCTTTAAATCATTTGAAAATGCTAAGCTAGCTTCCTTTACAAAACTCCTTTTTTATAATTAAAAAAGCAACTACTCTATTAAATAAAGTAGTTGCTTTCAGTTAATATCTTTTAGCGGAGTATCGCTTCTCCCTTACTCCCCATCATAATTACTATCAGGAAGCGTATCCCAGAAAGACGTATCCGCTGAATCAATCGAATTATCCGCAAGCGCATTAAGACTTGCCTTCATCGCCGTTACGGCCTGTTGGATTAGGTAACCATTGCTCTTCTGCCCGAGAACATAGTCCTCACGATAATGATCGGCCATGCCGCGCATTTCAAAAAGAAGCGTTGCAATACCATACTCCATCGCTAGTCCGTTGCGACTAATCGTCGGTGCACTTCCACCTGGATATTTCGAAAGCAGTCCATATCCTTTGGCTTCTACCGCGTTATATACGACAGCACCAAGTTCCTTCGACTGTTCCACGACTTCCGGATCGACAGTCTCATTTGTTGGATACAAAATCGATCCCGACACCAATTCGCCAGTGTCACCGAGTGTTGTTTGAGTCCCTTGATGATGCAGGTCAATCATATAATCCGGAGAATATTTTTGTAGCACATTTTCATGAAGCGCCTTCGTTTCAGGCTGTTCGCGATCGACATGGTCACGATTAAGATCAACTTCGTTGGCGTTATAGCGCGTATGCGTACCAGAAACATAGTCTTCTAATGAAAAATTCACATCACCTTCTGCCCCGTCGACATTTAGTCGTGGCGCGATCAACACATTCACGTTATCAAGGATGTTTTGCACGTCTTTTCCGTTCGATGATAAATACTTAATCACCTCAAGCGCGCCTTCGGTTGTTAACGTTTCATTCCCATGCTGCTGCGTTAGGAATAGAATCGTTGGGTTATCTGGATTCATGTTGCCAAACTTCGCAAGGTAAAGATCCCTTCCTTTAACAGACTGACCGTATACCTCAAGCTCCAGCGCTTCAGAACGCTGCTCAATTTTTTCTAAAAAGCTCACCATCTCTTCATATGAATGCAGACGCTCATTCTTGATCGTTTCATTGCCACCATAGTTTGGCCCATTCGCTCCATTCGCTCCAGCTAGCGCGGTATTTCCTGTTAAAAAGGATCCAGACACTAGCATCGTTCCTGCCACTGTTAACGTTAGAATTTGTTTTTTCACCATTATCCTCCTAAAAATCACAATCGCTATTTTTGTTTCCGCTTACATTTCGTCACAATCTCCTACCGTTCTGTTAATGGAATCTCATCATACGCTTCAGGATTAATCTCATAAACATCTCCGCTCGTCACGCCATCAATAATCCCATAAAGCCCAATTTCAACGGCCTTAATCAGTCTACCTTTTTCCTTCTGACCGTAGCTTTGCGTTTGTCCCGTCACTTCAAATAGCACCGTGCCGCTTCCATTAAGAGCGAATGAACCAAGTGCCGTTCCTGGTAAATCCAAACCTTGCGGATAGAGCGTAATATTATCAAATGGTGAATCGCCTCGCTCCTGTAGGGCGTTATAAACCGAAACATTTAATTGCTTTGAGAAATCACCATCGTATGTATCGGCATACTCACGATATTTCGCGCCCTCTTCACTGTCTGGATCTGGAACAAAATCTCCTGAAATCGAGAGCGTCACTTTATCATCCGTTCCCTCAACGAAATATTCTCCTTGATGATGCAAGTCAACAAACACATCGACTTTACCAAACTCACTCGTTAGCCCTTTATACACATCACGAACGGTTTGCGCTTCAGGTGTAATGTACCAGCCAGGATTCGAAGAGTTACTTGGAAAATCTTCCGGTTGTGGTACATAATCAAGATCCGGATTAAAGTCCCGATTCACATCAAAACCTGGATTTGATGCATAGTCCCAATATTGATTTGTATACGTGTAGTAGTTCCATGATGGGGACGCACTAGCGAGCTGAGGAAAATCATTTACGACCTCACTCCACGACATGTCATTGCCACGACGATTTAACTCTGTCGCATCCGGATTCACCATTGGCATCGCGACAATGGTTACTTCCTCACGTATTTTTTTAGCTTCTGGCGAATTCGAGCCAAGCTGCTGCAGTAAATTCAATAGTGCTGCCGTACCCGTCTTTTCGTTTCCATGAATCTCACTTTGGACGAAAATGACTTTGTCTCCTGAACCAACCGTTGCTGTATAAATTTCACGGCCTAGATTCGAATAACCAGCCACTTCCACATTCACCTGTCCCTGGCTGCTCCGATCAATTTGCTGAAGCTTTTTGCTGAGCTCCGCATGACTAATAAAACCAGAGATTGCGTATTCCTGACTTTGCGCTTGAACAGGTTTGTCGTTCGGCGCTGCCATTGTAGAACTAGCAAAGACGGATGAAAGTAAAAGCGTGCTACATAAGACGGTTAACTTCTTTTTTCGACTCATTTCATTCCTCCTCGATTTTAATAGACTGTACAAAGTAGTCATTCTCTTTCCGCTACCTGAAGCCCTGTTGATTGCCCGTAAAACCAATCGTTTGAACTAAGGTAGTTTTACGAAATAGTTCCTTTTACATAGGAAAAAGGCATCCAGATCTAAAGTGAAAAAGGACGTTAGATGGAGATCAGAGATTCTACTCTACAAACTTTTGATTCTAAAAACCTAATAAGTTCTATTAAAAATGTCGATATAAAGAGTATAAAAGAAGGAAGATCCTGTCTGATATGGTATCCTGGTAAAATATTCATATTAAGATTCTAAATGGAGATCGATAAAAAAGAGAAGTAGCAATTCAGATGCTACAACAAATGGATACAAGCTAAGAGAATATTTTCCGATGGTCGTTTTCATCAGTCAATTTCTTGCTTGTCCATTTTAATAAGATCAAAGAAATTCACTAATAGAGAGCGCGGTGAATTTCAAACAACATTCTGGTAGAGGTAAGGGCGTTTGAAAGGGGAAAGTCTTGATGAAATTTGACGCATATATACAAAAATCAAAAGAGAATTGTGCCAACATATACGGTTTGAAACCAGAGGAGATTCCTTTTTTAAAGGTTTCCCTTGCACCAGAACAACTCGAGGCTCGAAAACGTCAATTTGAACCGATTCGAATCATCATCCAACAATTTATGCAAAAAATATTAACCTACACTTCAGAAACACCTATCCTTGTCGTTGCGACCGACGGAGAAGGATACGTCCTCGATCTACATGGAGATCAAATAATACATGAGATGGTGGAAATGTTAGGTATCACGAAAGGAGTTCGCTTTGCTGAAAAGGATGTTGGAACAAATTCTGTTTCGCTTGCACTAACATACGGAGAACCGTTTCAATTAATTGGAAACGATCATTACCATCACTGCCTTGAAGGGATCGCGTGTTTTTCAGCTCCATTTTCGTATGGAGAGGCAGGCACCGTCTCTCTTATGACGACAAAAGAATATGCAACTCCCTTTTATCTCGGATTATTGTCTTCAACAGTCGATGCCATTGAAAGAGAGATAAAAGTTCAGCTTCAAAATGAACGCTTTCACCTTATGAATCAAGTCTTAATGAATGCTACTCCACTTGGCATTGTTATGACGAATCAATTCGGAGAAATTCGAGAAATGAATGAAAGCGCCGAAAGAATCACCGGGTGGCTCGAGACAGAATTAATATCTAAAAACATTGAGATCATTCCAGAATTAAAATCATTCATTCGACAAGTCCTTCATGACAAAAGGAAATTGGAAAATATAGAAGTGATCTTTTCACAAGGTGAAATAGCTTGCCTGTTAGATGTAATGCCTCTCTTTGACCGGTTTGATCAATTTATCGGCGTTTTCGCGCAGTTTCGAGATATGCAATCGTATTACGACCTTCAAAAACGGGTCGTTCAGTCCGAGAAACTATCAGCCATTGGAAAATTAGGGGCAGGATTTGCTCATGAAATTCGTAACCCATTAACCTCCATTATCGGATTGACGCAGCTAATGGATGAACTGCCAGACGAGAAACAGCGAGAACATCGCAAAATCATTAAGTCAGAGCTTGAACGCATGCGTCATCTCGTCGACCAATTTGTAATGCTAGGAAAAGTACAGGTAAGTCAAAAAAATCCAGAAAACCTACAGCGTATCATACAAGATACGGTATGCCTGATGAAGAGCTATGCCCGTGAAAACCAAGTAACACTTCATCTTCAGTCCGCTAGCTCGAATCCTATCCTTTCGATCGATGGCTCTCAAATCAAACAAGTTCTTATCAACTTTATCAAGAATGCGATTGAAGCCCAGCCAGATGGTGGGTACGTTCGGATTTCATTATATCCGAACACTTCGTCTATGACAGTAAAGATCATAGACGCTGGGCCCGGCATGTCACCACAAATGCTGGATCAACTAGGTTCGCCTTTTATTAGTACAAAAGAAGATGGACTCGGAATGGGACTGGCGATTAGCCTTGATCTTATTAAAGCCCATCATGGAACATATACGATTCACTCAACAGAAGGTGAGGGAACAACGGTAGAGTTTACACTTCCTCTGTATAATGCAGAAGGATGATGCTACCTATCTTTCATAAAGCGAAAACCAGGTGGGCTAGCTTACCTGGTTTTTTAAGTTTTAATCAAGATGCCGTAAAAGAGATGATTATCCAATTGACCTCCTGAATACAATAGAATAAACCATTATTATCATTATTGATAATAATAGCAATAAAGGAGAGCTTATGAGTCAATCCAAAGCAGACATCATTTTGCATCCAGTCCGAATGAAGATCATCCAATACCTCGCAAAAGGCGATGCAACCGGCTATGAAATCGTAACAGGTTTGCCTCAAATTCCACAGGCAACGCTCTATCGTCACCTGAATATCTTAAATAAGGAACACATTATAGCCGTTATTGATGAAAAGCAAATTCGAGGAGCAGTGGAAAAGACGTATTCGCTTCAAAAAGATGGCGCCCGAATTAACGCTGGTGATTTTAAAAATATGAGTGAAGAAGAGCAAATGCAGTTGTTAACCACCCTCTACTTTGACTTACTAAACAAAACCGAAGATTACATTAAAAGTGAGAATACGATCGAAAAAGATCCTTTTGGTTTTAATCGGGTCGAACTCCATTTGACGGAAGACGAGTTCCACAACATGCGAAACGATCTCATTGGAGTCTATAAGAAATACAATGATCGGAAAACGACCAGGGAAAAGCGAACCATCCATATGACTCAGATTTTCCTGCCGGAACCCGGTGAAAAGTGGAACGAAGGAGAGTGAATGTAGGATGAAAAAAATCTTACCACTAAGTGCACTGTTAGCCATTCTTGGCGCAATTGGCGGATACTTTGTTGCGCAAGGTTTGGATCTCGGCGGGAGCCTGGAAATCCCTGATGAAAGCATGCTCACCCTAGCTCTAACCATTCAAGCAGGAATCATCACTTTCGTCCTCAGTCTGATCGGCTTGCTGCTACAAAAAAAGACTCCCTTTCAGCTAAGCGATAAAACGAAGGCACGCAGAGGCGCAGGTCTTGCGGTTTTATTTGGACTTCTTACAGGATTTATCATTATCGCAGGTGATGCCTCCCTTTTTTCAAAATTTCTTCCGGAGTTAGAAACGAATCCGCCAGCTTTTTCGTTATCAGGCTTACTCGGGGGCGTTTTTTATGGAGGTGTTGTGGAAGAAGTCATGATGCGCTTATTCGGCATGACGCTAATCATTTTTCTCATTAGCAAAATCCGAAAAGGGAAAAACCCATCGAATCCATCCTATTGGATCGCTATTATTCTAACAAGCCTCCTCTTTGCAGTCGGTCATCTACCAGCAAATGCATTAATCTTTGGAAAGTTAAGCTTTATTGTTACAACAAGAGCGCTCATCCTAAACGGCATTGGTGGCATGTTTTTCGGGTATCTTTATTGGAAATATGGCTTCTGGTTTAGCTTACTCTCCCATATGGTTGCGCATATTGGGATGCAGGTGATTTTTATACCGATGTTTTATTAGGAAGACTACCAACATGTCACAAACGTACTAAAAAGGAAAAACCAGGTAACCTAATCAATAAACAGGTTACCTGGTTTTTTGAGCATTTTTTGACCCTCATTTTTTAAAACGCCCCTGATCCTCCTCCCCCACCGCCAGCACCTGTTCCACCGCCACCTCCGCTTGAACCAGCTGCTGATGCGGCAGTATGCTGGTCTGCTTTCTCAAACCCTGATTGGAACGTTTCAGCTAGAAGAAGGTAGATCATCCATTCATTACTTTGCGAGGAGGAAGCAAAGCTAGCGGACATTTTTCGCTTTCCTGCTCCGATTTGGTAGAGCAGAGCTGGAACTTGCTCATCTTCATCCCACGTTTTCCATTGATCGCTCAACTTAAGTGGTGTCAATGTTTCCATAATTCTTCTTCCCTTTTCATTTAACGGGCGATACGCAATGGCAAAGATGAGAAAGAAGATGAAAAGTAAAACGACTGAAAGCATCCAGAAAAAGAGACCATGGTAAGCCAACAAAAAGATACTTGTGAAGGATACGAGTGCAGCTATACTTGAAATCCAGCGGGTCTTCCGTGCTTTTTCAGTTAAATCATACTGCTTGACTTCTCTCCTTACCGCTTCCTTCCATGCTGAAAAGCTTGTTTGGTATTTTTCATGGTTCTTCTTCTCTTTCACATAGCTTTCCAGATCATTAACATGGAAAGTGGTATCGTCTGCTATTTCATCAAACAACCATTCAATTAATCTCGTTTCATGCTTAAAATCTGTATCCCTACTCAGGAGTTCAAACTCTTCATCTGAAATCTTCTTGATGTTCCCTTTTCGAACGAGTTCAAGCAACGAAGCGATAATCGCTGATGCTTTAAGATTTCCTCCTGTAAATAAAAGAGTCGCAGGTAGGCTCATTTCCGTGTCAGGAAAGCGTCCATTTCCGCTAAGCTGCCGTTCAATTTCAATTCCTGTCAATCTCTTTCTTCTGATGGCTTGAACGATCAATCCAACTGCAATTAGAAGCAATCCACCAACAATCACAGGTGCATATCCACCCCACTGCTCTTTCGCTTCCATTTTTGCCGCTACTTCTGCGTCCATTTTCTCTTTTTCCGCAAGAATGTTATCGAGCATCGGCTTTTCGGCTGTCAGAGGTGCTTCTGAAAAATGAGAGGCATCATAGGCAACGCGAATATCTCCTTTTTCCTCACTCGATACTTCTCCCAGGTTGAAAACGACCGTCCCCTCATCAATTGTTTCGACAGTGTCATAGGCTTCATCATATCCATATGCTGCTTTCACATCAGTAGGTTTGGGAGGGACAACCGTGATTCGCATATTTTCGTAAGTTGCTTCATTGCTATCATCGAAAAAAGGATAATAAAACTGGGCGACGTCTTCAAACCGTTCTACTCCTTGATTGACGGTGTAGGTGATGTCGACCGTTACTGTTTCATCTGACCCTCCTCGGTAAATTTTGTACAGGTTCCCCTCCTTCTTCACTTTAAGATTCTCCCCATTTTCAGAAGCTTGGAAGTTATGAATTGTCGTATTCTCTTTCAGGATAAGTGTCCTTGTAATGCCGTTAAACTCTCCTTCAAATTCGTACGTGTGGGTTTCTTTCACATCAACCTGACCGTCCTTGTGCAATTGGGCATTGATATCAGTCGATTCAATCGAAAACTCCACAGCCCATACATGCGTTGGTATGAACAAAATAAGAAGTAAGACACATAAACTTAGCACCTTTTTCATAGGATCAACCTTCTTTCGAGTACATTTACAATTTTATATACGATTAAAAAAGGGAAAAGTTACAAGTGAATGACTTGCGGACATAAAATCTGTTTTAACGTTAAACAAATTATTGTCACAATAACTTTAATGCAAACGGTTGCGTAAACGTTATCAGCTGGTATATACTATTCAAGGAAAACGCTTTATCAGTTTAACGAAGTATCCCTTTAGTACTTCACTTGAAAATTCATAGTTTTGGAGCGCGATCATTGCCAGTAAAGCAATCCTATTATTAAACATGTCGATCAGAAGCTGTTCGCAACTACCAGCGAGTGCAGCATTTATTTTTTTATTTATGTGCAAGCGATTGCATTGTTTTCGAATTTTCATAGCTTATTAACTTCAAAATCTATCCATACATAGGAGGAAATGATGTTACAAGAACAAGTTGTCACAACCAGCGAAAAACGATATCAAAAAGAATTACCCGCTCTCCCTCTCACGACAATCTGGTTAATTAGTTTCGGTTTTTTAGGTGTACAGATGGCCTTCTCATTGCAAAGTGCAAACATGGGACGAATTTTCCAAACCCTTGGTGCAGATCCTCATAATCTTGGATTGTTCTTTATCTTACCACCACTCGCAGGACTAATCGTCCAACCTTTAGTTGGTTATTTCTCAGACCGGACCTGGATCCCAGGGCTTGGTCGACGTATTCCTTATCTACTCGTTGGTGCTGTTGTTGCTGTCATTGTGATGTGTCTATTGCCCAATTCAGGTAGCTTTGGATTTACTGCAGTGACAGCCATGACGTTTGGAGCGATTGCCATTTTGTTTATGGATGTCTCATCAAACATGGCGATGCAGCCTTTTAAAATGATGGTTGGGGATATGGTAAACAAAGAGCAAAAAGGGTTTGCCTATTCGATCCAAAGCTTTCTATCAAATAGTGGTGCTGTATTGGCTAGCATTTTTCCTTTTGCGTTAACACTTATAGGTGTATCAAATAGTGCACCAAAAGGAGTTATCCCACAATCGGTCGTCATTTCTTTTTATGTCGGCGCAGGTGTTTTAATCATTTGTAGTCTCGTTACCGTATTGAAAGTAAAAGAGTATACACCAGATGAGTTTGCCGTTTATCACGGCATTTCAAAAGAATCGACGAAAGAAAAAGTAAACATTTTTAAATTACTTGGAAGCGCTCCAAAAGTATTTTGGACCGTTACCCTCGTTCAATTATTTTGCTGGATGGGTTTTCAATACTTATGGACGTATGGCACAGGCGCCATTGCGTTAAACGTTTGGAATACGAGTGACCCTTCAAGTGCGGCTTATCAAGATGCCGGAAACTGGTTTGGGATTTTAACAGCGGTTCAGTCGATTGGAGCAGTACTCTGGTCTCTTGCCTTATCCCGAATTCCAAATAACTCACGGAAATTCTACTACTCGATTAGCTTATTGCTAGGTGGAATCGGGTTTGGTTCTGTCTTCTTCGTTCACAATCAGTGGGCACTCGTTATTTCCTTTACGTTAATCGGAATTGCATGGGCAGCGATGATGACCTTCCCATTCACGATCCTAACGAACGCGCTGAAAGGCAAAAACATGGGTACATACCTTGGGCTGTTTAACGGTAGTATTTGTTTGCCACAAATTATCGCATCATGCTTAAGCTTTGTACTCTTCCCATTGATCGGGTCTTCTATGCCGTTTATGATCTTGCTTTCGGGTGTGTTCCTTGTCGTTGGGGCGTTGTCTGTACCTGTTATTAAGGAGACGTATGCGAAGTAAGAGAACGGAACTTAGAACTAGCAAGACGAAGTAGTCAATTTTCATTCCTAAACATAAAGACACACCAGAACGCTTCTGGTGTGTCTTTAATTATGATTACAATACTTAAAAGCTATTGCTGTAATAAACGGTGCGCTGCTGCCTAGTTTAGCGTGGACAATCCATTCTATACATAAAGAACAATAAAAACTTAAACACTTTTCAAAATTATGGTACTTTAATCATATTACAGTTTTTATAGTAAGGAGGGAACATTCTGTCTATTTATAGTCAAATGTTGAAAGGTCTACTGGAAGGAAGTATCCTTTCGTTAATTTCCAAAAAGGATACTTATGGATACGAATTGCTTGAAAAGCTAAGAGAAGGGGGATTTCTTCATGTAAGCGACGGCACTATTTATCCATTACTTTTAAGGTTAGAAAAAGAAAAACTAATAGAAAGCTATACTCGTCCTTTCGAAACAGGGCCTAGAAGAAAGTATTATTTCATTACCGAAGAAGGTTTACTAGCTTTAAAAGAAATACAGGATTATTGGAAAGACTTGAAAAAATCCGTGAATTTGTTTATGGAAAATGAAGAGGTGAAATGATGAATAGTATTCAAAGGCACAAGTTTACATTATCAAAAAATAATCGAGATAAATATAACGAGTTTTGTTTATTTGTAAATAGTAGCAATATCGATACAGAAGCCAAAAATAAATTAAAAGATGAAATTTTAGACCATCTCATTGAAGGTGAAAAACACGGCAAAACATTTGATGATTTATTTAGTGAAAATCCTAGAGAATACTCACAACAACTAATAGACATGCTACCTAAAGCAACTTTTAAAACAAAAGTGCGTTTCTTCTTAAGCGTTATCTTTATATCAATTATTATTAATATACCTATCCTGTTTTTCAGCGATTCAGCTTCGGAATTTTTATTCACTCTAGTATCCTTCCCATTATTGGCAGGGGTTTTGTCACTGCTTTGTTTCCGCATATTTAAAGTTACGGTTTTCAAGAATTCTTTTAAATATATAATTGCCATTATCTTAGTGATTCAATTAATATCGATCGTCTATGTTTATTTCAAAAATGCTATCATATAAGAGTTTGCAAAGATTTTACCCAGTTAATCACGAAACCCCTCCTCTTATGTAAATCCTATAGTAAATTCCATTCTTATTTTTATATGATACTCATATAAGGCTTGTATAACAAAGGTGGGATTTACATATGAAAAAGAAGATAATTTTAGGTAGTGTTACTGTCGGAATTCTCAGTTTGGTTCTAATTAACCTATTTATTTTTCAAGGCGATCAAGAGACAACTGTAAAAGCTGAAGAAGAAACATATATCGTAGAGGAAAAACGTTTAACCGATGTTATTAACGTCGGTGGTGAGGTAAAGCCAAAAAATCAGGAAACTTATTATATTGACACATCTATAGGGAGTTTAAAGGAGTTATTGGTTGATGACGGTGAGGAAATCGAAATTGGAAGTCCTTTGTATTCTTATGAAAACCCTAAATTATTAGATCAGTTGGAACGAGCTGAGTTATCAAAAAGTCGTGCTCTTATTCAATTAGAACAATTAAACAGTCAGGAAGATAAATTAAATGAAGGTTCTAATGATGATGAAGGAGAATTTACTCCCAACGCAATAGGTGTAGATAAAGAATCGATCAAATTTGATCGAAGATTAGCAAATTTAGACTACAAAGAAGCAGAATTAGAAATTTCATCTTTACATAAAGAAATTAATGAACTGACTATCCATAGCAAAATGAAAGGCATCGTTAAAATAGTTGGGAATGACCTCTCACTTGGGTCTCCAAATAGCACTGTCCCCCTTGTAACTGTTGTGTCTGAAGGAGAGTATTTGGTTTATGGTAAACTTCCCGAATATGATTCTCCATTAGTTAACCCTGGAATGAAAGTTAAAATTAAAGCAAAGGCAGTGCCTGATAAAGTCTATGAGGGTGAAATTGTAAGTGTTTCTTCCTTACCTGATAATTTATCAGAAGGTGAAGATTCTTCTGGTAACAAGGAGTCCATGTACACCTATAAAGCAAAGTTTAAAACCTCTCCAAAAGAAATGAAATCTGGATACTCTGTAAATATTGAAGTTCAGATAGACCGAAAAGATAAACAACCTATTATCCCTATAGAAAGCATTGGAACAGATGAAAAGGGAGAATATATCTTCTTGAAAAAAAGTGAAGAAAATATAGAAAAGACCTATATTGAAGCCGGCGTCATTAATGAAGGATATAGGGAAGTATTAAATGGACTTAAAGTTGGAGATGAAATCCTTGCTTCAGTTGAAGAGTCTGATTTAGAAAGTGACAAGAGCAAATGATTAAATTGGAGAGTGTAAATAAAACCTATAAAGTCGGAAATGTGGACGTCCCCATTCTAAAAGACATAGATTTATCCATTGATAAAGGGGAATACGCTTCAATAATGGGGCCTTCTGGTTCCGGAAAGTCCACTTTAATGAATATTATCGGGATCTTAGATCGTCCAACTCGAGGTCACTATATATTTAATGAAGAAAATATAAAAAACAAAAATCCAAAAACACTAGCTAGTTTGCGAAATCAATCAATTGGATTCGTGTTCCAAAGCTTTCATTTGCTACCCAGAATAACAGCAGTCGAAAATGTTGAGCTGCCATTAATCTATGGTGGTTATAAAAGAAGTGATAGAAGAGAAAAAGCAATTTATGCTCTAGAAAAAGTAGGGTTAGTTGATCATATGAAGCAATATCCTAATCAACTTTCAGGAGGGCAAAAACAAAGAGTTGCCATTGCTCGTGCAATTATTAATGAACCTTTATTAATATTGGCAGACGAGCCAACGGGTGCTTTAGATACAAAGACTGGCGAAAAAATAATGGAGATATTCACCCAATTTAATAAAGAAGGTCACACAGTTGTATTAGTTACTCATGAATTAGAAATAGCTCACTGCGCAAACCGGATAATAAATATTAGAGATGGGAAAATAGCAGAAGATCGGAGGCTATCTTACGATGAATTTTTGGGATAGTTTCAAGATCTCTCTAAATGCAATTGCTGGTCACAAGATGCGTTCTATACTAACTATGCTAGGGATTGTCATTGGCGTGAGTTCTATTATTATAATTGTATCTATCGGTCAGAGTGGTGAGAAAGCTTTAAAATCTAACTTAGCTGGTTCAGACAACAACACGATTGATATGATGTTCACTTATGATGATGAAAATAAAAACTATAGTAATGAAGCTCTCACCTATACTACGCGTGACATAGAAAATCTCCAATCAATTCCTGAAATAGAAAAAGTAGTACCTAAAAATACGGAGTACACTACTATTTCTGGTTCCAAGCAGTCCAAAACTGTTGAAATGATTGGTATTACATCACAATACTACTTTTTAGAAAACTTGGAAGTTAATGAAGGAAGAGAGATATCTTCATTTGAAATGAGTAATTCTAGAAGAGTCGCTTTATTAAATGAAAAGACCGCAAAATCTTTATTTAATTTAACAAGCCCTGTTAATCAGTATATAGAAGTAAACGGAATATCTGTTAAAATAATTGGCGTTTATCAAGAAGACATTCCTGTAGAACTTCAAACCGAAAAAGTATTAATACCACTACAAGCCTGGCCACTTATATTTAATACAGAAGAAATCACCTCACTCACGATCGTAGCGGACAAGATAGAGAACATGCAAGCAGCTGGTGAAAAAGCAGTTTCAATGATGAACAACACTAAAGAAGTGAGTGAGGAAGGTACTTTTGAAGTACTCAACATGAAAGAAATCCAAGACGGTATTGCCTCCATCACTAAGATCATGACTGGAATTGTCGGCGCTATAGCTAGCATCTCACTATTTGTTGGTGGAATAGGTGTTATGAATATAATGCTAGTATCAGTTACTGAACGAACGAAAGAAATAGGGATTAGAAAAGCTTTAGGAGCCTCACGAGGAAAAATACTTTTACAATTCTTAATTGAGTCAGCCTTTTTAACGTTCATTGGCGGTGTCATTGGAATTGTTATTGGCTACTGTGGCTCTTACCTATTTTCACTATTTTCTGATTGGCCCTTTACTGTTTCAATCCCAATCATAGCGATAGGTTGCTTATTCTCTATGGCAATAGGGGTAGTTTTTGGCATTATGCCCGCCAACAAAGCCGCAAAACTAGAACCTATTGATGCCTTAAGATATGAGTAAGAAACTCATCTTACATTCAAAAAATGATAACCACCTGGCTACTAATTGATTTACTTCAGAAGTGCAGAATGTAAAACCGCATAGCGATTCGCAGTAAACTTCACATGCTATATCACATATGAAATCACACTAAAAGAGCTTGGAGATGCTATTTCAAGCTCTTTTTCCTTCGTTTTTCTGTTAAAGCTCCTCGTTTCTTGAAAGCTGATTTCGAGACACTTTCCTTTGCTTATTTAAAAAGCATGTATATGCATTAATTTAATAGAAACCTTTAAGTTTTAAAATAATAGATAACATACTCCAGAACACAGCTTGTTTAACCTTTTACTTTCCTCAATTAAGATCTTGATTACTGAGCAACGTCGGAAATGAGCTGCTACATCTTAATTTCTGTCGCTCCAGCGTTGATTATAGTCCTAGTATTGGAGATATACAATTTTCTCCGCAGCCCCTTTTCGCCTGGCGAGATATTCATCGTTTTGTGCGCTTTAATTCACTTTGATGGTCCGTTCAATGATATTCTCCAAGCCACTGTACACGACGCTGGTATGGTGAAAATACTTCTGTGAGAAAGGCAATGTGTCGATCATAAAGTTCCTTTAAACAATCGTATTTAGTATCGAGCGAGACTACGCACCATTTTTATACAGGCTTATATTTTATAACATCTGCACTACCAAATAAAAAACAATCAATAATTTATTGATTGTTTTGTTCATATCGATTTTGGTGTAATAAACCCTTCTATAAACGAGGCTAAGAATAAGAGAAGAACAATCGATCCGACTATATAAGAAAGTCTTTTCCAACTCTTTTTTTCTGTATAAAACTTCAGTCCATATAACCCCAAATAGCCGGCTAAAATAAGTGCTGGTATTTCAAACAAACCATGAGGTACTACTGCTAGAAATAATTCCGTCACACCCATACCACTTAAGTAATTTCCAGCTAATACTCCTCCCAACCAAAGCCCATTAAGAAATAAAATAGGTACAGTAGGAATCCCGAATAGCAAAATACCGGAAACTAATAATAAAACCACTTTTAAATTTTGAATAAAGAAAAATAGAGAACCTTCAAATCCTTCTCTCTTATCATAATAATTTTCAGAGTTCATCCCTAGTACAGCTGTTTCAGTATTAACTGAGAGTATTAAAGTGATTCCAAGGATCATACCTCCAACAAAAAGAATAATCGAAAACAATAATAATGACTTGTCTTTTAGTAATATATTCATATCAACCACCTAAAGGTTTGATTTTTTCCATGATTAATGGTATATATAGTAAATATATGTATTAGTTATACTTAAAGAGCAACGAGGATGAGTCGTTACTCTAAAAGATTGATTAGATATTAGTAAGCTACTGCGGTCTTCTTAGCTCCTTTTTTCAGCAATGATTGTGCTGTAAGGATAAGAGCTGAAGTTAAACCAAAGCTTGCAAACAAGGAAATTAAAGCCAGTACCGTTGATCCTGCTTCGATCGCGGATACAATTACATTAGCCCAGTACTGGGAAATACCTAGTGCGCCGGCAATGAATGCAAAAATGAATTCCATGTTTTCTTCCTCCTTTCTTGGGGAAATGTTCTTGTAACGAGATGAGTCGTTACAAGAACAATTAACTAATTAAGTATTAGTAAGCTACTGCTGTCTTTTTAGCTCCTTTTTTAAGCAATGATCTTGCTGTCAGGATAAGAGCTGAAGTTAAACCAAAGCTTGCAAACAGGGAAATTAGTGCCAGTACCGTTGATCCTGCTTCGATCGCGGATACGATGACGTTAGCCCAGTACTCGGAGATACCTAGTGCGCCAGCAATAAATGCAAAAATGAATTCCATGTTTTCTTCCTCCTTTCTTGGGGAATTGTATTTATAACGAGGATGAGTCGTTATAAGAACGAACTACTTAAGTATTAGTAAGCTACAGCCGTCTTCTTAGCTCCTTTTTTAAGCAATGATCTTGCCGTCAGGATAAGAGCTGAAGTTAAACCAAAGCTTGCGAACAGGGAAATTAGTGCTAGTACCGTTGATCCTGCTTCGATCGCGGATACGATGACGTTAGCCCAGTACTCGGAGATACCTAGTGCGCCAGCAATGAATGCAAAAATGAATTCCATGTTTTCTTCCTCCCTTCTTTATTTTCTATTACAGGGTTGAGTGATCACACTAATAAAATCATGTTTGTAACGAGCATTAGTAAGCTACAGCCGTTTTCTTAGCTCCTTTTTTAAGCAATGATCTTGCTGTCAGGATAAGCGCTGAAGTTAAACCAAAACTTGCGAACAGGGAAATTAGTGCCAGTACCGTTGATCCTGCTTCGATCGCGGATACGATGACGTTAGCCCAGTACTCAGAGATACCTAGTGCGCCAGCAATGAATGCAAAAATGAATTCCATCTTTTTCACCTCCTCTCAATGGCAGTATATTTATATTGCTTGCTTATCCCAATAACGCTGGAATAATTGAAGCAATGATAGTGAAACCAATCCAAGTCAGTGCAATAACACTTATACTTTTTTTGGTGGACACTTGGACACATACCCCTACTCCTAAACCAATTAGCAAAATACTCCAGATATTAAAAACTTCAATACTATTAAATAAATTTGTTAAAAAGAGCGAGTCAACAAAATTCTGAACGGTAAACCCTAAACTTGTTATTGGAGTTGTGACTGTACCCTGATCTATGAAAAGGAGATTAATGAATTTCCCGATGAGTATAGGTACTTGAGCAATTAATACGATATGGAACAGACCCTTAAAAGTTAATCGTATTTTACATAAGTGAAGTATTAATTTGTAAAGTGCTGTTGTTATTAATAAACTAAACAACAATTGAATGACAGAGAAAATACTCGTTCCAATATACAAAATTAAATATGTACTTTCATTTTGCAATTCTGGAGATAACAATGATATCACTTCGTTAGATTTCACTAAGTCTTTTGCTAAGAAGAAGGATATGATTCCATACAACACTAAGATGATGTAGGCATTCATCCCTATTTTACGATCTATCCTCAGACTAGAAAAAAAATTAGTAGGTTGAATAAATACATCTAAAAGACTAGAAGGCTTGTAGGAAGCCTTTCTTCTTTCAGGAGCTTCTGCTACTTTTTGTGCAACACTCATTTTTTAATCCTCCTTGTGTATTTCGAATATGAGTTCATAATACTATAAAAAAGGGATATTTAAACATTAATTACCTATTGTGACTATTTTTGCTCTTTTTGGGGGTAATAATTGAACTATCTTATAAATGAAATCAATAAAAAAGAGCAGCACTTCAGGTAAAAGTGCTGCTCTCTTTACGATAAATTCAATGGATCATTTATTTCTTGTTGGCGTTTTTAATATATCCGAAAGTTGTAATAGATAAAATCCCGATCAAAATAATTCCAATAATGAACGAATCTGTCAAATTCCCCTGGTACATTGAAAAAACGAGTGGGGGGATTGCAAAGAGAAAAAATATAACAGAAGATGTAATAAAAAGTTTTTTACTCATTTAGTTTACTCCTTCACTCAAAGTTCTTATAAAATAATCTTCAAGACTATTATCTTTATTTGTAACAGCTGCAACGTCAATATTGGATTGTAAAACTTCACCATTATTGATGAATATCAAACTTTCGCAGAAATTTTGAGCAACCTCCAGTTGGTGAGTAGACAATAATATGGAATTACCTTCATTAACATAATTCCTTAGTATTGTTTTTGTTTTCTTCATATTAATAGGATCAATACCTGAAATGAATTCATCTAATAATAGTAACTTAGGGTTATTTAACAATGTAGTTAATAACGTTAGTTTTTTCTTGTTGCCTAACGATAAATTCTTTATTTTTTTCCCAACTTCGTTTTGCAAATCAAAATACTTCACTTTTTCTCCAATAATGGCTTTATTAACTCGAATTTTAAATAGTTCTGCCGTAAAACGAATGTATTCTTCCCCTGTTAACTCATCATATAGAAAAGGATAATCAGGAATAAACATAACATCTTTTTTGGACTTATCGATTGGTTTCCCCAGAAATTGAACCTCTCCTGAATCAATATCCATTAGACCTGATGCAATTTTTAAAGAAGTCGTTTTTCCAGCACCGTTTTGTCCTAAGAACGCTATAATCTTGCCAGTGGGAATGTTGAACGTCATATCTTTCAATATCTTTTTATTCCCGATTGTTTTTGAAACTTGATTAAAGGATAATAACGGTTCCATAAATCAACCTCCTTACAAAGATAGTTGCTCAATTTTTGATAGTTTTCTCAACTTATTCCGTGCAAATAACATAAAGAATATTAGTGAAAAGAATAAAAGGATAGCTTCTCCCCATTGAATTGCCAATAAAGTGGAAAGATTTATATAGTCTGTTAAGTAAAATGCTGTAGGAATCATACAAGCTGGAATAAATACCCCAACGATTAAATATCTAACAATTCCCTGTATTGAATTTTGATCAGGATAGTCTTCCAATTGTTCAATATTAATGTAGTTAAAATGTGGACTAATAATTGATGGCAAAAATAACAAAGCTGATAAGAACAAGAAGGAGAAACAGTGAATAACGACAATGACTGCAGCTTCTACTAACTTTATTTTGGAGAATATGATCAGTGTTAGATCTGCCACTATTAATAAAGGATAGGTATAGATAATAAATAATAAATATTTATATTTGAATACTTCCCATACCGTTTTTCCAGCTAATAAATGAATAATGACGTTTTTCCCTTCACTATCGACTGAAAAAAACCCTGTTAGTTCACTATAGATTGAAGCAATATGAAAATAGACAAAGAAGAATAAATAAAAAGATAAAATAAAATAATAGATTTTCTCTCCAGGATTCAAACCTGTCATAAAACTCACCATTAAACCGAGTTGAAACCAAAAAAGAAAGGATCCAGTTAATACAGGGAACCGATATAAGAAATAGTCTCCTCTTAACAGATGCTTTACCTGCATGCGAGTATAATTTGACTTCCCAAAAATTTTAGATGGAATTAGTTTTTCAATGATAGTAAAGGGATAGAAATTCTCTGATCGGTTTTTGGATTTTAATTGCGTAATAGTAAACATGAAAGCAAATAAAACAATACAAGCTAAAACCAACATGACCCCATCGAAAATGCGAACTTCATCAAATAATAATGATGCCAAAAAATTATGAGGGAAAATTGGGTATTTAAAAATGACGGTTAACGGAGTGAGCAAGTCTTTGACCACTTCGGCTCCCTGGCTAAGCCAGTCGTTATACTTCGCTACATCAACATCATTCGACGTAAGTGGAAAAGACTTGATCCAGGGAGTTAATATTTTTCCTCCAAAAAAAGCTAGCGTCACTATCACCATTCTTATCAATAGATTAAAGAACAAACGGAAGTAAAAATGAAGTCTGGTTCTTTGAGAACTCAAGTAATGATAATGCAGAACTGAAGTGACTAAACCAATACTAATAAATAAAAACAGAGTCAAAATGACAATACCCACTACTCCGACCATATTCATATCTGTTAACAATGAAAGAGCTATAATAATCGGCACATAACTGAAAACGTAATCTTTAACATCCCACACAATAGCCTCTAAGTATAAAAATAGTCTAGCAGTTTGAGACTTTACTTTCGCATGAATCTCCAACCATTCGTGATCCATTGAATGTAATTGCCATTTAGAAGAACT
The DNA here is from genome assembly GCF_009818105.1 of Bacillus sp. N1-1. Classification (NCBI taxonomy): domain Bacteria; kingdom Bacillati; phylum Bacillota; class Bacilli; order Caryophanales; family Bacillaceae; genus Bacillus; species Bacillus sp. N1-1. The sequence continues at coordinate 3,999,018 of NZ_CP046564.1, forward strand.
AATTCCCGAAAGTACCGAAAATAGGAAAATTATAAAAAACAACAATGACCACAAGACTTCAATATGTGTGTTTAAGTAAGAAATTGCCTGGCTTAAAGTAGTTAAAATAATACTATTTGAAGAAGTATTATCAAGAAGGTATTGATTGAATACAGTTGCCTTTAATAAGAAATAGGTTCCAAACAATATCATGAAAAAGTTAACTATACTTAGTAAAAGTGCTGCTATCCAAAACCATTTTCCACCGGGGATTTTTTTAAAAAAGGTTATATAGTTCCATTGCGCTTTCCATCTGATCATTAGTTTCCATTTAATCCATGAAATGACCATTTCACACCGCCCTCTATCTTGTAATGCAATATATACGAGTATAAAAGTTGATTAAACCTTACTCTATGTAAACTTAAATCAAAGATACCATTATATCTAGGGTCTAGAAGTATTAAGGCCATTTTCATGTAAATTAAGGGGCTTTTACGTCATAAATGGAGAATACAAAAAAAGCGATTCCAAGCTACTGTTGGATAATTTTTGAATACGTGTTATCTTTGTATCATAAAATAGGTAGGAAAATAGGAGTACGGATATGGATTATTTTTTCAAGATCTTTGGGATTTTTATGGAGTTTTTCGCTATTTTATTTTTCTGTACAGCTTTCTTAAGTATTGATATTAAAAAAATATATAGAAATGAATTTCTGGCTATATGGTTTCTGGGAAGTATAGGGGTTTTTTTGTTCCAAACTTTTATCACAGTACCTCCATACATAAATTTCAGTATATCTTTGGGTATTTTGCTTTTACTTATTTCAACCCTTATGAAAGTAAGATTGTTAATATCTCTCGCTATAGTCGTTCTTAGTTCGTGTCTATTTATCTTCTTCGAGTTTGTGTCACTTTCTATTCTCGATAATTTTTTTGACGTCTATTTAATTTTAGAGCAGACTTCCCTAGCCCGTGTTTTAATTTCTTTGCCACATATATGTGCACTGGTATTAATCTCCATGCTTTTTTATGTGTTCAGAATATCTTTTATTCCATGGAAGATCATTCACTCTGAAAAACTAGATAAGCATAATAAAAAACACTTTCATAAATATATTACTTTCTTGTTCATTAATTTAGCTTTCATCATTATTATGGTTTTCACAGTTTCATATAGTGAATTTTATTTAGGAATTGAAAGCAAAGGAGCATTTTTCGTCATCATTTTGTGCACTACGTATCTACTGTTTTTTTCTCAGCAACTATTAAAAGAAGAAACAAAACGCTTAGAGCAACATCTCGACGAACAATATCAAGAGGATGTCACCAAATATTTCCGACTTATAAAATCTCAACGACACGATTTTGTACACCATTTAAACACTCTCTATGGCCTTATACTCCAGGACAATACACAAGCAACTAGAGAATACATTTCCGAATTAATTGAGGATGTCAGAACCACAAATGAATCACTCCCTTTATCTCATCCTGCGATGTCAGCTTTGTTGTTAACTTTAAAACAAAAAGCTTCTATGAGGGGAATTGACATGGCCATTATTATTAACTCTCCCTTCGAATCGTTGCCTTGCCGCGTTTCAGAAATAAGCAGAGTTATTGGAAATCTAATTGATAATGCTATTGAGGAACTAACTCCACTTCCTCAAGAAGAAAAATGGATTGAAGTCATATTAGATGCAGATGGAACAGATTACACCATCTTAATATCGAATTGCGGAGAAATTGAAGAAAGTATCTCTCAAAGTATTTTTGATTATAATTTTACGACAAAAGAGGGAGATCACCAAGGACTAGGTTTACCTGAAACAAAAAGGATTGTAGAAAGCTATAACGGTTTAATCTATCTTGAAATAGATGAGGGATATACTAGTTTTATTGTGTCTCTCCCAATAGCTACTTAATGATGAAGGAGGAAGTAAATTGAATAAGTTTAACGTATTGATCGTAGATGATGAACCGAATTGTAATTACATACTTAAAAGTCACTTAAACAACTACACAGATATAGAAAACATTTATGAATTTACAGATAGCAGAGCTGCTTTAAACTACTTAGAAGAAAATCCAGTTGATTTAGTCTTTTTAGACATTGACATGCCTAATATGAACGGGCTCACGTTAACGAAAGAGTTAAAAAACAAGTCTCCTGAGATTTCAGTGGTTTTTGTTACTGGGCATACAGATTATGCATTATATGGATATGAGCTGTATCCTTTAGACTTCTTAATAAAGCCTATTAACCCTTTACGCTTAGAACAATGCTTAACACATTTCAGAAAAATACACACTAATCCAAAAGTAAGTGGTTCTGTAGAAAGAAATACATCTGGAAAAAAAATCAGCGTTCGAAGTTCAGGTTCTATTTGCTTTATCAATGTTAAGGATATAAATTTCATCGAAAAAAGAATTCGAAAATGTGTGATCAATACGGGGGATAATAAAGAAATTGAATGCAATCACACCTTGAGTGAACTTGAAAAAATGCTTGGCAGGCATGGTTTCATTCGCCCTCATCAATCGTTTTTGATACCTTTAGATAAAATTAGTGAAATAAAACCTGATGAATTTATGAAATCCTATGTAATTGAGATCGAAAATGTTAAAGACGAAATTAGAGTAAGTAAAAATCGTTATAAAGAATTGAAGGAAATCATTTTAGAAACGCTATAATTATACTCTTAAATAATAAACTTCAATTTCTTAAATAGGTCGAAATTATGTATAAGTGATCCGTATTGTTGTCTAAGTATGTAATATTTTAACTTTTTATACCATTTAAATACAAAATTAACTAGAGATTTATGCTACTATATACCTGAGATTAAACAGGAGGTTGGTATGAGTGCTTTTAGTCCTAAATTAATAGCCACCAAATTTTCAGAAAGAGCAATTCTATTTGGTAATATTGATCCACGTGAGAAAGATCGAATTCGCTATGGTTTGGAATGGGGTATATCTGGCTTTTATCAAATTGCTCTTACTCTATTGATAGGATATTCGGTTGGAATATTTATGGAAACTCTTTTAGTTTTAACTACAATCTCATCTTTAAGACTTTTTGCAGGTGGAGCTCATTTTTCTAACTTTAACTATTGTTTAATAGCTAGTGTAAGCTTGATTATTGGAATTGCATTCTCAGGCCCTTTTCTACTTCATATTTTTTCTAATGTAAATACGCTCTTACTTATTACATATCCAATTTTGCTGGCTTTTCTTTGGAACTATGCTCCAGTTCTATTTAAAAAACGTAATAAAAAATCCAATCGTGAAATTCAACAAGCAAAACACATCTCAATCACCATATCAGCTGCTTTTATGTTGCTAAGTTTTTGCTTACCCGATATATACGCTTTAGCGATATATACTTCTTTATTTTTCCAGGTCTGCACTATTACCCCTTTTGGCATTAAAATAATTCATTTTATCGATTCTAAATTAACGAAAAGGAGATAGGATCATGTTTAAAATTAAAAGTAGCTTTTATGCTTCAGTAGCCACACTAGGACTAGTTTTAGCAAACATCACTGCAGGAACAACTTGCTTTTTGGGGTTATACGAACCTGACCTTCCAGATGAGGATTAAGCTAATTGCCTTAAATACTTAATATAAAATCCTGATTCCTTTTAGGGGAATCAGGATTTTATATTAAAGTTTAGTTCTATTGTGTTAATTAATCTTAAGGTAAAGTAATACGAGAGCGTTAGAAGTCTCAGTAAACTAGCTTCTTCATTTAGTTTTCAAACTCTGTAAGGATTCATATAATTTAATGGCATTACGAGAATCCTCTCTGTAATTCCCCTATCCCAACCGCGCCAACCGCTCATAAACCTCACGCAAATTCGTAAACCCCATCTCCTGAATTTGCTTCAAATAATGACACCAAAGCTCTGCTGTCATCTTTGCGTCTCCAAGGGCATGATGGCGATCTTTTACCTCAACCCCACAATTCGTACAGCACTCTTCTAATTGAAACCCTTTTAGCTCTGGATCAGCAATTCTGATCAAAAAAGAAGTATCTACAATCCGATGGTCGAAGTTGGCACGCATTAAACTCCACGTGGCATGCTGCATGAAGGCCTGTTCATGTTTTGCGTGATGCGCCACTAACGTGTGCCCTTTTATAAATTTATAAAATTGAGCCAACACTTCTGAGAGGGGTGGAGCGTCCTCCAAATCTTCCGCATTAATTCCGGTCAGTTCTGTCACCTCTTCAGAAGGGGCTGTATTAGATTGAACTAGGGAATAAAATGTTTCCTGTTCAATCGTTTCACCAGTAACTTTTATTGCTCCAATTGATAGAATTGCATCTCCTTTATTCGGATAAAAACCGGTTGTTTCCAAATCAAACACGACCACTCGTAATCGATTCAAAGGCACTTCCAACGTGTTCTTCATTTTAATTTCTTTCTGCATTTGCCTCAGCATGGAAATATGGTGAGGGTTGGATTGGTCTTGAATCGAGGCGTACATGCTCGTATTCACTTTGCCAGAAAGCTGCTTTAAATATTGAACCATTTGATTCATCTTCATTTAGAAACACCCTTTTCGAAGTACTTTGTGGTGTCGTTGTAAAGCTCAATGCCTTGTTTCATCATATCCTTTAGCTCTTTCTTCTGTTCTTTAGAAAGGGCATCAATCTTCACATAATGAACGGCTTCATAATTTTCTTTTCCTCCATACGTAAGCCGGAACTGTAAAAGTTTCCCGAATTCCTCTTCATAATGCTTACGAGCTGAGCGACCAATCGTATTGTCTGATAAAGCACCAAGCCTCGATAACGTAGACGTGTTCATTACTCTCTCCTTCAACGCAAGAAGCCTTACTGCATTGACATAAGGGAATAAAGCCGTCTGTTTTAAATTGATCTCTCCCATGTGCGAACCGTGCGTTTCTACAAGAATTTGGCCAAATACACCGATTCCCTTTTGCAAGCGCATCGTGTTTTTTAACATTCTTTTTAATAAGTATGGCGACTCTTCGATTTTCAGGTGAATCAATTCTTTTAACTCTTCAATAAACGGATCATGTCCTACCAACACTCTCGCATCAATAAAAATCAATAAGTGACGGATCGCTTCAAAACTTTCTTCCTCTATCCAATTTTCCAGCTGCATTTTCCACTCTTCAACAGATTTACACCACAGTGGATTGGACGCCATCACATTCCCATCACAGTATTCATATCCAACCGCATGCAGGCCATCCGAAATTTCTTTTCCAAGCTTAAGAAAATAATTCTGCGCCTCATCGCTCGTCATCTCATAAACAATCCCATGATCCTGATCACTCCATAACGATTGTTCAAACCGCCCGCCACTTCCCATTAAAAAAAATGAAAAAGGAGAGGGAGGTGGCCCCCACTCTTTTTTCACTTTCTCGATTGCAAGATGAACGACTTGAGTCATCAGCTGATCATGGAATTGATTCAGTTCAATATGGTCTGTAGCCACATGCTTGATTTGTTGTTCTCTCATGTTTCTTAGATCTTCATACTTGTCGAAACCATCTTCCATACTGACAGCCCCTTTGCTTCTCAATTAACCGGATATTGAGCTTTTTCCACCTTGTTGTCCTGACTGTTCGTTCGTATGCAAGAACTCTGGATAGCCATAGCTACCGTGCTCACTGAGATCAAGACCAATAATTTCTTCTTCTTCTGTAACACGTAAACCGTTAAGCACTTTCTTAATGATAACGAGAAGAATAAACGAGACAACAAAGGCATAGGCACCACTTGCCCCAACACCAAGCGCTTGAACGCCTAGCTGACCGAAACCGCCACCGTAGAAAAGTCCTGGTTGACCAACTGTTGCGAGTTCTGGTGTTGCAAACAACCCGGTTGATAACGTTCCCCAAACCCCTGCTACACCGTGAACAGATAGAGCAAAAATCGGATCGTCGACTTTCCTTTTTTCGAAAAATCTCATGCTGTAGAATACGATAAACCCAGCAACTAAACCAATTACAACCGCTCCCCACGTGTCGACAAAAGCACAAGAAGCTGTAATCGCAACTAATCCTGCTAACGCACCGTTCAGCATCGTTGGCACATCCGCTTTTCCAGTTACCGCCCACGCCACAACCAATGCGGCTACGGCTCCAGCACCTGCTGCTAAGTTTGTATTCATGGCAACAAATCCAAAGAATGCAGCGTCAGCGGATAACGTACTACCTCCATTAAATCCGAACCAACCGACCCATAAAACGAGCACACCAAGTGCCGTAAATACTTGGTTATGTCCGGCAATGTTGTTAGGAGAACCATCTTTGTTGTATTTTCCAATTCGTGGTTTTAAAAGAATCGTTGCTGCGAAAGCGCCCATTGCACCTGTTAAGTGAACAACCGTTGAACCAGCAAAGTCCTGCTTCCCGTGCTCAGCTAACCAGCCGCCGCCCCAAATCCAGTGAGCAATTACTGGATAAACGAGAACTGAAAATAAAACCGCAAACAGAATATAAGCTGTTAGCTTCGCGCGTTCGGCAAAGCCTCCAAATGCAATCGTTAAGGATATCCCTGCGAACGCTAGTTGGAATAAGAAGAAAACTGGCGCCGAAAGCCCTAATCCCTCTATTTCATAACCTGAATAGAAAAAGTCCGTTAAACCAAAGAACGCATTTCCTTCACCGAAAATCAACCCATATCCAACTGCCCAAAACACCAACGAGGCAATCCCAAACGTGAAGATCGTCTTACCAGCAATATGGCCAGCATTTTTCATTCGCGTTGATCCTGCTTCAAGTAAAATGAAGCCACCTAGCATCAAAATAACAAGTACTGCTGAAACCATCACCCATAGACTATTCATCAGAAACATCGAATCCATTCCAACTTCCCCTTTCTTTTTCAGAACCCCAAAGACTTTTTTGAAAATGTTAATTTATCTGACATTTATTATTATAAGTATTTTTGCATGAACAAAAATTGTCTTCAACAATCATGTTACATTATCTCTCTGACTATATATGATGAGTAGTCAGAAATGAGAAGGAAGTGTTTCTTATTAGCTTAATCAAACGTTTGTTTAAGAATGATCTGGAGCTGTCAGACAATAAATAAACCCAGTTAAACGAATAAAATGTTCGTTTAACTGGGTATTCATTAGCTTTATCTCGAAATGCACTTTACATCGATTACGCAAACTCTCCCTGCTGACTCATCACCTTTTCCCCTTTCACCCACGTTTCAAGAACTTCAATCTCCTTTAATTGTTCAGGCTGTACTTCTCCTGGGTGAGCAGATAAGAGAACAAAATCAGCCGTATGGCCTTCTTCAAGTTTGCCCTTCGTCTTTTCCTGAAACTCTAGTTCTGCTCCTGTCGCGGTATACGCATGGTAAATTTCGTCAACCGAAAGGCGCTCATCTGGAATCCATCCCCCTTCCGGCTTCCCGTCCTCATCCTGCCGTGTAACAGCTGCATAAATGTGCATAAGCGGTGACAGAGGGCCAATTGGGCAATCGGAGCTACCAGTAAACGGAATGCCCATCTTGCTTACTGTTTTCCATGGATTGCAATACTTTTCTTGTTCGTTCCCTACCCAATCAGCCGTTTGATCATATTCATTCATCATAAAGCCCGGCTGAATTTCAAGATAAGGTTTGATTTTCTTTAATCGCTCCAATAAGTCCGGTGCAAGAATTTGGGCATGGATAATCCGATGGCGCATTTTACCTGCCCCTACCTTTTCAATGGCATTGATCGCCTGTTCAACCGTTCGGTCTCCAATCGCATGCATCGTCACCTGCATGTTGTTGTCATCTGCCGTCTTCACCATTTCATCAAGCTCTTCCTGCGAATAAATTAACGTCCCACTTGTTTCTGGCTGATCATGATAAGCCTGTCTTAACGCTGCCGTATGCAGGCGCTGAGTCCCATCTAGAAAAATTTTAAAAGCGCCCATTCGAACACGATCGGAGCCGTCGCCCGTTCGTCGGTCATAGTGATTCAAATACTGCTTCATGTTATCAAGATTATAAACGTAATGATGAAGATGAACCTGAACAGGTAGCTTGCCTTCTTTTTCAAGCTTTCGATAGCTGTTCCATACGCGATCAAACGCCCCGGTATAATTTAAATCATCCGTATGGATTGAGGTAATACCGTGCTTAAGTAAATGAGGTACAGCATCATGAATCGCTTCATACACCTCGTCTTCCGTTTTTTGTCTAAAGTGAAATTTAATAAAATGAACAGCAGAGTCCTTAAATCGACCTGTCCATTTTCCACTTTCATCTTTTTCGATAAATGTGTCATGATTCTTCTCAAGATCATCGTGTTCCTTAATAATCTCTAGGGCGACATCATTCACGATGCATTCATGGCCATCGTCATGAAGAAAAAACATTGGCTTGTCATATTCCAATTCATCAAGGTCCTGAGCGGTTAAGAGATGATCGATATCGGTAAACTGACTATCAATTAATCCCCTGCCAATCACCCACTCGTTTTCTTCCATTTCCTCTTCTGTGTACCGATCTCGTACAATTCCTTTCATCTCTTCCCACGTCGTCACTTCTCGTAGATCCAGTTCTTTCTTCATTAAACCGTAACGAAGCAAATGCAAGTGCGTATCATTAAAAGAAGGCGCTATGATTTTTCCATTTCCATCTACAATATCGTTGTCATCACCTTTATACGTTCCGTCTCCAACATAAGAAATTTTCCCGTCATCAATCATAAGATGTCCTTTTTCAATGGTTTCGTTTCCAGGTTGATAGATTTTCACATTGTTAATGACAGACATTCTTTCACTCCTTGTTGTTTTGGAATTCTATTAATTATCTACCCCTTGCTAGAGAAATTATTCGCTGAGATTCGTGGGGGGATTCGGGGGGACGGTTCTCATGATTCTATCTTAAAATAAAAATAATAACCATAAGAGTATAAATTACAAAGATGGTGCTTATAATTCCATATAAAAAAGCAGGAGAACTAATTCATTTTATGATCTAGTTCCCCTGCTTCTCTTTATTGTCAACGAATGAATCAGGAGAACCGTCCCACTTGATTCATAAGATGCGTGAATAATGTTTAACCTCTTTTAGAAACGGATACCAGGAAAGTAGCAAATGTAAAATTATTCTAAATATTAATTGTGAGGAGTGAAAGAATTGGAACATGTAAAAGCATTGCTTATAAAAGGAGTAGCAACAATTGTCCTGCTTTTTCTAGTATTGGGAATTGGCTATGACGTATCCATTATCGGAGTATTAGGTTTAAGTATTTTGCTCGGCGCATTGTCTTATGTGGCAGGAGATTTATTTATCCTCCCCAAGTACGGAAATCTCATGGCAACTTTCGGAGATTTTGTATTAACTTTTCTAGTTGTGTGGGCAGGCTTACAGCTAATCTCATTTGCCGGATCCGCAGTAATAGCTTCTCTCATTTCCGCCGCATTTATAGCCGTAGCTGAGTATGGTTTTCATCTTTATTTATCCACTCATGTTCTTCCTGCGAATAACCGCATACGGACGAAGATGGAAGGAGTCGAGAAATCCTAAAGGCATGTAGCTCTCATGACAACCTGTACGGTTAGACGCCGCTGGGTAGAAATGAAACAAGGAAAAAGCCAATCCATCAGAGCATGATTTCATCGAACTCTGTTGATTGGCTTTTTAACACTAATTTTACTTCACCGCTACCTGCATTATCTTTTTTAAATAGGTTATTGAGCTAAACCTCTAATCAAAAAAGAAGCACGGCTGGATGTCAGCCGTGCTTCTTTCCTATTTCTTTCATTCTCGTTTACGATACTTTTAACCAGTGGGCTGCTTCGTTACTTGAAGGAGAAGGTGGGAACTGTTCTCCTTGCTCTACTTTGATTTCTGAATTGTCACTTCCGGAAGAGCTGCCGTTGACAAGACTATCTACTTTGTAAGTACCGTTTTCTTCTGCTTTTCACCAGTTTTGTAAGTCTTTTTATTAGCCATCTTAATCAACCTCCAAAAATGAATTTAGAAAGACTTCAACTTTCTATAGTAAGCATGTTGCCGAAATTTATCACTCCTAAACGAAAAAGATAGAAAATGGTAAAAATGTATCCCTGCTAATACTAAAAGCGTGCTCAATGAATCGTCGGGACGGTTCTACTGATTCACTTGATTACACATAACATAACCCCAGGAGGCTAATGATTAGAATCCTGGGGTTTCTTTAAATCTTTAAATGAAGTCATGATAAAAGAGTGTTCTTTATCTAAAGTTAATTAAACTTCGAAATGAATCATGAGAATTGTCCCGCCAATTCTATAAAGTCCTTTTCCTACAAAACTTGTTTGATGCTTCCCTTCTTCAGTGATCTGGGAACTGGCCCCAGATTCACTAAACTTTCTACAATTACTGAAGCGTTACTGTATCGTTTCTATGCTAACACCGTGATTTCCCTTGGGGCGGAAATACTGTCTCCTCAATTATTACAAACTCTTACTCATAATTTGTAGTAGTTATAAAATCAAAAGCTCCAGCTGAAGTAATTTCATTGTTATATTCAAAATTATATATAAGAATTACTGCATTATAAGATTTCCTCAAATTTATATTTCCCCTGAGTTTCGGAACAATAATTTCTTCATATGAACACCCATTTAACAAAGTAGAGATATCACTACTGCTTTTTTTATAGCTTACTTTTTCTATGGTATCCTCAACTGTTTCATCCATATCAATATTAAAGTCAATAAAAAACTGGGAAGGGACGGATTCACCATCCTCATCATAAGTTAAATCCACATAATCTCCTACTGAGTGATTTTCTTCAATATTACCTAACCAAACTGAAACCCATCCCTGATTTCCCATTATATTATCCTCCTTCTCCTAGTTTAATCTAAGACCTTTTGGTAAAGCCATAACCCCACCTTCAAGCCTGTAATTAGCCTGTGGGACCTGGAACCTGTCCCTTTGTCCCCCGATTTGAAGGGTTCTACTAGTATATTTGAAAATTTAAAACACCAGGTGACCAATTTAATAGTTTGGTTCACCTGGTGTTTTATACATTTTCACTTGTCTCAAACAGTCCCCAAAAGTTCTAAAAAGTCATTTTCCTACAATCCTTGTTGGATGTTTTCCTCCCTCAGTGGGACTAGGAACTACCCTCTAGTTCCCCTAATTATATCTTACTACCTTTTCACATCAAAAGTCTTCTTCCCAAACTTCTTTTGCATCCAATAACCTTTGTAATAAAAATTCATAAAAATTTTCTGCAGTGTTAAAGTCATCTAGTCCTCCTTGCTTATTCCAAGCTACCACCGGGCATTCATTGTTCTCCATCTTGCTTGTATCTAAGCAATAAGCAAATTCATCTACATCCTCAATAACTACTAAATTATCATTCAATCCTAAATCTCTATAACTTTCTGTTTCAATAACCACAGTAGAAATATTAGACTTGGCTACCCCCAAAATATCTATACCATATAAACCACCGGAACCATAATCATTTAAGAACCACTTATAACTTTCTGGAAATTTTAATTTTAGACTATCTTGAACATTTTCAATTTGTTTAATATCTATTCCTCCAGTAAAATCATCTGGTTCAGCATTGCTATTAATAAAATTAATTAATTTATCTCTATTCATTCAATATTCCTCCCTCTATAATTCACCTAAATCTATTTCTTTAGCTCTCCATCTCCAATTTTTCAATCTAAAGTTGCTGTATTGTTTTTTCAAAACAGGATCATTTCTAAAACTACCCCCATTTTCCACTAAACCATGCAATATTCTATCGTATTCTTTATGCTACTAGGAAGCTCCACCATTGCCCCAGGCTCTCTTTGGATTAGGTGATGAAGTTCTATTTTAGTCCCATCTTTCCAAATGGGAGGTCTTCCCCTTTTCATTAATTGAAGGTTTGTCTTGCCAGTTTTAGGATCGACTCTCTCGTAATCAATATCTATTTTGATTTTTAATCTTTTCAATTTCAGCCAGTAAGTCTAACAACTTATCTTCACCTCTATTTTTTGGGGGGATATACAATACCTCTGGCAATGGCCATTTAATAGAGACAAGGGGACAGGTATTATTAGTGGAAGATCAATCGAGAGATGAATCTGAAAAACCGTCCCCACGATTCCAGGAATTAGCGGGACGAGCCTACTGATTTTTGTATAAAACATAAAAACCAGTTGAGCGAAGCATTAGTAAGATGCGCTCAACTGGTTTTCATTAACGCTTTTTATTCTTAAAATCGGTATTTTTTAAAAACAGAAATGTTTATATTGCGACATCTTGATAACCAACTTCTGATACTTTCTCATTTAACAAGCGAAGTCCTAGTCCGTTTTCTGTATCCCAGGTGCAATTAAATAAAACCCCAATATGCCGTTCCTCAAAAATATCTTCATATGGAACAACAATTCCATCTAAACTTATCATTTCGAGTATTTGATCAGTTGTCTCAGCTACTGGATAATTTTCATTTAATTCAGTATCAAAGCCTAATTCATTCCGTTTTTGTGTGTAATAAGTTAAAATAGAATTCAATAAATCCTGTTGTAAATCGCTCCAATTTTTCATTACTGATTGGTATGCTATATATTGACCTTCATCAAACTGACCATCTTCCTCACCATCTATCATTAAATCTATTTCGATTTCATTTCCGAAGAATTCTATAGTCATTACTCTTGACCATCCAAATTCATACTCAAGTTCACCAAAAATTGCATCTTTTATAATCATTCAAAAATCTTCTCCCTTTGTTTATTGGCAAAGCCTCCATGCCCAAAAGCTCCTGCATTTATCTCACCAACACCACCGAGGTGTCCAAATTAGAATCAACTTGACGGTTCTACTGATTCACTTGATTACACATAACATAACCCCAGGAGGCTAATGATTAGAATCCTGGGGTTTCTTTAAATCTTTAAATGAAGTCATGATAAAAGAGTGTTCTTTATCTAAAGTTAATTAAACTTCGAAATGAATCATGAGAATTGTCCCGCCAATTCTATAAAGTCCTTTTCCTACAAAACTTGTTTGATGTTTCCCTTCTTCAATGGATCTGGGAACTGTCCCCAGATCCACTGAACTTTCTACAATTACTGAAGCGTTACTGTATCGTTTCTTGCTAACACCGTGATTTCCCTTGGGGCGGAAATACTGTCTCCTTGTCCAATGTAAACGCTAAACTAGAGTTAACAGTTTTCATCAGATAAGATTAAACAGGTTTCCACAAATAAGAATCAACAGTTACTGGTCAATCTAGTAACACTTTCAATATACTTAAAGCAGTTTATTGAAGGTGAGGACACAGGAGTGGAAAGATATATGATTTATCACGAGATTCATCAATTGAAAAAAGAAGGTTTCACTAATAGTGCAATTTCTAGGAAATTAGGGGTATCAAGAAACACAGTCATCGAGTATTTAGGATTGTCAGTAGACGAGTTTATGGCATTCGTTCATTCCTTACAGACTAGAGAAAAGAAACTTGATCCCTATCGGGATCACATTCTAACCTGGTTAAATGAACACAATGATTTGAGTAGTGCACAAATTCATGATTGGCTTCAGGAGAAACTAAACGTTAAGCATGTTTCAGAGGGCACCGTGAGGAATTATGTAAAGGAAATTAGAGAGCTTTATCACATTCCTAAGCAGGTATCTACCAGAACATTTGGAGCGATACCAGAGCTGCCGATGGGTAAACAAATGCAAGCGGACTTTGGAGAAATGAGAGTTCCTAGTACAAATGGGGATTCAGTAAAGCTCTACTTTGTAGGCTTTGTGCTTTCACACTCTAGATTCAAATACGTTGAATGGTTGAACCGTCCTTTTCGAACAGAAGACCTAATACATATGCAAGAAAATGCTTTTCAGCATTTTGGGGGCATAACAGAAGAGATTGTTTATGATCAGGATCGTTTACTAGCTGTTAGTGAAAATGCAGGAGATATCATCTTCACAGCTGCTTTTACAAAGTATCACCAAACAAGAAAATTCAAAGTATACCTCTGTAGGAAAGCCGATCCTCAATCAAAAGGAAAAGTAGAGCAGTTAGTTAAATACGTAAAACATAACTTTGCCAAGAATCGTACATTTGATAATCTTTTAGACTGGCAATCTTCTTGTATGAAGTGGCTTGAAAGAACCGGAAATTATAAGAAACATCATAATACGAAAAAAAGACCAGTTGAAGTGCACGCCCTGGAAAAGCCGCATCTTCAAAAGGTCTCTGGTACCTACATTTTCAAAAATGTATCTACAGATATTATAACAAGAAAGGTACACAAGGACAATGTCATTCGTTATGAGGGAAACCGTTATAGCGTACCGTTAGGTACTTTCAGAAATGACCATCATAACCATGTGTATCTACAAGTTGAAGCACCCTATTTAATCATTCGAGAAGAAAGAAACGGTCAATTGATTGCGAAGCATACGATCTCTTCTGAAAAAGGATTAGTCATTACGAGTCCTGAACATCGTGAACGCAATCGAACAAAACGTGATCTTCTCATTCAACAACTATATCAGAATCTACCTAACGAGGATCTGGTTACATGGCTAGTAAAGGAATTACAAGAACAGTATCCACGCCATCTAACAGATCAATTAAAGGTTGTATTAGATATCTCCAAGCGTTATCCAGACTCAATCGAAGAAGCCATCATAAAGATGAAAAAACTACAGATGAAAAGTTCTCATGAGCTTAGGGACATTGCGGTCTCACTTGAAGTTGAAAAGAAGAAACAAGTTAAACTTATAGGGACCGAAAATGAAAAGTACAAAAGTTTAGCTGCGCCTGAACGACATGAAGACATCTATCTTCATGTCTTACAAGGGGGGCTTAAGTAATGAGTGAATTATACGAGTCATTACAAGAAAAGTGCAGAGCCTTACGACTCGCAGAAACGGCCAAAGAGCTGCCACGCTTTTTAAGAGAAGCAGAGGCGAAAAGCTGGACTTACCATGAGCTTATCTATGAGATCCTGACATATGAAACCCAGTGTAGAGAACGTAAAAACAGTGAGAAATTGATGAAATGGGCTGAGTTTCCTGAATACCTCACTTTTGATCAATTTCGCCTTGAAGAACAGTCAGCAATTGGTGAAAAACAGCTTAATGTACTAAAAGAATTATCCTGGATTGAGGAATGTTTCACGCTGATTATGATGGGTCCTACAGGAGCTGGCAAAACACACCTCTCAACAGCACTCGGTATCCACGCCATTGAGCGTGGATACCAGGTATCGTTTGTATCAATGGAGCGATTAATTTATGTATTAAAGTCTAAAGAATATATCAGCAAATCAAAAACCAGATATAAGCGCATTATGAATTCAGAATTAATTATTATCGATGATGTCATGTATATGGCTTATGAGCCTCAGGATGCCCATTTATTCTTTCAATTTATCTACGAAATGTATGATAAAGCAGCGTTTATTCTTACATCAAATAAAGGGCCTAACGAATGGGGAAAGTTTTTAGGAGACACTACACTCACAACAGCGATATTAGATCGTTTACTTCACCGAAGTGAAATTCTGACATTTAGTGAAAAACAACACAGCATACGTATGAAATACCGAAAGGTATTGTTCGAAAGCCAAGGTGTTGATTCTTAATTATCGGAAACTGTTAGATCTTATTTACTGAAAACTGTTGATTTTTAGTTGACGGTTACATCCAACCAATCGCAAATCTACTTAAAGTGAAGCATGAAGTCATCGTGATTCCATTCGTCAACATTTATTACAAATATTCTTACTCATAATTTGTAGTAGTTATAAAATCAAAAGCTCCAGCTGAAGTAATTTCATTGTTATATTCAAAATTATATATGAGAATTATTGCATTATATATAATTTTCCCAAATTTAAATTTCCCATGAGTTTCGGCATAATAATTTCTTCATATGAACACCCATTTAACAAAGTAGAGATATCACTACTGCTTTTTTTATAGCTTACTTTTTCTATAGTATTCTCATCTGTTTCATCCATATCAATATTAAAGTCAATAAAAAACTGGGAGGGAACGGATTCACCATCCTCATCATAAGTTAAATCCACATAATTTCCTACGGAGTGATTTTCTTCAATATTACCTAACCAAACTGAAACCCATCCCTGATTTTCCATTATATTCTCCTCCTAGTTTAATCGAAGACATTTTGGTAAAGTCATAACCCCACCTTCAAGTCTGTAATTAGCCCAATTATTAAGTCGTCTAACAAATGTATTATAATCGTTGGAAGTAGCTATTAGCCCTTGAAACTAAGTGCCATTGCTATACGTTTCTCGTCACTAACTACTTCCCTCTTCCCAACACTAAAATGAACCGTTTCCCTATTAGAGGCAGTGGGACAGGTACCTTATCCCTGAAAAAATCTAAAAAAACAACACTTCATGTATAGAAGCATTACTGTACATAATTATATTAAAACCGCGATTCACGGTGAGACGGGAAACCTGTCCCTATGTCCTCTGTTATTTTTTTTATCTTTATTCGTTCTTAAGAAGATAAAAGATTCACCCGTCGCATAATGAGTCTTCTAGTTCATTTTAAAATACAAAAAACAGTTGAACTATACTTTACATTAGTTCAACTGGTTCTTTTTTGGAACAGTGGGACAGGTACCTTGTTCCAGCAAATATTTAATTAAACAGACATGATCTGATCATAAACTTTCTACTATGACGAAAGATATCTCTATCGTTTCTATACTATCCCTCTAGTACGTAGAATCTGTCCCTTTTTCTCTCCACATACTCTCCTTATAATACACTTTTCAAAGCTTCGGTTATCATTTCTTCAAAACTACTATATTCTTCTACTATATCTCCACTGGGTTTATCTAGCTCCAGAAATGTGTGTTTATCTATATCTAAACAATACCACGAAATATTTGAATCACCGAAAAATAAATAATTACCTTCCCAATCATTTTCTTGCCAAATTTCATTCGCTCCAATAAAACCGTTATTTTTGTCGTACTGATTGGTATTATAGATAACCAAACCATTAAACTCTAAACCGTTTACTTTTTTCAAAAAATTCTCATATTCATTTATCTCTGGATTTATAATTGAGTTGCTTGAAATCCATTCTTTTATTTCTTTGATATTTTCATCGTTAGTCGATGACATTATTGACTTTCCATCTTGATTTTTAATCTTTTCAATTTCATCTATTAAGTCTAAAAGCATTATTTCACCTCTATTTTTTTGTTGTGGGGTATACAATACCTTCTGGCAATGGCCATTTAATAATAACTGAATCTCCTACTTTTAAACCTTTTGTTAAATTCTTTTGTGAATTTGTAAGAACTTTATGATGTGGGTCGTTTTCAATTAGTATTAAATTGCTAAAATCATTATTTCCTCCATCGTCTAAAGGTAGTTTATGATGAACCTGGTACCCATCAGGCACAAGTCCATTTTGCAAATTGTTAATATCTGTCTTGGTTAAACCTGCTTCAGATAATTGTTTCATTTTCTTTTCGTCTCGTACTAAATCTTGTAAAAAGTTTTTTCTGACAGAACTATTAAATTTATTTCTTAATTGCTTGAACTCTTCTCGATTACGTTTAGTATAAGTTATTTCCTTTTCAATTATATTCTTTAGTAAAACTTCTTTTCCTTTTAATATCCCAACGTGTTCAGTCTCCTCAACATTAGTACTTCCAATCCTTTTTCTATTACTAAAAATGCAACGTTTCCTTAGCATTCTTCCCCATATCTCCCACATTAGTAACATCACCAAACCCTGCAAAAGCATAATCCGTCCGTAACGGAACCTTATAATCAAGAACCTTCCGCACAATCTCTTTCATATCCAATCGCGTATTAACCAGTGGACCCTGCGCCACTTTTTGATAAGTCTCTTTCATGACTTTCTTTGTAACGTCCGGATGAACCGTATGTTTAATACTGTTCATCTTAACCGTGCCGCTTTTAGGAACACTCACCTTCGCTCCAGCAACCATCGAAGCCAGCCCAAAACTACTCAACCAATGCTCTTTTGAAAAATTATCTTCAGGATTCACCGCACCTTTCACCAGATCCGCTCCACCACTCGTCAAGTAGTTCACAAAATCATACGGTGAATCCATAGCTTTATCAGATCGTTCGTCCATTGCACTAACAGCACCTCTTACACCATCGAACAATCCGGAGGTGAGGAAGTTACCAAAGTCGTAAAGAGAATCCATTTTCTTTTCGCCACGCTCTTGGTAGCCAGCCCAGAAATCAGTACCAATTTCTTTAAAGCTATTAACCGATTCAATAAAAGGATTCTCATTTTCCTCCACAGCCGATTCAACTTCCTGAGAGGTTTGCTCTTTCTTCACGCTAGCCGCTCCCGCTTGGCTCGCAGCAATCGCCGAGTAAATATCACTCGAATGAAAAGAGGACGCATCGTAATAGATTGAGGAAACTTGATTCCCCTGAGTTGAGGCATTCATTAGTTCACTGAACAGAACGGTTAGAACTTGTTCATCACTTTCCAACATCGTGTATTTACTCGTTAACTCTTCATCAAATTGTTCAACGCTCTGGATCGTCTTTTCTCGTTTCACCTTTGCTTCATCAAGTTGTTGATCGACTTCATTTCGCGAGAAAACTTGTAATGGCTGAATGTCGCTGATGCGATCGAGAATCCGATGCAGATCTTCCTGCTGCTCTGCAATCATTTCTCTCGCTCTACTTTCGCTATTCGATAGCTCATCTTCTAAAAAAGGAAGCTCAACGGTTTCGCTTTCAAGATTTCTTGACGCCGCCCCTTCTGGAACCCCATTATAAAAAACGATATTTCGATCAACGAGCTGAAGCCATAGACTTAACACATCAAGTTGAGCCTGATAAAAGCCTTTGATTGCATCAGCACCCTTACCTTTAAGTGCTTCATCAAGTTCAACGATACTTTGAAAAGCCTTTTGAAGGGTGATCAATTGTTCTCGTAGCGTCTCATATTCCCTTTTTCTTGTCGACATCGTATCTAATAAGGTTGAAGCTTCATAGACTTTCACTTATAACGACTACCCCTTCTTTAAGATCTTGTGATCGCTTCATCCTGCTCTTTAAGTGAATCCACATTGGCTTTCGTATCCTCTAGGTTTTTTTGTACAACTGTTATATAATCCTTCAATAAACGTTGGAGGTTTTGTTCACGATTGATCCAGGCATCTGTAAAGTTCATTTTGTTACGGCCAAGTTGACCTGTTGAAGGTTCTGGTAACGTTAGATGTTGAACGGCATTTTTCGCTTCTTCCAATTTCGTGATCACTTCTGAATAATTAAGTTTAATCTCCGTAGAAGATCCTCCGCCTGAAACGGCTTTATACATCAGAAAATCCTCCCTTTTATATTATTGATTTTCGCTGTTACGTCCTCTGCATAATCTTCACCTTTATGTAACAAAGATTCTGCTTCATGTGCGAGACTCCCTAGAAAGCTAAAGTGGCTTTGCTGGGCTTCAAGAGAATGAATACGTGAATCGATAACCCTTTGGTACAAATCGTACTGTTCATTCCCTATCTGAACCATGGATTGATAGGAAGCCTCTCGATTAGCATCATATTTATCAGAAAGTGGGCCTGCCCATTGATCTGATAAATCAGGTCGTCGCAAATTCCGAATTTCCCCGAGTAACAAATTTTGATCACGATTAATTTCAGATTTAGCTTCTCGTAGCCTGCGCAATTGATCAGCTATTTCACTTGCTTTTCCATTTATCAGTCCTTGAAGACTACTTAACTCACCATAAATCCCCATGACTTCACCTCAATTACCTCATATGAAAACGATACTCCAAGATCTATCTTACCATTTACCCAATTCAATTTATTTCCAATCTTTATTTTCTAAATAAAATGAGTATAAAGTCTGAATACTACTTTCAAAAAAATCGCACTTAAACAAATTGCGAGTTACTCCTAAGTAAGAATGGGTTTCTATTTCATTTTTGAATCTTATTGGTAGATCTCCGTTACGCTCCTCTTAATAATACGAATTGTAGAACCGGCACTCATTTTAAATTCAATAATTACTTGAATTTTCAGATAAAATAGTATTACAATGATGGAGAACATACTAACCGGTCGGTTTTTCAGAAATTTAGTATCTCATTATTAAAGGAGGGGATTAGATGTCATGGCAAAAAGAAGTTGATGAATTACGAAAAAGAGAACAATTGGCGAAAGCATTAGGTGGAGAAGAGCGAATTGCAAAGCATCACTCACAAGGGAAATACACAGTCAGAGAACGCATTGATCGCTTATTAGATGCAGGTAGCTTTCATGAATTAGGGACTTTAGCTGGTAAAGCTACATACAAAGATGGGCAACTATCTGATTTTAGGCCTGGTAACTTCTTGTTTGGAACAGGTAGAATAAACGGTCAAAAGGTTGTTATCGGTGCAGACGACTTCACTGTACGGGGGGGTGCTGCTGATGGAGCCATACTTGGAAAACAGGAGTATTCCGAAAAAATGGCGCATGAATTACAGCTTCCACTCATTCGACTTGTAGATGGAACGGGCGGTGGAGGAAGCGTAAAGATGCTTGATGATACCGGTTATCCTTATGTGCCCGTAAATCCAGCCTGGGATTATGTTGTGAAAAATATGGCTACAATTCCGGTTGTCGCTGCTTGTCTTGGTTCTGTAGCGGGGTTAGGTGCAGCAAGAGTAGCTGCCTCGCACTTCTCAGTAATGGTAGAAGAAACGTCTCAGTTGTTTGTAGCTGGCCCACCAATTGTAAAGCCGGGACTTGGAGAAGATGTTACGAAAGAAGAACTTGGAGGTGTACAAGTTCATAAGTCAAGTGGGGCAATTGATAACATTGCTTCCTCTGAGGAAGATGCATTCCAACAGATTAAAAAATTCCTTAATTATCTTCCGCCAAATGTATGGAAATTACCTCCTGTTAATGAAACGTTCGATGATGCAAATCGAAAAGAAGAAGCATTGTTATCTGTAATCCCAAGAAATCGAAAAAAACCTTATAAGATAAGAGAAATTCTCCCTATGGTATTTGATCATGACTCCATCTTTGAAATTGGTCGCTTCTTTGGAGGTGGAACAGTAACAGGGCTTGCTAGATTAAACGGTTATCCTGTTGGGTTTCTAGCCTCTGATCCATTTATTGGAGGTGGTGCCTTAACAGCAGAAAGCTGTGAAAAAATTGAACGCTTTGTCGATCTGTGCCAAACATTTCATCTACCAATCGTTAATCTAGTAGATCAACCTGGAATGTCGATTGGCCTTCACTCAGAAAAGAAAGGAACAATACGCAAAGGTGTTCGAGTCATTTCCGCCATTTATCAAACAAACGTCCCTATGATTGAAATTATTCTTAGAAGAGTCTTTGGTGTAGGCGGTGCAGGGATGACGAATGGGCATGGTCTAAACAAACGATATGCATGGCCTTCTGGTGACTGGGGTTCTCTGCCAATAGAAGGTGGGATACAAGTTGCGTACCGTCGCGAGCTTTCTGAAAGCAATAACCCAAAAGCCTTAATGGATAGCTTACTAGAGAAAATGGAAAGCATGCGATCTCCTTTTCTCACAGCGGAAGCATTTGGAATAGAAGAAATTATTGACCCGCGTGACACACGTCCCCTGTTATGTGAGTGGGTAGAAGATGCGTACGAGTTATTACCACAACAGATTGGATACTCTTTTCACTCAATGAGGCCATAGTTATACACCGTTCAATAATATAGTTTGGGGTGAGAATATGATTAGAACAACAGATCACTTCTCAAGCACGCTTCATACTGATCAAGAAATCGTGACAAGGCAACTCGAACGCTGGGCAGACGAGATTGGTGACAACATGTATTTTTACTATGGAGAGAACGACAAAAGCTACTCATATAAAAAATTCAATGAAATGACTAACTCGATTGCACACTATTTGACTTCCTCTGGAATTAAAAAAGGTGATCGAATATCGGTTTTTCTAAAAAATCCGTTTGTTACAACACTTGCTATGTTTGGCATTTGGAAGGCTGGCGCCATATATTGCCCGATAAACTTCAACTATAAAGGAAAGCTTCTGACCTATCAGCTTAACGACACTGAGCCAGAACTCCTAATTACTGAAAAAAGAATGCTGCCTATTATCAACGAAATTAATCAAAAAGTAACCATTCCTTCACTCATTGTTCATTCTCCAAAAAAGCAAGACCACGATTACAATAGCGAGGTTAGTGATTATTTATTTGAATACCCTGCAAAAGAAATACCTTTCGATGACCTTCTTGAAGGTAATACAGAAAATGTCATGATTCCTGTTCATTACTCTGACACCGCGAATATCATTTACACTTCTGGAACCACAGGTCCTGCAAAAGGTGTCGTACAGTCCTATCGCTGGATGAATGCCTACACACATACCTTTAGACTCTTTAATAATCAACACGATATTGTTTATAATGATTTGCCACTCTATCATGTTGGGGGTGCATTTGCGCTTGTAGCACGAGCAGCTTTCGTAGGTTGTAAGGTTGCCGTCTGGGATAAATTTAGTCCTAATGATTTTTGGAAGCGTATACATCTTTCCTCAGCTTCTAATGCAATCTTATTAGATGTCATGATTCCCTGGTTAATGAAGGCACATGAAAAACCGGATGATTACAAAAACCCGTTAAACAAAGTCTACATGCAGCCTCTCCCAGATTATCATCATAAAGTTGCTAAACGTTTTGGGTTTGATTTCGTTTTTGCGGGCTATGGCCAAACCGAATCTGGCAATGGTTTTGTTTCAATAATTGAAGAATTGGGAGAAGGTAAAGGAACACCTCATAACCTTTACAAGGGTTATACCCACAAGCAGATAAAAGAAATTGCAAATGACGTAAAGATTACAATAAGACAAGGTTCAACAAAACTTAGAAAAGGACATATGGGTGCCTCCTCCCCTTTTATTCAAGCAGCTATTCTGAATGAGAATGATAAAGAGTGCGCCGCTGGAGAAGTTGGTGAACTTGCTTTTAGAGCTAAATATCCTTCTCTTATCCTGAATGAGTATTTTAATAAACCCGATGCTACTAAAAAAGCATTTCAAAATGGATGGTTCCACACTGGGGATGCTGCCTATAAAGATGATGAGAGTGATTATTATTTTGTTGACCGTCTTGGCGATGTGATTAGACACCGTGGTGAAAATATATCTTCCTATCAGATCGAAGATGCCATTAACAGTCATAAGTCTGTCCAAGTATCTGCCGTCTTCCCTATTCCCGCACTAGAAGGTGATGAGGATGATATCGCCGCCTATATCGTGTTAAAAGCAGATGAAATTGAAACAACTGAATCAATTATTGAATTCCTTAATAGGGAAATACCAAAGTTTATGCTACCAAATCATGTTCGTTTTATAGAAGACCTCCCACGAACACCCACGAATAAAATTGAAAAATTCAAATTGAAAAAATTACTTTTTGAGGAGCTTTCTTGTGATTCGTAGCAGGCAAAATGGTTCTGTTCTAAACCGCGTTTATTATTTTGAAATTGATAAAAACAAAGGAGGATATTTGATTGTTATCCCTACTTTATCAAAAATGGGAAGCCTATGCTTCCCTTCCTCAGAGCAAAGCGGAATCTATTGTGAAAGAGATTCTAGAACAAGAAAAGACTGTATACCAAAGGACTAAAAAACCTCCTATTTATATGTATGATGCTGAAAAAGAACAGGTTATTTTTAAAACAGATGAGCTGGAAATTGCCTTGATTTATGTATCTGCAGATCCTCTTACCCGTATGTTCTCAACCATTATAGGAACAAAAAACCATTTTGATGGAATCACTTACTTATCAATCAATTATGAACAAAGCGGCCAACTGGCTCTCAAGACTTTTTTAAATCAATTTAACAGGAGAATTTCGCATGAACCCTGGAAAATCACTACCTACCCACGTTTTCAGTTTGCTTTCCTTTTACAACATATTAATAAAAGAAAATGGTTGAAAGCCATGTGTTCTTAATTAACCAAAAGGAGGAATTCCTATGTCTAATCAATGGTTTCATTTACCTCGTCGGGATGGCTTGTTTTTACTTGGATTGGTGCTATATACCGTTATTTTCTTCTTACCATGGAGTTATGAAATTAAAATTCTAAATGTAACACTGCTTGCCTGGGGTGCGTATTTATTACACATTCTTGCACCTGCTACAGCAATTTGGTTAATCCTTACATCAAGAAGTCAATCGGTTAAAATTAATCAGTCGAAAAGCTTAAATAACGATTAAGGAAAGGGGGGAAATAAAATGAAAACTGTTGAACTCTCAATAATGATACTTTACCTGGTCTTCCTAGTAGTATTAGGATTAATTACACAGAAACGAATTCAAACAGGCTCAGGAATAGACGACTATTATGTGGCAGGGCGAAAAATTGGTACAGGGGTGAATTCATTAGCCATGATGGCTGCGCTAGGGAGCGGTGGTTCATTCATGGCAGGTCCAGGAACAATCTGGAGCCTCGGCTTTCCTTTCCTGGCATGGATGACAGTGGGTTCCATCGTGGGTTTCTCTGTCGCTAGTGTACTCGTTGCAAAACCCCTACGCAATTCAAGAAAATTTACTGTTTCAGAATTTCTGGTTGAGCGTTACGGAGGGAGTTTCTTTAAAATAGCCATTCCTATTGTCATTATTATTGGATCAGCTATGTACTTAATGTCACAAATGACCGCAGGGGGACTCATTGCTTCTTACGTAACTGGCCTTTCCTATGAATGGGGACTAGTGATTATTGTACTAGTATTTATCTTCTACGTATCTTTAGGTGGAATGTTAGCCGTAACCTGGACAAATATTCTTCAGGGCGCTTTGATGATTTTTCTGATTGGTTCTATAGTAGTTGGTGGAATACTTAACCTGCCTATTGGTTGGGCAGATTTCTTTTTAGCTACTACAGAGGTTAATCCCGGTATTGGAGTAGCAGGTGCTACCCTTCCAATAACCGCATACATTGGAGCATTTTTAACTTGGGCAACGGCTATTTGCGTAACCCCTCACTTAGTCATGAGAATATTTACTGCCTCGGATGCTCGATCTGCAAAACTTTCATTAAATATTAGTATGCTAGTATACGGACTACTAATGCTTGGCGCAGTTTTCATTATCGTTCCATTTATACCGACTTTGGGCGCATCTGTTCTTGGAGATCAGCCTTCTGATATGTGGATGCTTCTTGTAGCTGACCAGTTTTTCGGGCCAATATTCATGGGCATTATTACTGCAGGAATATTGGCAGCAGTCATGTCTTCAACCGACGCTCTTTTGCTAGCCGTGAGCAGTGCCTTTGCTTATGATTTGTACAAAGGCGTTTTCAAGCCCGATGCAAGCCGAAAACAAATCCTAAAAATATCCATGCTATTTACATGGGTAGTGGGGATTGCAGTCATGCTCCTCAGCTTGAATCCCCCATCATTTCTTATTGTACTTTATACAGCTGCTGTAGGCTTTATGGTTGCATCGATGTTTGCCCCTCTTATATTAGGTATCTGGTGGAAGCGTTCCACAAAAACAGGGGCCATTGCAGGGTTGTTAACTGGTGCAATTAGTTTTCTATTCTTATTCTTCTTTCTTGAAATGCCTTATAACTCTGAAATTCTTCTTTCTCTCCCTTTGTCCTTAACAGCCACCATGATCGTTTCTTATTTAACGAAACATTCTTCATCAGACGTGATTACAAAAATGGAAAGTTACCATCTAGATTAAGGTAACTCTCCATTGTATTCAACCAAATTCATTATCATAAAAAAACGAGAAAGTCAGGTGAACCTATCATTAAATAGATAGTTCACCTGGTTTTCTTTTTAGCGGGAATCAGCGGGACGGTTCTCATGATTCACGCTCTAAAAATCAAAGTCTGCGAGACACCCAATATCCTCGCCATCTGCCGTTGCGATAACCCCTTTATTCGTTTTAGCTTTCTTATAACTGGGTCTCTTTTCTCTTTAGGTAAACTTTTTACCTGTGCGAGTTCCACTTCACCTATGCTCCTCTTAATCAAAACTCTCGCTTCGTCATCGGTCAATCTCCTTTTTTCATCGTCGCCCTCTCCTAAACAGTGCTCTTCAGTGATAGATTCATTAAACTCTCTAAAGTGTTCAATAGCTAAGTGACGATCTTGACCAAATAGGTTAAGGACAAAATCACAATCTAACCAGCTCGTTTCTGAACACCCCCGATAATAATGCGCACAGCTACTCCATGGCCAATCATTTACACCTTTAATCATCCTAGCTTTAAGTGGATTTTGATGAATGTACCGAACCACTGTAAGAAGGTATTTTACCGTCTCAACATTTTCACTTTTAAAACGATCTTCAAAGAGATGTCCGGTTGTATGATATTTAAAATGATAGTATTGGACGAAACTTATCGCGAGTCGTTTTAATGTGAGAGAGATTTCTTCATTTCCTTCCTTTAAAAGAAGATGAATATGATTGTTCATGAGGCACCAGGCATAGCTTTTCATCTCGTACAGAAGGGCGTACTTCTCCAAAGTTTCAAGAAAGCGAATTCGGTCATCGTCATCATGAAAAATTTCCTGGCGATTGGCTCCTCTAAAAATGACATGATAGATGGATGTTTTGCTTTTTTGTCTTGCTTGACGTGGCATGATCACCCTCCCTATTCTTTGTCCAGATACGGGATTTTAAATCATTTTCATAGCATTCCAATAACGGAAACGATTGAATCAGAGTTATGTGGTGGATGAAATGGTGGGTTAATACAAGAAGCAGCGGGGCGAAAGCTAGTAGATAAATCGGGTAGAGACGGGAGCATAATTTCTATGAAGGGAACTGAAAGATTTAAAATGCGTTAGGTCGTGGCTGGTTCTTTTAGAAAACGTTGTCAGTGCGAGGGGCGAATAGGAAGTAAAGGAACTTGGATTTGAGTTATCAAGAAGGAAAAATTCAAATTTCCGGAGATGAAAATAATTGATCCATAAGTCACAATCATCTACTGATTTTTCCGTTCATTTATTTATTATTCTTCTTTCTAGTATAATTTCCTTTATCCGTAATATAAATTTTACTGTTCTCTCACGTCCTCCCCTCAACAGAAGACAAATTCATCGCTAATTAATATTTAATCAAACGTTTGTTTAACCTATCAATTGCTTTAATTTAATAGTTAATATAGACTGCGTGGCTGCAGATTCTTTTACTATAAAAGAAAAAACAGGTGAGCGACTCGTTAAGACGAATAGCTCACCGTTTTTCCTTTGATTCTTATTTCTGATCATTAACTTTAACTTAGCGAATCACGAGAACCGTCCCAACGATGCCCCGCGATGCCCGCGATGCGCGAGCGATTACTGCCAAACCTCGCGCGAAATCTCCAACACGTGCTGTACCTTTTCCCATTGTTCCTCTTCTGTTAGTAAGTTTCCTTCCTCTGTAGAAGCAAAGCCACATTGCGGACTTAAACAGAGCTGCTTTAAAGGTACATAGTCTGAAGCTTCTGCAATTCGGGCTTTAACTCTTTCTGCGTCTTCTAATTCACCGGATTTTGAAGTGATCAAACCTAGAACAATCGATAGGTCTGAACGATTAACATGACGAAGGGGTTCAAATCCACCAGAACGCTCATCATCAAATTCAAGGAAAAGTCCGTCTACGTTTAACTCACCGAAAATTGTTTCTGAAATTTTTTCATAACTGCCGGAGGTCATAAAGGTCGATTTAAAATTCCCACGACAAATGTGCATAGTAAGAAGAAGGTCGTCTGGTCTTTTTGCTATTGATTCATTGACGGCCTTGGCACATAACTTTGCCATTTTTTCTGAGTCCTTACCTTTCGCTTCAATTGATGCTCTTCCTTCTTCAGAAAAGAATGTTGCCCACGAGGTATCATCAATTTGCAGGTAACGACATCCTTCATCATATAGTGCTTGGATGACCTCCTGGTAAGCCACAACCAGGTCTTCAATCAATGCTTCATCACTTTCATAGACGCCATCCTCGATTCCCGCTCTGAAGAAAAGCATATTCGGACTCGGGATCGTGAACTTAGCCACAGTATCTCCTGCCACCTTCTTAAGGAACTTAAAATGCTCGATCATATAATGATCCTTGCATTCAACTTTACCTGTTACTTTAATCCCACGGGCCTTCGTCTCAACCCCTTCGAATTGAAGACCTTTATCGGTTTGAAAACCTTCAACGCCCTTCAATCCTTCTAGGAAGTCAAAATGCCACCAGCTTCTTCTAAAATCTCCGTCCGTCACTGCTTCAAGCCCAACCGCTTTCTGCTTTTCGACTAACTTTACGATTTCTTCGTCTTCCACCTGTCGCAATTCCTGCTCCGAAATTTCCCCTTTTGCTTTTTGTAAGCGTGCCTGCTTCAAACGTTCAGGTCGCAAAAAGCTCCCAACATGATCTCCTTTAAACGGCGCTCTTACGGCTCTTTCTTCAACTATTTTCGTCAATGTAATCCCTTCTTCCTGTAAAGTTTCATTGTGTTTTACTATGTAGTGATCAACTACACAAATAACCCTCTTCTAAATAAGAAGAGGGTTATTTGTGTATGACAAACGTCTCTTCTTATCTTCAAGTCAATGCTTCTGGAATTAGCACAGTACTTTAAAAGTCTGCTGCTAAGGTTTCATCGGGCCAGTCCCTCCACCTTTCTTGATAAGAAAGTCATCTATTAAATTGTTTTGTTAGTTTATTAGTATACATGAGTCGCCTAAGGCAAGCAACGGGGGAATCGGAATCGCGGGGACGGTTCTCCTGATTCCCTTGCTATAAAATAAAGAACAGACAGGTGAGCTACGCATCAAAATTGAAGACTATGGAACAGGTACCTGTCCCGGCAAATATTTAATAAAACAACACTGCAGACATAATTTGATCATAAATTTTCTACAATTACAGAAGCATTTCTATATCGTTTCTATACTAATACCACAATTCCCTCTGGGACGTCGAACCTGTCCCTTTGTCCCTCACCAACACAACCGAGGTGTCCAAATTAGAATCATCTTGACGTTCTACTGATTCACTTGGTTACACATAACAAAACCCCAGGAGGCTAGTGATTAGGACCCTGGGGTTTCTTTAAATCTTTAAATGAAGTCATGATAAAAGAGTGTTCTTTATCTAAAGTTAATTAAACTTCGAAATGAATCATGATAACCGTCCCCGTGATTCCCCGTGATTCTAGTAATTATAAATCTGCTCCGGCAAGTTATCATAAACCCCCGGATCTGCCTGATCAATAGAGCGATCTGCAATCGCCTCAGCCGTCGTACTCATAGCCAGAAAAGCCTGCTTTGTGAGGTACCCATTTGATTTCTGTCCTAGGACATATGGCTCATAATTCCCGTCTGCCATCCCTCTCATTTCAAATAGAATGACGGGAATGTCATATTGGAGAGCCATGGCATTCGAAGCCACGTTCGGATTTTGGGTTGGCTCATCGTACTTGAATACATGAGACCATCCCTTCGAATCTAGTCCCTGGTAGAGAACAGTCGCTAATTTTTTTGATTGTTCTTTTACTTCTTGTGTGACCTCAGTACTTTGCGGCGTTAAAAGAGATCCTGATGTTGGCTTTCCATCATACTCTTCTTGCGTACCCTGGTGATGGAAATCGATCATATAATCAATATCGTACTTTGAAATGACATTCTCGTGTAAAGCTTTCGTTTCAGGAGCTACTTTATTTACATGATCGCGATTAAGATCAAGTCTATTGGCATTATACCTCGTTAAATTGCGCCCACTAGCTAAATAATTCTCAAGTTCAAAATTCACATCCCCCATTGCGCCATCCGCATTGTACATCGGGAGTATCAAAATATTCACATTCTCAAGCAGTTCTTGATTAGCCTGACTATTTGAACCAAGTTGACGAATATAATCTAACGCCCCTTCTGTCGTGAGCGCTTCATTCCCGTGCTGCTGTGTTAGAAATAGAATCGTAGGATTTTCTGGATTCGTTATGTATTTGACTAGATAGATATCGCGATCCTTCGTCGTCTTTCCAATAACCTCAAGATCCATGCTCTCTTGTTTTTGATTTTCTTTAACTAGAAAGTTAGACATCTCTTCATATGTCGTCAACATCGCTGTTTGAACCGTTTCTATTCCGTTAACATCCGGACCATTTCCTCCCGCAAATGAAGGTACGCCCGCCATGGTAGAGCTTGCAATAACGGCAGAGAGTGTTAATGTGAAAATTTTCTTTTTCAAGCTTCTTCAGCTCCTTTATGATTTGGTAGAACATTCATAAAGTATCCGATTCTAGAGATGTCAGTTATTCCCTGCAGTTCTATGCGAAAAGTGGATAAAAGGCCTATTACTTAGAAGGTTTAGATTTTATATTCACCAACTAAAGCACTAAGGAATTCTTTTATCATAAAAAACTTATTAACATGGTAGTTTGCTATTTTCTCTCATAAAGTGCTGAATTGATTAGGGGACGGTTCTCATGATGCTTTCTTGAAATAATAGAAAAAACAATTGGAATCCCAATTTTCTGATTCAGTCACTTACAAAACAAAGAAAAGCAGGTGAACTAAACATTTGATAATTAGTTCTCCTGCTTTTTTATTTAGGGAAACTCATATAATAATTCAATCACGAGAACCATCCACTGCCCCACTGATTCCATATAGTCAGCTAGAGTTCTTACCCATGGTAATCCCCAGTTTTCACATTAACATGAACAATTCGATATGCTACTCTAGCCAACTCAGCGTATACTTCTAAAAATCCTTGATTGGTGTATATTTGAAATTCTTCATATCTTATGGTTTCTATGGAATACGCGTAGATTTAATTATGCATGTAAGTGAATCATGAGACCTGCTCCCGTGATTTACGTGAGTCTTCAGATCACCAACTCATACACTCTTGCTTCATAGGACCTCAACGTGAATTGATCAATTCCCTCTTCCTCATCAACCTCATAATTACTAATCAACAAAGACTTACTTCTATGCTCCAACTCCTCCGGAAGAACAAACTCACACTCCTGATCACTAAAATTAAGAATAACAAGCAAAATCTCACCTTCATGCCTTCTTGTGTAGGCATAAATTTGGTTATGGTCTTCAAGAATGAGGTCATACTGTCCGTAGACAAGAATCGGATTTTCCTTTCGAAGACCAATCAATTCCTTATAATAATGGTAAACAGAATCAGGCTCATTTACAGCGGCATTCGCATTGATTTCTTTGTAATTCGGGTTTACTTTGATCCATGGATTTCCTGTTGTGAACCCAGCGTTTGGTGAGTCGTTCCACTGCATTGGTGTTCTTGCATTGTCTCGTCCTTTTTTGTAAATTGCCTGCATGATTTTGTCTGGGTCTTCTTTATCCTGCTCCACTTTTTCTTCGTACATGTTTAACGTCTCGATGTCTTTGTACTCGTCAATGGAATCGAAATGGACGTTGGTCATCCCAAGTTCTTCTCCTTGATAGATATAAGGTGTTCCCTGAAGCGTATGCAGGAAGGTTGCGAGCATTTTTGCTGACTCTACGCGATAAGTCGTGTCGTCCCCAAATCGCGAGACCATTCTCGGCTGATCATGGTTGTTTAGATAGAGGCTGTTCCATCCTGCTCCCTCTAGTCCTTTCTGCCATTTTGTGAACGTATCCTTCAAATCTTTTAGCTTAAGAGGCTGAACGTCCCACTTCCCATCACCTGAATCAAGATCTACATGTTCAAATTGGAAGACCATATTTAGCTCATTGCGGTCATCGGCAGTGTAATTTTGCGCTTCGGCTACGCCGACACCAGGCATTTCACCAACCGTCATGACATCATAATGAGAGAGAACCTTCTCATTCATCTCCTTCAGGTATTCATGAATGCGCGGTCCATTCATGAAATAATCGCCTCCATGGACATAGCGTTTCACATTTGGATTTGGCGCATCTGGAAGCCCAGGGACTTTCGAGATAAAATTAATCACATCCATGCGGAAGCCATCAATTCCTTTATCAAGCCACCACTTCATCATGTCATACACTTCTTGTCTTAACGCTGGGTTCTCCCAGTTTAAATCAGGCTGCTTTTTGCTGAATAAATGCAGGTAGTATTCATCTGACGTTTCATCATAATCCCAAGCAGAACCACTAAAAGCGGCTTCCCAGTTATTTGGCTCCCTGCCTTCTTTCCCTTTTCTCCAAATGTAATAGTCTCTGTACGGATTGTCTTTTGATTTACGACTTTCTTCAAACCACTTGTGTTCATCAGAGGAATGATTTACGACGAGATCCATAATAAGCTTCATGCCTCGCGCATGAACTTCATGAAGCATTTCTTCCCAATCGCCCATCGTTCCAAATTCGTCCATGATCGCACGGTAGTCACTAATATCATAGCCGTTATCGTCATTAGGTGATTGATAGACTGGAGATAGCCAGATGACATCGACTCCGAGGTCTTTCAAGTAGTCCAGCTTTTCCGTTATGCCTTTAATGTCACCAACACCATCGCCATTACTATCATTAAAACTTCGAGGATAAATTTGATAAACGACACTTTCTTTCCACCATGTTTTCTCCATCTTTCAACACTCCTAACGTTTTATTCTCTCTATTTAATCGCGCCTTTCGTTACCCCACTAATCACCCATTTTTGTGCAAAGATGTACACTAGAATCATTGGGGCAAGGGCCATGAGGTAAGAAGCAAAGGCAAGATTATAATCTGTACTAAACTGAGATTGGAAAATATATTGCACTAACGGTAACGTAGCTAGGTCCTGATCACTCAAAATAACGAGTGGAAGCATGAAATCATTCCATGCCCATAGGGTTGTTAAAATACCGACTGTTGCATTCATCGGTGCAAGTAGTGGGAAAATGACTTTCCAAAAGACTCCCCAGGTGCTCGCTCCGTCCATGATCGCAGCTTCTTCTAGCTCTTTTGGAATCGATTTAATATAGCCAACGTAGATAAAAACGTTAAATGCGAGTCCGTAGACGACATAGAGCATAATTAAGCCAACAAGATTATCAATTCCCCATGCACTTGTTTGTTTGACGATCGGGAGCATGATAATCGGAAAAGGAACGAACATCGCACTAACGAAATAGTAGAAGAGAAACTTATAAAACTTTTTATGCATATTCCGTGCAATCGCATAAGCGACCAACGAATTTGTTAGCAGTGTAAGAACCACAACAAATAACGTAATAAAAAGACTGTTTCCAAGAGCGTTAAAGAAATTGGTCAGTTCAATCGCGTCAGTAAAATTTTCAAAGCGCCATTCTTTCGGCAAAGCGAGAAATGAATTAGCTAATTCCTGCGGCGTTTTGAGGGCGATCGTTACAGTCAGGTACAATGGAAATAGAATGAGTAAGGATCCGAGAATCAATAATGACGTAATGAACCAATTGGCTTTCTTCCGCATTACATTTCCACCTCTCTTTTCTGTAAGACCTTAATTTGAAACACCGATACGGCAACGATGATGATAAAGTAAACAACAGCATTCGCAGACTGGTAAGCAAACTCTCCGCCTTCAAATCCACCACGGTAAATCAAGAGTGAGATAGATTCTGTTGACTGCCCGGGTCCACCTCCGGTTAAAGCAATAATATGATCGAACACCATCAGGAAGTTTTTCATCGCAAGAACCATGTTGATCGTAAAGAAGGTCGCGATAA
The DNA here is from genome assembly GCF_009818105.1 of Bacillus sp. N1-1. NCBI lineage: Bacteria > Bacillati > Bacillota > Bacilli > Caryophanales > Bacillaceae > Bacillus > Bacillus sp. N1-1. The sequence goes on from NZ_CP046564.1 coordinate 4,032,617, forward strand.
GCGGGAACGTAATGCTCCAAAACTTTCTCCAGGCGTTAGCACCGTCGATACTTGCGGCTTCATACAAATCTTCAGGAATCGTTACCAGACCAGCTAGATAGAGAATCGTGTTAAAGGCAACCGCCTGCCAAACCGCGACAATGACAATCCCGACCCAGGCAAGATCCTGATCACCCAGGATGTTTTGGGTTAAGGCGTTTATCCCTAAAGCCTCAGCAATCTCCGGAATAAAGTGGGCAAAAATAAAGTTAAATATGTAGCCAACAATTAAGATACTTAAAATATTTGGCATAAAGTAAACGGCCCGAAGCGTTTTTTGAAATTTGATCTTAGCGTTTAACCCCATCGCAACGATCAGACTAATGATGTTAACAATGATGGTTGAAACCACGGCAAATTTAAATGTAAACAGATAGGCATGAAGGGCGCGATCGTCCTGGAACACATTGATGTAATTCTTCAATCCAACAAAATCAAAATCCCCATACCCTCTCCAATTCGTAAAGCTATAATAAACACCTTGAAGTGCAGGATAAGTATGAAAAGTAAAAAAAAGCAACAGAGCTGGGACAGTCATGAAAATAAATGCGTTTTTCCGTTTATGCATGTTCACCTCTCCTTTATGGTAAATGAAGGGGGCAAGCGATGCCCCCTTTCACTTATCGGTTCTGAACCTTTTTCCACTCATCATCCATCTTTTTCAAAAATTCTTCCTTATTCTTGTTAATAAGGAAATCCTGAATTAAGTTCTCTGCTTGCATGCCTGCAGGGTAGTAATGATCGGGAAAGCTTGTAATCGAACCTTCCTCAAAATTCTCTTTGATCCCTTCCATAATCGGATCTTCCTGGAACACACCCTCAACAGCAGAAAATGCTGACTGATCATCAATGTATTGCTGAGCATTTTCTTCATTTAACATGAATTCAACAAATTTCTTGGCTTCCTCTGACTTCTCAGTACCTTGATTAATCGCAAATACCACATCCACACCAGAAACGAGTTTGTTCTCTTCAGGATTATTTGTAACTGGCATAGCAAACACGCCTAAGTTAATATCCGGGTTGGCTTTCTTGATTTCTGGAATCGCCCAGTTTCCTTGGAGATACATCACACTTTCGCCTTTAGCAAAAGCCGTGTTCCCATCTCCGTAAGCAACGCCCATGTTGTCTTTATGACCATATTCTAAAAGTGTCAACATTTTATCCGCCACTTCGGGATAATCTTCTTGAAAACTCGCCTCGCCGCTGTTCACTTTCTTCGCAAATTCTTCAGGTTGAATGTTTGCAGCAAGAGAGTTCCAGGGAATCATTCCAGTCCAGGCGTCTTTCAATGTAAGATAAATTGGAATCTCACCCTCTGACTTTGCTTTTTCTAAAACGGCCGTGAACTCATCCCATGTCTTCGGAACTTCTAAACCGAGCTCTTCAAATTTATCTTTATTGTAGATGACAGCGTTTGCATTTGTTGCATATGGAATGCCATACGTTCCGTCTTTCTCTTCCCCAACTAAACGATTGATCATATCCAAATAAGCAGGTTGGATGTTGCCGGTCATTTCTGTATCTGAGAAATCCATTAAAACGCCAGCACGTGCCATTTCACCGTAGGTAGCATTTCCGCCAATCGCCATGACAGCAGGGAGATCATCTTTCGTTAATCGGGATTTCAAAACCGTCTCTGCCTCAGGCGGGGCATTTAACTTAACGTCAATATCTGGATTTTCTTCTTCAAACTTTTTAATAAGGGTCTTATAGGTTTCTGTATTCTCAGATTTATTCGAGAACACCTCAAGCGCATCGTCATCTCCACCACTGCAACCTGTTAAAAGCGCTGCCCCGAGTGCCATTGAAACAAAACCTGTAACCACTTTGCTAGAAAGTTTCATCTTATTTCCTCCCTGGTTTTCATTTAATTTAATACGTTAATAAACTTAAGTAAACGTTTAACTAAATCCGTAAAAAAAATTAATTTATTTTTTTTACGGATTCTCTCTCAATAATCCGATGAGGCATGATTCGACTTTCAACTGTTTTACCACTGGCAATCGACGAAAATAGCATTTCGGCTCCAACCTGACCCATCTCGTACAGAGGTTGAGCGACTGTTGTAAGTGGTGGAATAATCATTTGCGCAATCTTGATATTGTCATAGCCAATAACAGACAACTGATCAGGCACCTTAATGCCGAGCTTATATGCGGCAGAAATGACGCCGACTGCTACATCATCACTACTCGCTATAATACCAGTAAGATCAGGAAATCGTGACAATAGAGGCTCCAAGTTATTAAAACCATCTTCATATGCAAATCCGTTTGTATAAATGATCTGCTCCTCGCTCGCACTTAATCCAAAATGCTGTAATGCTTCTAGAAAACCTTGTGCCCTTGGATAACCGGCAATCTTATCTTCTTTAGGACCGCTTATCATTCCAAGCTTCTTATGACCTTGATTGATCATGTATTGTGTAGCACTAAATACAGCAGATCGATCGTTAACCTTCACATATGGTAATTGAAACTCTAACGATTCAGTTGAAATCAGAACAACGGGTATCCCCATCTTTTTCATAATATCATCATATTCTTTTGTCATCACTTCACTAACGTAAAGAATACCTTCCACTCTTTTTTCATTTAAAAGCTGCAAATATTTCTTTGTTCGCTTCCCGCTTGAATCCGTATGACAGACGATCACACTGTGCCCAAGTTCATGGGCAATGTTCTCAATTCCATTCAAAATTTCTGAAGACAGCATACTTGATACATCAGGAAACAGGACACCGATCGTTTGCGTCTTCTTATTGATTAACCCTCTGGCAACTGCATTCGGTTGATACCCTAGCTCTTCAATGGCATCAAGAACTTTTTTCTTCGTCTTCGGAGAATACCCAGGCAAATCATTTAAAATCCTGGATACGGTAGCAATTGAAACATTTGCTTTTCTAGCGACATCTTTAATGGTAGAGGCCATGGCTTACCTTCTTTCAGTAAACGTTTACGTAATATCTTAATAACATGATAACCTGTATTGAAAACCTTTTCAATTAATTTTTGATTTTTTTTAAAACATACCAGATAAAGTAGACTCCCGAAAACCATCAACATGATTTTCAGGAGTCTCTAAATGGCTAAGACTGATAAGATAATTCCTTCTCCACAACACTCTTCAAATAAGCCATCACTTCGCCCTGAAGATCTTCTCTCCCCAAAGCAAAATCAACCGTCGCCTTAATAAACCCAAATTTATCGCCAACATCATAACGATCGCCTTCAAATTCATGTGCAATAACAGCTTGTGAATCATTCAATACCTTAATCGCATCCGTCAATTGCACCTCGCCACCAGCACCAGTTGGTAACGGTTCAAGAATTTCAAAAATTTCAGGAGTTAGCACGTAGCGACCAAGAATCGCATAGTTAGACGGCGCCTCTTCCATTGAAGGTTTCTCCACAAACGTTTCAACGGGGATCACGCCTTCTTCCAACACGCCTTCTTTTGGCGCGATAATGCCATACTTTGAAACTTGGTCTTCAGCTACTTGTTGAACGCCAACAACCGAACTGTTGTAGCGATTGTAAACATCCATCAACTGACCGATACATGGTACTTCAGAGCGAACGATATCGTCTCCTAATAGTACCGCAAAAGGCTCGTCACCGATGAAACTCTCCGCACAACCAATCGCGTGACCAAGTCCTTTTGGCTCTTTCTGACGGATGTAATGAATGTTTGCTAGATTTGAGATCTTTTGGACTTCTTCCAACATCTCGTGTTTTTGCTTTTTCGTAAGTGTTTCTTCTAGTTCATATGATTTATCAAAATGATCTTCAATGGCGCGTTTTCCACGTCCGCTGACGATAATAATGTCTTCAATCCCCGCTCGCACTGCCTCTTCAACAATGTATTGAATTGTTGGCTTGTCCACGATTGGGAGCATTTCTTTCGGTTGAGCTTTCGTTGCTGGTAGGAATCTTGTTCCGAGGCCAGCAGCTGGGATAATCGCTTTTCTTACTTTCATAAATAACTTCCTTTCTTGAGTCTAACCACTCTTTTAGCAATGCCTAACGGTTAATGAGTACACATTCTAATTCCAACTAGCAAATAGAGGTGAGTATTCATCATCTTATACTTCAAGCTTAAGTTGCCTGTTCAATTGCAAATCACTTCTGACTAACTCATTCAATCTTCTAAAATACTCCTTATAGTAACCAGATTCGTAATGTGAAGGATTATTCCCATAAGGATGAGCGTAATGACCGATAAATCCATCACTTGTTAAATCGATCACCTTGATATTAGGGAGACGATTGATAAAGTAGTTGTTTAACTTATCCCAAAAAACGTTATTTCTTCGGATCAATTTTTGACGACTGTCTGAATAAGACTTAACATTCCCCTGTTCATCATAATACCTTGTCGTAAATTGCCCTTTGCTAAGAATGATTCTTTCTTCAGGAATAATCCTTAAGAGCTCCTCTATAAACCGGTCAACCGCAGATTTCCAAAGTTGAAAATAATCATGGTTGTTTTGATGATCGATCACCTTACTGTTACGCTGCAATTCAGAATACAGATTGGTTTGCCTCAATAACAAACTAGCACTAACATAAGAGTCATCACTTATGCGAAACACGTCTCTTGCTGCATCCGCTAGGAAGTCCAAGATCAGATATTCTGGTTTTGATTGAGATAAGTCCCTGATAAACGTTTTATTAAAGTCTCTCATGATCGGCAATTGTTCGCTCTTGTTCATATGTTTTAGATCATTAAGTTCAAGCGACACAGGATTTGACATTAAACTAATAATGGATGATTGAATGTGCGTAAATGTACATTGATAGAACCTTTTGTACTCCGGAATGAAATAAGGCTTTGATTCAAAGGCATTTCTACTAAAGCATGACCCAAGAACGGCAAGTCGTATGACATCATCTGAAAAGGTTGATTTATCGTTTTTGACATCTATTGAAATTTGATTTTTGTGGTTACGAGAGAAACTGGTTACCAATGGCTGTGCCTTTGGCTTCATTCTAACGATAGAATTCAATGGTAGAGAAGGGTCTCCAGAAACGAGTACATCTACTTTCTCATTTTGGCCCATCTTTATTTCTAAAAACAGATCCCAACTCTGAAGTTCTTGTTGAATAGTAGAATCAATTATTTTAGAAAGATCAACTACTCCTTCAAAACCTTCTGACGTTAGTCTAAGGCTACTTTTCTCACCTTCAAAATACGTGAATTCATTTCCATAAGTAAACCGTTTTTTAGCAACCAATGACAGACTTTCCTCACCCAATTTGGAAAGATCCAACTCCGGCGAATAAAGCTTACCTTTAAGGTTTAGAACTTGATCACTTAAAGAAAGTTCAACGACTTCAGCAACAATGTTCTTTTTCCGGATCAATAGAGAGAAGGTTTTTTTCCCTGTAATATAAGGTTTCATTTTTAAGGCATTATTCGAATTCAACGTCTCGTAATGATACATAGTTTCAGCGGTATTTTTTGTTGAGTAAACTAGGGATTCCGCTGACTTTTGTCCGGTTATATACAATCTTATAAAGGCATCCCAAGCCTGTTCATTGTTTTCTAGTTCACCGTTAAACATATGGTTAACGTTAACTGTTTCACTACACCGTGTTCCTTGATATTTTAGGTGAAACACTTTCTCCTCATCATACTGAAAAAGATTCATTTGTTCCCTTCTCTTAAAAACTAATTGACATGTTAGTTTTTCAAAGAAATTTTCACTTAAATCATTTGATTGAAGTGAGATTTCAGGAGTCAATTCCCCATTTTTATAGTCAGCAGATTCCAAGTTTGCTTGAAGGTTGATCATCGTAATAAGGAAGCCCAAACCACCGTCACCCGCTCTATATGGTTTCGCTTTAAAAAGAGGATTAACTGTGAAGGGATGATAAACCGAATTCAATTGGTGGTCTATTTTCAATCGATAAGAATGACCACCATTATTGACATAAAAATACCAAACTTGTCCTTCTTCCAACAGTTTCATATTTAATAATTTATCAATTTCGATTTCAAAGATGAAGTTCTCTTTATTGACTTTTAAAGAAAAATTTCTTTCATCTAAATATTCAATTGTATGTTCGATAACTCTTCGTTTAACACAAATGGTAGCATCTTCACTCAAATACTGATCGGACTGGCCCCATAAGGAAATGATTCCATTGCGATAGTCAACTTTAGAGACCTTTACTTCCAATTCTAAAACCCTTTCTCTATTAAACTTAAAGAACTCTTTCTCTTCTATTAAGAGTTTTATTTCTTTCATTGTTATAGTCGACGAGGGCCATGTCGTTCAACCTACGCAAAAACTCTTTATAATAGCCGGATTGATAATGAGAATAGGAGCGTCCAAAAGGATGATCGCTATCTCCGATGAATTTCATATCCTTCATACTGATCACTTTACATCGAGGCATGCATTCGATGAAATAATTATTTAAACGATCCCAAAAATAATTGTAGGCTTTTATCCTATTTTGATTTGAAAATTTCTTAATCGATCCATCTTTATCAACATAGGTAGAGGTGAAGCCGCCTAAGTTTAAAATTACGCGTTCCTCAGGAATAACCTCACGTAATTTCTTCGCAAAAAGTTTCATCGATTTTTCCCAGATCGAAAAGTATACGTCATTATTTTCATGAGTGACGACTTCATAGTCCAAGAAGTTCTTGAAATATTTACTTTGTCTGAACGCCAAACTAGCACTTATATATTGTTCTTCCGATATCTTGATTACCTCTCGTGCTGCGTCAGCATACAAATCGATAATGACATAGTCAGGATTCAACTGAGTGATTTTCTCGAAAAAGTCTTTCTCGAAATCAGCTTCAAGAAACTTCTTGTTACTTTCATTCATGTCGTCTAGTTGATTTAAATCAATTGGAACTGGATTAGAAACTAAACTAATCAATGAAGAATGAAATTGAGTATAAGCACAGTTATAATACGTTTTATATTCTGGATTAAAGTAAGCATTCGAGTTAAAAGCATTTCTACTAAAGCAAGATCCCAAAACGGCCACTTTTAGTTGATTCTCACTTGAGACATTGTCTAAGAAATAAAGAGACAAGTTTTGCTTTCCATTCACAAATGGTTTAAATTTCACCCTTGGGTTAGAGAACATTTCTTCATATCCAATTTTAAGTTGGTTTATTTTCTTAGCATTTATCGGTAGATCTATTGCGTTTCCAGATATAGTGGCGACACGTAGAAAGAGATCCCATACATCCTTGTTATGAATAACCTCTTCTTCTAAAAGTTCAGAGACATCCGCTACCAAATCAAAATTTTGATTCGTAATAAGTAACTCCATTCCTTTTTCGAGGTTGTATGTTAATTCTTGACCAACAGTTTGACGTTTTTTTAATACGAAAGAAGAGTTAAATTCATCAAGCTTATCGAGATTGTAATTCGTTGCTTCAATATGTCCAGTTACCAATAGTCGATTTTCCTCAAAATAAATTTGCTCAATAGAAGGAGAAATATCAGCATATTTTATAATGAAAGCAAGTGTATCGTGTCCAGTCTTATAAGGTTTAACTCGATAGAGATCATTTTTTTCAAACTGGTAGTAATTGAAATGAATGTTCTCCTTTTTATTTACTGGAAGGTCGAGTACTAAACCATCCGTATGTTTTAATTCTATAAATAAATCCCAGATCACATTTTTGTTGAACGGATAGCCATCATAAAGATCATCTAACGAAAAGTGAAAAAGTAGTCTTCCTGCAGAAGCTGGTCCTATTGTTTTGGATTCATAATACTCAAAGAGATGTTCTTGCTCTCTTTTTTTGGCTTTTAAGGTGACGATCTTATCCTTTAAGTCGTTATCTGTCATAGTTCCATTTATGTCAACTTCGATCGAACATCGCCCATCTTTAAACGTAACGTCAGCGACTTCTGTAAAAAGATCATTTTGTAACACAAGCATAGAAAGGCCATTACGCCCATTTACATAAGGCTTAACTTTAAATAGGTTATGTGAGAAAGGACGGTAGTCCACTTCTTTCAAGCCGGGTGCTGAGGTTGTCATTTTAGTCTCAAGGTATTCCCCATCATGATGGATAAAGAAGTCCCAAATAACACCATCATGAATTTTTTTATGAACAAATATGTCGTTAATGCTTTCTTCTATTGAAAACGTAGTTCCATTCATTACCGTGGTAAACCTATATTCTTCAGGATATTCTAGCCCCTGTTCAACTTCACGCCTTCTTAAACAGAGAGAAACGTTATGATCTTCAATGAGATGATCAACTTCTCCCTTTACCCTTAACACGTCATCAAAATAGTCTACTCCCGTTATTAAAGCGTTCAATTTGTCACCTCATTATTTAAATCATTTTCGTTTATTCAACGATAAGCTCATGAATTGTTTCTTTCCATTTCGTTCCGATTTCATCAATTTCATATCGTTTTACATTCTCCATGCCTTTTTCACTAAACTTTTCACGTAAATCTTTGTCTTCTATTAAACGAATCAGGGAATCGGCAAATGCTTCAATATTTCCGTTTTCAACGAGAATCCCATCTTCATTATGCTTAATGATTTCACCTGGCCCTTTAGGGCAGTCAAAGCTAACCACCGGCACACCGCACTGCATCGCCTCAACAATAACCATTCCAAAACCTTCAAAACGAGAACTTAATGCATAGATGGAAGATTTCATTAGTTCCACATCGATGTTAGGAGTGGATCCCATTAGGACTACGTGATTATATAATTCCTTTTCTTCAATAAGGTCTAGAAGATTTTGACGTTCTCTTCCTCCGCCAAAGATTTTCAATTTCCAATCTGGATGCTTCTCATTCACAATCTTAAAAGCTTCAATAAGTAAGTCGAAGCCCTTCTGAGGTACCAATCTTCCTGCAGCAATGATCGTTTTAGATTCTAATGGTGAGACACCACCTTGAAGCTTTGGAATCGAATTAGTCAGTTTTTTTACCTTCACACTTCCAGAAGAAAGTAACTCTTTGTAGTCGGTTGTATCATCATCCGTTAAAGTTGCAAGATAATCTAAGCTTGCATAATGCTTTACGATCGAACGCTTTAAGCGCTCTGGATAAATCGCGTAATTCAGATGCTCCTGTCCAATGACTTTCACATCTTTCTTCACATATTTACTAGCAAATATGTTGAAACTTGGTCTTGTACTTACAAGAATTCCAGAATCAATCGATTTAATGTAGTTATACATTTTTATATCTGTTAAAGCTGAAAAGAAATGGTGTCCTTCATCATCAGGATGAATTAACCTACTTTTCATTTTCAATAACTTATTTGCTACCTTACTCTTTAGATCTAATTGATTTTTGGTACGATTCACAACATCGTGTAGAACAGTTACCTTGATTCTAGGATCAATTTCAAAGAAAGGTATATTCCTGTGTCTAAATACACTAATGACTTCAATATCATAGCCGTTCTGCGCAAGATAATTTGTAACGTTAAGGACGGTTCGAACCGTCCCACCCATTCCATATACATCAAATACAAGAAACCTTATCTTCACGAATCATTCTCCAATCTCTTCATTTCACCCTAATACCTCTTCAATTGTTCTTCTTGCAGCCTTTCCATCGTCAAGGTGACAAAACTTAGATGTGAAATCTTTGTATTTCTTCCGATATGTTTGCTGAATACGGTCTATATTATCAATTGCATGGAACAACTTCTCTTCACTTATCACAATTGGACCAGGTGCTTCTTTTTGAAAATCAAAATAAAATCCTCTCACTTGAGTAGCATATCTTGGCATATCGTAAGCAAAGAAGATCATCGGTCGATTTAAGTTAGCGTAGTCGAACATAACAGAAGAGTAGTCCGTTATAAGAAGGTTAGAAATCAGATAGAGCTCTTGAATATCATCATAACTTGAAACATTATAGACAAAATCTTCATAGCCCTCTAACTGAATTCGCATGGCATCTCTATAGTGGAGCCTCACTAAAAGAACATATTCATTCCCAAACTTCTCTCTCATTCTCTCTAAATCAAATTTAAATTGGTAAGGTTGAAAATTAGCTCCATTATGGAATTCATAATCTCGCCAAGTTGGAGCATACAACATGACTTTTTTATCATCAGGAATGTTTAGCTTTTTCTTAATTGCCCGAAGTTTATCTTCTTTATTTCTTTTTAAAAGAACATCATTACGAGGATAGCCAATGTCCAAGGTCGTTTTGTTAAAGGCAAAAGCTCTCTTCAAAATCGTAGACGTATAGTCATTTGGACCAATTAAATAATCCCAACGCTTATTTCTCTCAAGAAGTGCTGGAGAAGTGTTTTCTGCGTATGATTCAGAAGTTGGATCGATATCAAAACCAAGTTTCTTCAATGGTGTACCATGCCAGGTTTGAAGATGTACGGCTCCATTACGCTTTTCATAAAAATCTGGAAAGTTACCATTATTCACAAAAAACTTTCCGACCGCCATATAGTAATAATATTTCAGAGAATGCGGTCTTACTTTAATAGGATTACCAGGAATTTCAGTGTTCAGGTTATTAATCACCCAAACCGATTTGTAATTTTTCTTAGAATCGACTAGCTCCTCATAGATTGCTTTAGGATTGCATGAGTAGCTTTTACCGTGAAAACTCTGAAATACGATCACTTTATTGTTGATCGGTAATACTTTATTACATGCCTTATAGAAGGGAAGTAAACTTTTATTTATCAACGTTTTCAATTTTGTACGTTGCTTCAAACGGTCTTCAAACGTCATGACCACTTTAGACGCATCCACATTCATAGTAAATGGAATTAACGCATCATCGAAATTAAGGTGACACCGGATCAGGTCAAAGTTTATATCTCGGAGTAATTGCATCTTCTTGATTTTTTCTTCATGGTCAAGCTTTATTTTTGCGACAAATGCGTGTTCAAGCGTCGTCTTACCAGTCTTCTGTAATTCCCACTCCACAGGTAAATGATATTTCGCTCCATATTGACCTTTTATTAAGATTGATCCTTCAAGGACTTTAGGCAATTCCTTATGCGGAGGTTGAATATTAAGTTTTCCAGTAATCAGTAAATCTGATTTTACAATTCTCACGTTATCAATTGATTTCGTTTGAATATAATCCCTTACTAGTATGGAAACTTCTTCATGTATGGTATAATAAGGTTTAATGACCTTAATATGTCTGTCGCGATTGATAAACGTTTGCTGTGGTAAGTTTACAAGTTTTTGTTTAGAACTAATATCATCTAAGCGAGAGACTAATTTTGACTTACATACATCTGAAATAAAGTATAAGTCCCAAATGCCATCGCTAAATAAGCCCTGACGATAGGACTCTTCAATATTGATCGTATAGGTGAATGTTCGATCCTCTACGCTGATTCCATATTCATGGCTTATGTCTGTACCTCTTTTTTCAAATCGAATGCATGCATGATTCGTATAGGCACTTGCATCTAAAGAGGTCATAACTTGACCATGCAAAGTAATTTCGCCATTTCTTGCGTATACGGCTCTTATTTCTGCCTGAAAATCTTCTCTGGTTACAAGAACCGAAAGCGTATTGTCTATCTGACCAACGTTCAACATCACTTTATTAACAATACCGGACGTATGAAATGTCGCTGAGTCATTGAATACTTTTGAAGCATCTACATTTAATGGCATAGATATGACTTTATCTTGATATTCCATTCTCATTGCAATTTCAAATGCTTCATCGTAATGTATGAGGAGATTATCCTTTTTAAAATCTAATTCAATTTCATATCCTGTCCAATCATACGTTCCATCAGGTTGACCGTAATGCTTCGATATATCAGGTCGATTCACATGTTTCGCTGGTAGCTCCAGTGTTGTACCGTTCTTACGAGTGAGCAGAATCGTTTTCTTAACCTCTTTACTCTCTGACACTTGCCAGGAAGGTACTAAGAAATAGCCACTTATTTTAAGAACGCCAAATGTATCTAGATTGACCGTTTCTGACACAAGTTTGGCTGTACTTATATCAGATTTAAATGATAAATTTCCTTTTACAGTTGAATAGGGAATAAGGGACTTGTTTATTCTGTTGATATAAAGTGGCGGGTATTCGAGGGTATTTGTTAAACTGTTTTTAACTCTCAGAACCTTTTCTTTCCCTTGTAAATTAACATGAAAATAAGCATCCCAAATACCTGATGTTAGTTCATTTACGTTCCCAGTGATGTCCAAGCTAAACTGTATGAGATCGCTACTCTGTTGATCCAACTCACTGTCTACCTTGGTTGTTATACGTTTACGAGTTTGTCTTTCTATAAGAACGAATTTAAGTGGTTGAGTTGAAGCTTCTGCATCTATATCTAATTTTAATGTAACATCCAACTTCTGTTGATCGTATTCTAAGCCATGTAAATAACACTTAAACTGCTCGCTTGGCTGCCATAATAAATTTAATAATCCCATGTTACACCCCTAATAAATCATTGTTATCAAATCGTTCTATAACTTTTCTCTACCTGACTGAAGCTAATTCTTTTTTCACTTGGGTAGTTGAAATTCCTGGAGTCCTTTCCAAATAAACGACTTCACATTTTTCTTTTAAAAAGTCAAACTCCCCTTCCCAATCGTCACCCATGACAAATAAATCGACATCGTACAAGTCAATATCACTCAACTTCTGCTCCCAATTTTCTTCCGCAATGACTTCATCCACATACCGAACGGCTTCAAGAATGTATTTACGATTTTCAAAACTATGAAAAGATTTCTTGTTTTTAAGTGCATTAAATTCATCAGAAGAAATCGCCACAATCAAATAATCTCCTAAATCCTTAGCTCTCTTCAGCAAATTAAGATGTCCCCAATGAAGTAAGTCAAAAGTACCATATGTGATTATTTTCTTCATACAAACCCCTCCATTAACACGAATATATCTATTTAGATTAACACATCACAGAACTTTAGACCCACAAATATTTACAATTCCTAAACATTACCATTTCCAATCCATCACTATAAAAGTGATCTATATGAAGATTACTTCTAGTACAAATCATTCGATCGTATCATGAATTTTATGAATTCCAAGCGATTATTTTTGAGGTGACCAGAAGCGAAAATGCTTGATGTGCTGCGCTATATAGGAGAAACAATGATGAAGAAAATGGAACGGATTTTCCTACAATCGATAATTCTAATCTTGGGGATGTTGTGTTGACAAGTTATGAAATATGAACAAAATGTTTGTAAATTTGATATGAATGGTGATGTGCCTAAAGACCTAGGGAATCACTGGGACGGTTCTGCTGATTCCTTTGCATACAAAACACAAATAAACTAGGTGAGTCAACCATAGTATGGTTAGCTCACCTAGTGTTTCTCTTAGTATTTATTGTTGTCTAAGTTTAGTTAAACTTTGAAGTGAATCACGAGAACCGTCCCCACGATTCTTGAAAACCTTGCTAAGGTTCGTTTCCTATCCTATGGAAAACTGGACATTTTCAAGTTTAATACAAATGGATATATGCATGATCCCTGAATCAATAAATAGAATTTTCCAAACCTCTTAAAATAGGTTATACTAAACTTAAAGTTCTTTAAAAAGAACAAAACTTCAATATACGAAGGTGATTTCTTGGAAACCAACGATCGGTTAGTAAACTTCGGTATCATGTGTGACGCTGTTTCAATTGAACCTTGGCAATATAAATGTATTATGAATCTCGTAAAGAGAAAGAACATACAATTGCGTGTTATTCTATTGACAGAAAACGAAGAAAAACAAGGGTCAAACCAGACCAAACCCTCAAATATCTTTGCTAAATTCAACAAGAAAAAGACTCAACAACTTAATATCATTGACCACTTTTCCGATGCTCAAGTCCTTCGATTAGCTGGAGATAACCTTTTCTTAGATGCTATGAAATTAGAAGGTTTTCAATTAGATTTTGTTCTTTATTTCGGTACAAAACAGGTTGATGAACGTTTATTAGAAGTGCCTAAATACGGTTTTTGGTCCTTTCAGTACAACAACTCCGCAAACATAAATGATGACTCTTCCTTGTTTTGGAAAATGCATTTAAAAGATCAGCTCATTCCTATCTCACTTATTAAGATCGGTTCGAATCAAAACGCTCACCTTGTATTAAAACATGGCACCTTTGGCGTTATAAAGGAGTCGCAGCGAGCGAATCAAGCAAACTATCAATCTAGCATCGCTGAGTGGCCTTCATTAGTGTATAAAAGTCTGATGATTAATGGAATGCACGCTCTTCAACATGAAAAGAATGGATTGCGCAATATGAATTATTCAACACCTACTATGTTAACAACCATTCATTTTAAATGCTCCCTCTTATTACAAATAGGTAAAAAGTTAAGAGATAAACTGTTTCTCTATGAATATTGGAACGTAGGAATCATTAACAAGCCTATTCATGAGCTTTTAAATAATAAACATCCAAAGATCGAATGGTTAAACGATCAAAAGGAAGTATTTTTTGCCGATCCTTTTGGCTATGAAGACAAAAATGGGGTTCATCTTATTATGGAGGAGTTAGATCATAAAGTTGTAAAAGGATTTATTACGACGACTCATATTCAGCAGAGGACACCATCTGAAGCCGTTTATCATCACGGAGTCATCACTTCTGATAGCCATTTATCTTATCCTTTTATCCTTCAATACAAGGGTACAACCTATTGTATTCCGGAAAATTCTGAGTCCAATAAAGTGATCTTGTATCAATTAAACCCTGATTCAAAAAGCTGGGTGAAAACGAAAGTGCTTTTAGAAAACTTCCCAGGAGTCGATTCTACCGTTATTTATTATCAAAATAAGTGGTGGCTATTTTGTACGAAAGCAGGCTCAACTCCACAAAGTGCTAATAACGAACTTCACATTTTTTATAGTGATGACTTATTTGGTGAGTGGATGCCACATATGCTTAATCCCGTTAAGGTTGATATTCGAGCGGCTAGACCAGCGGGCACGCCTTTCATTCGTCAAGGCGTTTTATACCGCCCCGCTCAGGATTGCTCAGAAACATATGGCGGAAAAGTAACGTTTAATCAAGTAATCAACCTTACTCCAACACAGTTTCAAGAAGAAATCGTTTCAGAACTTGAACCTGATCGCACTAGTTCATTCCCACATGGTTTACACACAGTTTCCTCTATCGGTGATTTAACGCTCATTGATGGGAAACGAAAAGAATATCGATTTCATCATTTCATCAAGAAGCTCTATCGATTCAAACCTAGTAAACAACTCAACAAGAAGTCGCTCGCTATTGCTCCACAAGTTTTTTCTAGCAATTGGACGAATCGTAAAAACTCTTTGAAGCGAGTGAAATAAGGTGGAGGGAACGTTATGGAAAAAATAAGCATACGGTCATTGACAGAGGAAGACTTCCCATCCTTTCAGTTAATGTACTTGGAAATATTCAAAATGGAGATGTCATTCGATTTCTTCAAATGGAAATATATCGACAATCCAAATAACGTTGAAACAGCACTCTCTGTCTATGGGGCGTTCCATCAGAATGAATTAATTGGTGCAAGAGCTATTTTTTCATCGAGAGTTATCTACAATGGGGAACAATTTCTTGCAGCTCAAACTGGCGACACGATGGTCAAAGAAAACTGGAGAGGAAAAGGCGTGTTTAAACAGCTTAACCAAGCTGTACTAGATGATCTAACAGAAAAGGGATATAAACTCATTTTTAACTTTCCAAATGAAAATTCTGCACCAGGGAATCTTAAGTTGGGATGGAAGTTAGTTGACTATGGAACGAATCACTTCAAAATCCATCCTTCTTTCTCTTTTGGAAAAAGGGAGAAAGGAAAAACCCTCACAAAAAAGGGGTATGTGGTTGAAACAACAGAACTTGATAATAAAAAAGTGACTGACTTTATTTCCTCTACTTTGGATGGAACAATCTATCAAAACAGAGAAGCAAACTATTTACTTTGGAAATATGTCCAAAAGCCTGGAGAATCCTATTGGCCAATCGTTATTAAGCAAAAGGGTGAAATTGTCGCTCTCTTCATTTGCAAACCGTCTTCAATTAAATTCCTTAAGAAAACCCACATTGTCGATTATGTGATTAAAGGTGGATTTAATTATACAGTCGCCCTCGATCTGGTCTCTTCATATCTTAATCGGAATGGAGTATCGATTATTCAAACCGTCGAATTTAGTGACCATGCTTTTAAAAAGTCACTTCAGCGGAATCATTTTATGAAAAGAAAGCAAAAAGCCAACTTTATGGTTAGACTTCTCGATGATCAAATGAGTTCTCATTTCTACCAATCAAATCATTGGCATATTGCACTAGGAGATACAGATTTTATATAGAATTATTATCTAGTAAGTCCGCAAATGAAGACTTCAAATTTATTCGGGAATGAACTCTCCCTCTATAAGGAGATAAACGCTAAATGACGAACAGAGTAATCTCCATGATCGCAATGATCTTATCTTTAATTGCCATTACCTTATGCTTATACGTTTGGATTAATGTTGAAGATAATGCCTTAACACAAGTGAACACTCAACCTTCAAACTCAGTAAGCAACGAGAATCCACAAGCACTTCTAATTTCAGATTTTGGAGCAGTTGGAGACGGAAAAACAGACGATTCAAAGGCAATCCAAGAGGCTATTGATTATGCACAGGAGAGTGCAGTGGGGAGTGTACACTTAACCGGAAATCGAAACTATTTAATTAAATCCGGACTTACGCTAAAAGAAGGAACTGAATTAAAGCTTGATCGCAATTCAAAAATTCTAGTCGACGGAAACTTTAGAGTCGTTACTTTAGAAAAGAGCTCATCGATCAGCGGGGGTACAATTGAGGTTGTGAATCCCATCTTTCAGTCCGACGTTCTTTACCTTGATGGAAAATATGAATATTACGGTATTTGGAACACAACGCAAGTCAATAATGTTCGTTTGATTAATTCATCGGGATCCTTAAAAGGGACGGCTCTATCCTTATTTGCTGGTGGCTCTTCTCATCAGATTACATTTGTGAATTTTGATACCATTGGCATTTCAGGGTTTGAAACAGGGCTGAAATTAGAGACAGTCGATCCTGGAGATGGGTCATACAGTTGGATTAACGGAAATACATTTGAGAATTTTTCAATGGAACAGTGCCTTACGTTTATTGAATTAATAGGGGATGTAACGGTACCAAATGAATCTTCCGGAAATGTCTTTGAAAACCTTCAAATTCAACTCGGCACGAAAACTGAAAATGTATTAGTGGTCGATGGTTCAGCTAATACATTTGAAGGCGTCATATGGGACACACAGCTTCTTAGTCAACAAGCTCCTGTTATTAGACTTTCTGAACAATCCAAAGGCAATCAAGTGATGACAAACCTTGAATCTAGCTATATTGAAGACAATGGTATTCAAAATCAGGTGTCGCCTAAATGAAAGAAAGAGGAGCTGCTGCCAGCTCCTCTTTCTTTTGCATTAACTATAGTGATACGGTTTGAGGGCTTGGACTGACACGATGTTCTGTTGAAGTGCCTACGCCTTCATACCTATATCCATGAGCAGAAAGATTTAACTCTCTCAAAAAATTCCGTGTATCTAAAAGATAAGGATGACTCATCTGAGCAATTGTCAATTCCCAGTTAAGATACTTGTATTCTTCCCAATGTGTTAATAAAACCACGCCATCAGCTTGATCAAATACATCTTTCCCCGAAGCACAGTAGTCTACTTTCAAATCTCCATTAAGATTTTGGAACATCTTTGCACCTTGAGGATCATGAGCTTGAATTGTCGCTCCTTTTTCAATCAGCTTTTCGATAATATAAGAGGCTTGAGTATTTCGTGCATCATCGGTATTCGGTTTGAAAGTTAATCCTAGGATACCAATTTTTCGACCTTGCAACGATCCAAGCGCTCGTTCAACTTTATCCACACAATAGTGATGCATTTCTTTATTCGAGGCAATAGCAGATTTGACAATAGACAGCTCTTGATTCTCAACTTGACTCGTATAGAGAAATTCGGCTGTATCCTTTGGAAAACAACTGCCACTCCATCCACAGGAAACATCGAGAAATTTATCGCCAATTCTTGAATCCATTCCCATCCCTTTGGCGACATCTAACGCATTCGCTCCTAGAGCATCACTTAATCTTGCAACTTCATTAATATAGCTGATCTTCACTGCTAGAAAAGCATTTGAAGCGTATTTAATCATTTCCGCACTTCGAATATCTGTTTCATAATAGGTTGGCAAGGGAGTCAACTTTTTATCGCGAATATCTACTACAGAAGAAAGAATCCCATAATTTTCTCTCGCTACGATACTCGTATAAAGCTCTCTCATCATGTCGCTAGCTAACTGATTATCACTTCCAACTACCACTCGATCTGGATAGAAAACATCTTCAACGGCATAGCCTTCTCTTAAAAACTCAGGATTACTCACAATCGCAAAATGCTCATTGTTCTTAAGTGTTGAGTACTCTTCAATGATTGAGGCCACAAGATTGGTTGTGCCTACTGGAACTGTTGATTTATTTACAATGACTGTAAACTGAAAGGGATTTAGGTGCTTCGCAATCTTCTGAGCAGCTAGTTCAATGTAGGTTAAATCAACATTACCATTCTCTTTTGAAGGAGTGCCTACGCCAATAAAGACGATATCTGAATGTCTGACACTTGCATAAGAAGTTGACGCAAATAATGTTTTTCCTATGGTCTTAGAAATTAATAGTTCAAGAACTGGTTCGTAAATTGGACTTCTACCACTGGTAAGGACCTCTACTTTCGCAGGATCGATATCAATAATGGTAGTTTTATAACCTAATGCAGCAAAAGCAGTTCCTGTGACACTACCAACATACCCGGCACCGATACAAGTAATATTCATAATTGAACAACCTTTTTAGTGACTTGCTCTTCTTTAAGCGAATAAGCTGCGATTGTTTTCATTAGGCCGTTTTCTAGAGAAGTGCGAGGCTCCCAGCCAATAAACTTTTTCGCCTTATCAATAACCGGTCGTCTAACTTTCGGGTCGTCTTTCGGTAAAGAAGAAAAGGTAATCTCACTTGGTGAAGAAGTTAATTCCTTCACTAGCCTGGCTACTTCTAAAATCGTATATTCTTTCGGATTACCAAGATTAATAATTTCTCCAGCTGTTTGTTCGCTATTCATGACGAGAGTTAACGCCGTTATCATATCATCCACATAGCAGAAAGATCTGGTCTGACTACCGTCTCCGTAGACTGTCAAATCTTGACCAGCTAGCGCTTGAGTGACAAAGTTTGAAATCACTCGCCCATCATCATTTCGTAATCCAGCCGAATACGTATTAAACAGTCGAACCACTTTAGCTTGTACGTGATACTGATGGAAATATTCATAGCAGTAAACCTCACCGAGACGTTTTGATTCATCATAACAAGCTCTTGGCCCCCACGTATTTACATTTCCACGATAAGACTCGGGCTGAGGGTGAACAGTTGGATCCCCATAGGCTTCACTTGTGCTAGTAAATAATAATGAAGCTTTTTCTCGCCTAGCTAAATCAAGCATATTTCGAGTACCATTTGTATTCACCGCAATCGTATCGATCGGCGATTTTTGATAGAATCGTGGCGAGGCAGGTGAAGCTAAATGATAAACTTGATGGATCCCCTGCAATAGGTCATGTTCGATAAGAACCGGGTTTGTCACATCAAATCGAAGTAGCGTAAATGCTGGATGATCTAATAGTGCTCTGACATTCTCTTCAGACCCTGTTGAAAAATTATCAATCCCAATCACTTCACAACCACCTTGAATTAACTCATGAGCTAAATGCGATCCTAGGAATCCGGCTACTCCTGAAATAACGATCTTTTTCATGTTCAACCAATCCTTCCCTTTAATGCGAGAATTTGATTCATTAACGTACTCTTTTTTGTAGGATTTCTCTTAACTCCGCAACGACTGTTTGGACCGTAGACTTTTCTTCATCACTTCCATCAAATTGATGAACAATCGCAAGAATTTCTTTTGCTAGATGCTCTGATTCTGAATAACTACTCATTGCACACCTCTCGAAATAATTCTTTATAAAGAACAACTGCGCATAGCCTATTTATTTCAGTGACGTGAGTGGACGTACAAATTGATCAATATCCACATCTAATGCGTTAGAGATTTGAATTAAGATTCGTAAGCTAGGGTTATTGATTTTCCCCCGCTCGAGTACACTTAAGTATGACTTTGAGACACCTGATTTTTGTGAAAGTTCGTCAAGAGTCATTTCCTTCATTAATCTTAACTCTCTAATTTGTTTACAGTTCATTTATAATTTCTCCTTATAAACCACCTGATTTCATTTCATTAAGAAAACAGAAACATTTTAAAGGACTCAAATACACCTACACGACAGAGTAACTTTCTTTGACAGTTGCTTCTTCTATCATTTGATAAATTTCATTGTACGTATTTCTCCGATCAAATCTCTCTTCAGCGAGCTTCCTCGAGTTGTTCCCCATTTCATCACGAAGCTTCTCGTCACCATACATGAATTTAATTAATTCGGCTAAATGTCTATAATCTCCAGGAGAATAATTGAATCCAATTTTGTAGTTTTTGACGATTTCAATAAATTCCTCATTTAAACTACTATTTAGTATTGGTAGACCTGCAGATACAAAATCGCCAATCTTATTCGTAATACTTTGTTGTGCGCCTTTCACAATCGCATTTGCAGCAATATCTGACTGAGCAAGAATTGGAACCATTTCTTCATAAGTTAAATGACCAGTAAAATGAACTGGAGCATCTAGTTTCTTTGCTAAGTCTTCAAATTTTTCTTGGAGTGGACCCGTTCCTGCTACTTTAAACACAATATTGTTCATGTCTTCTTTTTTGAGTAATGCCACACTACGAATCACCGTTTCAATATCATAGCTATGACCAAGCATGCCAATATACGTAATCCAAAATTCATTCGGATCCTTTTTCACCGTATGTTGCTTGCACTGATCGAAGAAGCCTAAATCTGCACCTAAAAATATAGGGGCATAACTTCTCGCTTGCTTATTCACTTTCTCGACTCGATCCACGTAGCTTTGGGAAACAGCCACAACATAGTCAGCCATATTGTAAATGTTGTTTGCATACACCGTAAGCGGATATAAAATCGCATCGACCATTTTGTCTGGTAATGGAAACACATTTTTAATCGACTCTGGCCAAATATCAATCACATCAATAATAAATGGAATCTCATTTCTGTTGGCATACTTCCCGACGACCGAAGTAGCATCCATAGGGGGATACGTGCAGTAAATAACGTCAGGTTTCTCCTTAAGATTCTCTAAATACTGATGAAGCTGTTTTGACAAGTGGCGATGACTTCGAATCCTGTCGAGCCCGATGTTCTTTGTGTACCCGAGTTCATCCAACAAAACAATGTTATATGGGATCTCTAATGAGCGACTCGCTACATCGGTTTTATCACGAAAAGCCTTGTCATAATGTTGAAAACTGCTCGTCACAAGAGTAACTTGATGCCCTCTCCTCCCTAACTTTTCAGCGATATACGTTAATCGATGAAAACCTTTTTCTCCTGGTAGAACGGTAAAAGGCGTGACAAGAAGAATGTTTTTTCTTTTAATTGGCATGTATGAACCTCCTCATATGAATCGTTAAATTAGGACTGGTTTGCTCTTCTCTACTGCAGGTAAGGTGTTAGTCATCGATAAGAGAAGCTCTCTTACCGCACTATCACTTAAGCTAAGACTGTCATCAATTTGACTAAGTAAGTCACTAATCGGAACATCGATCGAATGCCCTACATATATTTTGGGATGAACTTGTTCCGTGTTCATTTCATGATCATTCAGGAGTTCTTCAAACATTTTTTCTCCTGGTCTCATTCCTGAAAACTTAATTTCAATTTCGTTCTCCGTCAATCCGGATAATTTAATGAGATTTTTTGCAAGATCAACAATTTTCACTGGCTCACCCATATCAAGTACGAAAACCTCACCGCCTTTTGCTAAAGCTGCTGCTTGTAGAACAAGCCTTGATGCTTCGGGAATGGTCATAAAGTATCGCTCCATATCTGGATGAGTTACCGTGACGGGGCCGCCCTTTTTCACCTGTTCTTTAAATAGTGGAATAACGCTTCCTCGACTTCCAAGAACATTACCAAACCTTACTGCAACAAATCGAGTTTCACTCTTTTTATCGAGGTTTTGAACGACCATTTCCGCAATTCGCTTTGTGGCACCCATCACACTTGTTGGGTTCACCGCTTTATCAGTAGAAATCATTACAAACGTTTCCACTTCTCCAAAAGCCGATGCTTCAGCGACGTTTTTCGTTCCAAAAATGTTATTTGCAACTGCTTCGGCAGGGTGTCTCTCCATAAGGGGCACATGCTTATGGGCAGCAGCATGAAAGACCACCCTTGGACGATAAGCGTTCATAATTGAAAACATACGCTTCCGATCTTTAATATCTGCGATTTCAGTTACGATTTCTATTTCATCTCCACAGGTGGTTTTAAGTTCTTTTTCAATGGTATAAATACTATTTTCGCCGTGACCAAGTAAAATCATCATAGCAGGATGGAATTGCGAGACCTGCCTACAAATTTCAGATCCGATCGAGCCTCCAGCACCTGTAATAAGAACGACACTTCCAGTCACCATAGTTTCAATGGAGTGTGTGTCTAGCTCAATGGGCTTTCTACCAAGCAAGTCATCTACCTGTACATCTCTGATTTCATTAACAGATACCTTGCCAGTAACAAGGTCTTCAAACATCGGGATCATTTGCGTTTTAATGTTCGTTTTCTTACATTCCTGATAAATGCGATTTAACTGGTTTTTGCTTAGAGAAGGGATGGCAATGACAATTTTCTCGATCTTAAGACGCTCAACATTTTCTTGAAGTGACGCAATTCCTCCCACGACTGGAATACATAAAATGTCTAGCTGCTGTTTCCGTTTATCATCATCAATAAAAGCAATCGGATTTAAATGGCAGTCGCTGTTTTGTTGAAGCTGTCTTGCGACAAGCGTTCCTGCTGACCCCGCTCCAATGATAAGCGTACGTTCATCCGTTTCTACCTTGCTACTGCCCATTTGACGATCTCGGAACAACCTCCATGAAAAACGAGAAGCACTTATAAGGATCAACTGCATCATCCAAGTTGAAAGCAACACTCTTAGATAAATATCTTGCATAATAACGAACTGAAGAACTGAGGCTGTGATGACCGATAGTGTGACAGCCTTGAAAATAATGATCATCTCTCCTACACCCGCAAACTCCCATGCCCTTTTGTACAATTTGTACCACTGCGCATAGAAGTGATGACTAACAACAAGTGTCATTGAAATAATGAATAGCGGGACCGTTAAAACAGGCGATATCGGAAAAAGAAAGATGGTTGTAAGATAAACTGATGAAAAAACGATTAATGAATCAAGAAGTGATAATGAATAAAACCTATTTTTGACACTCATCCTCAAACAACTCCTTTCATTCCTAAGGAAAACATCAATTTTGTTCCTAATAAAGAACGACAGATGGTAATAGATTCAACACAATTACTTAGTAGCTAGCGTTGGTCTCTTCACCTCTACTGCATCCTTCATAACTTGAATCACTCTCATTTGCTCCTCTACCGTCATTCCCGTACCAGAAGGGAGGCAGATGCCTTTTCTAAACAAATCTTCCGAAATGCTCGTCCCATCAGCCACTTGATAAAAATCGCACTCTTTAAACAAAGGTTGTAGGTGCAGAGGTTTCCAAACAGGTCTTGCTTCAATATTCTCTAGCTCAAGTGCTTCAATCACTTTCCATGGTGGTAAGCCAATCTTTTCTTCTTCAATAGTAAGCGTGGTTAACCATCGGTTGTGTCTACTTCCCTCATACTCTTTCATAAATGATAAGCCGTCCAGGTAACCAAGTTCTTCTTCATAGGTTCGGAAAATGCTTCTTTTCTTTTGCACTCGATTTTCAATCGCTTCAAGCTGTGCAACTCCTATACCAGCCAAAAGATTACTCATCCGATAGTTATAGCCCTTCTCACTATGCTGATAGTGCAAAGCTTGATCTCTTGCCTGGGTTGATAAAAATCTGGCTTTTTCGATGCTTTTAACGTCGTTTGAGACAAGCATACCTCCACCCGACGTGGTAATGATTTTATTCCCATTGAAAGAAAACACCCCATAGTTTCCAAAACTACCGCTCATTTTCCCTTTATAGGTCGAACCTAGTGATTCTGCTGCATCCTCTACCACAGGAACGTCATATTCCTTGCAGATACTTAAGAGTTCATCCATCTTAGCACTTTGTCCATATAAATTAACCACAATAACTGCTTTAGGTAGCTTTCCGATAAAAGCAGCCTTTTTAAGTGCTTTTCGAAGAGATTGTGGGCACATGTTCCAGGTGTCTGGCTCTGAATCGATAAAAACAGGCTTTGCTCCTTCATATAATATTGGATTCGCACTGGCTACAAACGTAAGTGAGGAGCAAAATACGATATCACCTACAGTGATTCCAATGAGTCGAAGTGCTAGATGAATAGCCGCAGTTCCGGAATTGACGGCAAGAGCTTTTTTTACATGAATGTATTTTTCGATATCCGCTTCAAATCGATCCACATGTGGACCAAGCGGGGCGATCCAATTAGACGCAAACGCTTGTTTCAAATACGTTTGTTCATTTCCTGTCATGTGCGGGGGTGATAGATAGATTCTCTTTTGTGCTAGTTTCATAAAAACCTCCACTCTCTTACTTATTGTAAGACGTAACTGTCTTCCCCTGCCTTTCAATATCTAGATCCAACATCATCTCTCGTTGAACTTCGACCATGCCTTCTCGTTTAAACACTTTCAAAATCGTCTTTCCTATAATAATCAGATCCAGCTTCATCGACCTTTTCTTCACATACTCTACATCGTAAGCAAGCTTTCGATCCCATGTTAAACGATTTCTTCCAGAAATCTGTGCAAGTCCAGTTATTCCTGGTTTAACTGAATGACGACTGTTTTCTTCTGACGTGTAATAAGGTAGATAATGAACGAGAAGAGGTCGAGGTCCGACAAGGCTCATATCTCCCCTAATGACGTTCCATAATTGAGGAAGCTCGTCAATACTCGTCTTTCGAATAAACCTTCCAAATTTCGTAATGCGTTTGGAATCTGGTAATAGATTTCCTCTATCATCTTTCGTGTCCGACATTGATCGAAACTTATAAACGGTAAATACGTTGCACTGATAGCCAATTCGTTCTTGCTTGAATAATACGGGGGAACCATATTTTACTTTCACGAGCAAAGCTGTCGAACCCCAGATCGGAGATAGAAGCAACAAGCCTGTTATACTGACGACAAGATCTAGCAACCGTTTCATCATATCCTCCTTCCGTCATTCTTAATAACGAACATCCATGTCTATAAACACTTCAGATACTCTTCTAGCGTATGATCAATCATCTTATTTACTGTAAAATTTTCCTCTACTCGTTTACGCCCATTATGAACAAAGTTCTCTGAAAGATGGCGATGTAACGTCATCGTTACGATTTTCTCACAATAGGCTTCTACTTGATGATCAGGAATTAAATACCCTGTTTCCTCATGCTGAATCGCTTCTTTTATCCCACCTCGATCAATTGAAATAACCGGGGTTCCTACAGCCATAGCCTCAAGTATAACCATTGGGAATACCTCAGTATGTGAGGTAAGGAGCAGCAAGTCCATTTCCTTAATAAATCTTTCTGGTTGATTGACCGCTCCGACCATTTTTACTTTATGAGAAAGGCCGAGTGATGAGATCTTATTCACTATCTTCTCATTCTCTGGTCCTTCTCCGGCAATATGGAAAGTAAGCGATGACATTTCTTTTAATTTGTTCGCAATTTCCAGAAATAGTGTGTGATTTTTCTCTTCCGACAATCTCGCAAGGATCCCTACATGAAAGGCTTCACTTTTCTCTTTCGTTTGGAAGCGAAACTGTTCCAAATCTACCCCGTTATAGATCGTTTGAATTTTGTTAGCCTGTACACCTAGTGAAATGAGCTTATCTTTCTCATACTGACTAACAGCTATAATTTGATCAATAAACCGATTCATTAAATAAACAAACAGTGGCCCTTTCGATTCCAGAACGGTTTGATTGTGTTTCGTATAGATAATCTTGAAAGGGATTCGGCTCGTTCTTTTAATGGCGATCGCATAGAGAGCCATGCGTAAGCTATTTGCGTGAATGACATTAATTTTTTGTTTAATGATTGTGCTTTTTATTTTTCTTATATTATCTAGATGGTTTTTCCGACTAATTTCTGTGTAGTTTTGTTTGTGCTTTAATTTACTTACAAGATCGCCCGTGGCAGCGGCTGTATAAATGTGCAAATCAGGATGAGCTAGCGTATTTTCTAATTTACAAAAGTAACTTTCAGCTCCTCCTGTCACTAACTTATCCGTCATCATAAGAACATTCATTGGATGGGATCACTTCCTTTCATCATAGTATGTAGCACTGGTTTATGCCCTTTCGTTAGACATAAGGCTTCACGCTTACTTTCTTTCTGATCAGCATATAAATAAGAAGACAAGATCGCTAAGTAGAGAAAGAACATATCATTAATAATGAGCGATAAGGATAGCATCTGGAGCATAAACCCTATGAATGTTAAAAAGAGATAAGGCTTTCGACGGTACATCTTGCTTTCAACTAGTTGAAACACGAGTAGAAACGCAAAGATTAAATAAAAGAACAAGCCAATTAGCCCAGATTCCGATAGAATATCAAGGAACGTATTGTGAACATAGTGACTATCACCGAAGAAATAGAAATTGTAATCAGGATAATTAAAAGCACCTATTCCAAAAATCTGATGAGTCGAAAAGAATTCCCACGCACGAGCCCAGAGATCAAACCTGCCGCTCCCTCCGTCCTGTGAAAAATCTTCGACACGTGATTCCAAAATGCCATAGAAGTCAAATTTCAATTGGACAATCGCTAGATAAGCTAGAATCGATAGCATAACAACGGAACCAAGTAAGAGCTTTGCCTGCTGTAATGGACGGTTCATCAAGAGGTAAAGAAGAAATACAACCACCATTGCTAGCAAGCCACCTCTTGAGAAGGTTAGCAAACTTGTCATGATAGAAAGTAGTAAACCGACTTTATGCCACCACCTCTTGCCATTACATAGAAAATACGTAAAGAAAATCGTGTTATAAAAAATATAAAAGTTCGGATCTTGTAGAACGCCTATTAAACGCGGATAATCTCGATCGAAGAGGACTCCGTAAGAGATGACCCCATCTCCCTCAAAAGAAAAGTGATGTTGTTTCAAACCAATCACATATAACCCTAAACTAATGAGGTTAAATAATATCCCAGATATGCCGAGTGCTTTCTCAATTAATTTTTGACTAGATCCACTCAAGATGTCTTTAATCACAATGTAACAAGCCAAATATAAGATGACGCCAAGTAAAATCCGTAGACTTGAAATGGCGTGAAGAGAGAATGCCCCTGAATACACATAAGCAAAGTAGAAAAGGAAAAGAAACACTTCAAATAATTGAAATGACCGAAACCGAAAGCTACTAAGGTGAAAGACGATAAACAGGATACAGAACAGCATATAGGGTTTTAATGCAAAGCCAAAATAAAGATTGTATTTCCCCATCGTAACGAGTAAGAAAAGCAGGCTTAGCATAACGAGCGAAACACGTGGTCGCAGGTTATTTTGATTATCCATGCTTCACTTCCTTTGCTGCTTGCCGTTTCATCAATTGTTTACCCCTTACTTGCTCTATTATTTTTCTTGATAGGTCCTTATCTAGCAGCACCAGACCTATCAATATGAAGAATCCGATCAGTGTTGCCACAATTGGCATCGCTGAAAGTAGTTTATTTATAATCAGTAAAGAACAAAGAAACAAACTCGCATATGGGACAACTGCTTTTTTCAGAAGCGTGACACGCTTTGGTGTGCAACTAATATAGCCAATAAAAGAAATCGTTTCTAACAGTAACCCTGCATATGCCGCTCCTAAAATACCATACCCTCGACTTAGTACGATATAAAGAACGCCCCCACAAACTAAGGCAACACCCTGGACAATTGTTCGTTTATACTGCATTGCCTGGGTTGTTAATCCATCAGCAAGAGCAATATTCATCGATTGCAGGGCTAACATAATCGCTAATACTTTCAATGGTTCGGATGCAGGAAGCCAGCTTGGTCCAAATAGTAACTCTACGATGATGTCAGATAAGAAAAACAGTGGGAAAGCCATCATCATCCCCATGATACTCATCATCTTGATTTGCATCACATTTAACCTGGTGTGCGCCTTGATATTGCCTTCATGAAATTGCCGATACATAACAGGGTAATAAGCACCTGCAATGACAAAAGGAACTTGCTGTAGCGCTTGTGGAATACGGTACGCTACTGCAAACAACCCTACCTGTGCTAAAGAAATGGTTTGTTCAAGAAGGATTGGACCCAATTGAGGCGTTAATACAAATAGAAATCCAGCAATCGTAAACGGCCATATTTCTTTTAAAAGACCTTTATGAAATGAACTTCGGAAAACAAACGTCATATTCTTCCAAACGAGGTAGAGCGCAAACAGTCCAGCTATTAAATAAGAGCATCCATATAACGTATAGATGAATACGGGGTTAATTGAGAATAGCATTCCTAATAAAACAACTGAAACAAGTAAGATGGAAGAAGTGATCCGAATGAGACCCGTTAAATGCATCTTCTCAATGACTTGAAAATAAGCCGTTCCAATGCTTTGCAGTGTTAACCCACTCACCATTGGAATTAATAAGTAATACGCTGCTTGCACCAATTCAGGATGATCAGAATAAAACAGGTGAATAATCCCAAAACCAATGATCAAGGTACCTCCTAAAAGGAGAAGCCTTAGTTTTAAATAAGATGTGATGACCACTGGGATATTTGCAATATTTGCTGACCCTTCTCGTACGACGATGCGACTTAAACCAGCATCCGTAAAATAGCCCATGATCATGGCGAAAGCAAGTACAACGCTAAACAAACCGTAATGATAGGACTCAAGATAGGAAGCAAGAACGATAAGGGATATAGCATTTAAACCACTTGCAAAAACAGTGCTATAAAACAGATGAAGGATATTTTTTATAATTGAATTTCGTTTAACAGTTCCCATCAGGATTCACCCTATGCGTAACAAAATTTATGTTTTTTGATAAATCACGCCAACGATCGGTTTGTCAGCTTTCTTATATGCTTCAACAATGTGCTTTATTTCTTCCATCTTATCTTTCTT
Organism: Bacillus sp. N1-1; assembly: GCF_009818105.1. Lineage (NCBI taxonomy): Bacteria > Bacillati > Bacillota > Bacilli > Caryophanales > Bacillaceae > Bacillus > Bacillus sp. N1-1. The sequence goes on from NZ_CP046564.1 coordinate 4,061,929, forward strand.
TTCCTTCACCATCAGAAGAGCACCGTCACATGTCGTTAATAAGATGGAAAGTGGAGGTGAGTGCGGCGGCGTTTGGATAAGAACAAGATCATACATCGTTCGCCATTTGGTTAACTCTTTTTCGTAGTTCTTTGAAAGTCTACGACCAGCTACCTCTCCTTCTGATCCCGCTGCTAATAATGAAAGTCCCTCTACTCCTGTTTGTCTCGTTAACTGCTCTGATGGAATCCCTCTCAATAGAAGATCGGCTAATCCCGTCTGAGATGGCATTCGAAACCACTCATGTACGGTAGGACATTCGAAATCACTATCAACAAGCAGGACATTTTTCCCCCGATCCGCCATTGCTTTGGCTACTTCACTCGTTACGATCGATCGACTTCTTTCCTTTCCAGGTGAGGTAACCATCAGTATGAGGGACTGTCGCGTTAGCGTTTGCTCGATTTTTGAACAGAGCGCATCCATCTGACTATGAAAATGCTTATTCTTTTGGATTGATTCAGTTACTAGTGTTTGATTGGGCATGAATCTTACCTCCTTTCTTATTGAATACCTCACGCTTTCGACGCATCTTCCTATTCAAACGTGCGTATTTTTTATCATTTAACGTTAGCTCACCAATAACAGGTAATCCAAGTGACCATTCAATCTCTTTCGCATCCTGTAACGTATCATCAAAGTAGTCACGTAGCATCGCTAAACCAATCCCTACAAGTAGTCCAACCGTTAACCCAATTGCCATGTTGAGTGTTGAACTCCCAACTTCCTTAGATCCACTATCGTTCTTACTTAACACTTCGACATCGCGTATGTTTAACAATTCACCCATTTTGTCAACAGATGCCGTAGCCGTTGCTTGGGCAATTAATTTGGCTCTGTCTGGATCCAAGTCTTGGACTGAAATGGTGATAATTTGTGAATTCTGGCTATTGGTAACGGCTATACTCTCTGAAAGGTCTTCCTCTGTCACCTTCATATCGCGCTTGACCTGATCAAAAACGACGGAGCTACTAATCAAGTCCATCGAAGAAGCCATTAAGCGACTCACTCTCTGCGTATCCGCTACCGTCTCTTCATCATTTAACGAACCAATAAAGATAAACTCCTGCGCTTCATAAGTCGGTTCAATAAAATAAAGCGTTGCTACAGCCGAAATTCCAAAAAACACAATGGCTGTTACCAGGATAGTTAGAAATCTTTTTTTCATAATCGACAAAAATCGTTTTAAATCCATTCTCTCGTCCATCGTTACCTCCACAACAATAGAATTTCAATTAGTAAATCCCCTTGAATGTTCACTATAAAGAACACATCTGCAGACACGCTATTTTTATCAGCTATCCCCTGGTGAGTCACTTGAGCCCCTTTTGTTCTTTTTAAAGAATGTACTTAAATAGTAAATCTTTATCAATTGATTGAAAACCGTTAAATACCACCAAAAAGAACCCTTTCGACACGATTTTCTACGTATCCCTAACGATATCACGTTTTCTCTTACATTTGCGTTCATTATATAGAACAAAATTGTAACTAGAGACACAAGACTATGTAACTACTCTAGCAGGTGTGCCGTACGCTTTTTGACCATCAAGAATTTCACGAGTAACGGTCGATCCTGCTCCTATGATACACCAGCTCCCGACGGTACATGATGGAACAATAACTGTTCCTGCTCCAATATGGGTTCCTTCACCAATCGTGACGTTCCCCGTTAAGGTTGAACCTGGCGAGATGTGAGCATAATCCCCTATTACATTATCATGTTCTACAATCGAACCCGTATTAAGAATCGCATGGGAGCCAATGGTACTATCAGCCTGTACAACACTTCTTGCCATTATAACTGTTCCAAGCCCTATGCTAGCTTTAGGACTAACAATGGCTGATTCATGAATCAACGTAATGTATCGTTCTTTTGGTAGAGCTAACTTATGTACAACACTTTTACGTGATTCATTATCGCCTATTCCGATGATGAAGAAAGTATCTCCTTCAAGTGATAACTCCATTCCATAGCGGATTGGTCCATACGAAACACCATTTCGTATCGTTACTTCTTCATAACGATCGTCCAGAATCGCTACTAGCTTCAACTCCTTACTCATTAAAACAATATCCTGAATGACTTTACTATGCCCACCATGCCCAATGATGACAATTTTCTTCATTTTTCTCCCCCCATATCTATCAATTCGTCTTGGGATAAAGAATTCCTACACACTTCTACAGAATTAAAAGAAAACCAATCAAATTGATTGGCTTCTGATTAAGGAGTAGGAAAATTCTTTGTAGCATCATCCAGCATGAGCACCCAATCGTTCCTTCTTCCAGATGTAGGCGCTGTAAATGTTCGAACACCGGTAGTGGCAAATGATCCAGCAGATGTTGTCGTACCATTCCTCGGATTAAACCAGTATGCTTTCGCGGTTCCGCCACTCACTTTGTCCATCTTAACGGCAATCGATCCGCCATATGGAGAATAAACAAAGACATATGAACCGTCTGCAGCACGTGTCGCCACCTGGTAAGCACCTCCTTGCTGATTCGTTGAGAGAATCCCCTGATCCGGTACACGCTCTAATAGTGGTCTGCTTACCATCAACCTCTTAAGATACGCCATCTGCATGGCCCCAGGACTATCGAGCGCATCAAACCAGTTTGTATTGGCACCGATCCATGGTGGATAGAGGGATTGGACATACATTTGCCAGATATCATTATGACCATAAGTAATTCCAAAAGCACCTGAAAACAACGCCCAGTATTGTGCCTGTCTGACATCAAAATCCGTTAGTCGAGGATTACTCGTGTTAAAGTTATTCGGAATATCTTCGTAGCGGTTCTCTGCATCAAGCGTTGGCTTTGGAGGTGTTAACTGCCAATCTCTTAAAATAGGTTGATAGTTAGGAGAGTCAAAAACTTGATTCGTTTGGTTTGAGTTAAAGTTAATCATCGGTATACCGTTAGCTAACGTAGTAGTATGCAAATATTTCGAGGACTGAGAACGAGGATGGTATGTTCTTAAGAAACGTCCTCCATCTCCGTCCACAATACCCTGGGCCATTGTTTGATAAATGGAAATGTAATCAAAAGACCCCGGTACAGCAGGATCACCATCTCCACCAAGCATCCATATGATATTGTCCTTGTCTTTGTAACGTTTCCCTAAGAAATTCCCGTGAAAATAAGCTTTGTTTTTCGCTTCTTGTAGCCCCTGATTATTTGTAGCAGGATTGAACATCGGATTTGGAAATCCTCTTGACTCCCCCTCAAGCTCAGCACTTCCCCACATCGTAAGCATGACGATGTAAATGCCTTTTTCCTTCGCTTTATCAACAATCCAGTCCACATGCTGATAATACGCTTCATTCGGTTGGTAGAGATTATTATTTAAAATCGCTTTATTCCCGTAGATGTTAGGAGCCGTATTGAATCGTTCAAACTGCGTGACGACAACTGCCTGTACAGCATTAAAGCCTTTTTGTTTTCGATTATCCAAATAGCGCTCTGCCTGCTCTCGAGTTGTTCTTCCAAATAACTCCCATGCTGTATCCGCCATATAGAAAAAGGGTGTGCCATCTTCATGAATTAAATAATGTCCGTTACTGCTTACTTTTAAATCGCCATGACGAAAGGGCTCTATTTCAGTTGGGGGATCGGGAGGATCAGGATTAGTTGATCCTGTAGTGGTGAGCATTGGGTTGCGGAACACAAACGTCCCAGTCGAGGTGCCGTTGGATAAACCAATCCGAAGACTTCTTGTGCTACTTTTGGTGGTGAACTCCCCGCTCGAGGATCCTGTTAAAAATCCTTCTGTACCTGATTGGTTTCGTTCGAAGATAAAAACCGTTCCGTTATTAAGGTTTTCTACGCTAAAACGATACAATTGATTCGCGGTTACCGGAAATACAAGATCATAGACTCGCCACGGAGCATCTGCCTGAATCGTAATTTGATCCTGTCCCGTGACCGAAATTTGCTGCGGGCTATTATTGACCCACATGCCGTCGCTTAGGTCTGGTAGTAAGTCCTGTTCAGCGCCTACTTGTTCTAAGAAAGGATTGCGAAACACAAACGCTCCAGAAGTTAGCGTGCCATTTGATAACCCAATCCGCAAACTATCGGTCGTCCCTTTCGTCGTAAACGTCTCGTTCGATCCACCACTCAAATACGTTTCAACACCATTGCTTCTTTCAAATATAAAAACAGTCCCATTGCTCGATCGATCAATGGAAAAAGAATACTCTGTATTTCCCTGAACGGGTACAACGATGTCACATACGTGCCACTGAGCAACGGCGGAAATCGTAATTTCGTTGACACCAGAATTCTGGATTTGCGCAGTACTATGTTTGATCCACTGACTGCTTGAAAGACTCGGTAATAGATTCATTGCTTGTCTCCTTTCCTTGTTTGCTCTATCTTATGTGAAAGTAGGGAAAGAGGAAGGTGCAGGAGTCTAAACAGCTATGGATATATAACACTAAATTAGTAAAAATCCTCTAGTTGCTACAACTCTAGAGGATTTTGATAAATATGCAGTTAATAGTAGGTAAGCAAACGTTTGTTTAAATTCAAAAGTTTGTAATTAATATTCGAATACTAGGTGATTTTTCCCGAGTCCCGAGTATTAAATAGGTACAGCACTCGTTAAACTTTGGGTGAATTACAAAAATCCTTCCCAATGGTAAGAATCATGAATTTCTGATCGTATTTTGTCTAAGGTATAGTGGGGACGGTTCTGCTGATTCACACCCATAAACAAAAAGAGCCCAGGCAAACTAACCATTTTATAATCAGTTTCCTGGGTTTCTTTTTGAAAGGTATTTGTGGAAACTTTATTTGGAAATGAATCACGAGAACCGTCCCCATGATTCATCATGATTCATGAAACTACATAAAACAAATCTGAACACCTGCAACAAATGAGTCCCCTAATCCTATAGTATATTTAGGCTTATCGATATACTTTGTTGGAACTATTATTGTCTCACTAGCATAATTACTCTCAGCAACTATTTTTTTATTGTACATTCCTATTTTGCTAAGTGGAAGCTCTAACAGTTTTGATATCTGTTTCTTAGTTCCATAAGAACCAACCATAGCTTTTGTAGTTGCAAGCATATTTCCGTAAATAAGACCGTTTTCGATATCAACTTCAAGCTTATCTCCTACATACATAGAATAATCTTTTGTATGTACAATTACACCTTGATTAATTTTGAAATTCTCTTTAATATATTTTATCCCTTCTACACAAGAAATGATGTTATCAACGTTAATAGGGAAGTTATACATCGCAAGTATATGGGCTAATTCTTCTTCATTCATACAGACAATATCCACTTCTGAATATATGGTTTCCATACAAAACTTCTTTATATTATTCGAGTGGTAATGTGCGTCTTCAAAGAATACAACTCCTGATTCATTAATAGCCTTATATTTTTTTATATGTCGTTTTACAAACTCTAACCGTTCCTGTAAAACCTCTTTATCTTTAATGGCATTGAAACTAGAGAGTACATTACTACTGATATCTTTTGCATTTCTCTCAATATAATTAAAATATGGTTTTGAGAAAGGGACTGTTTCGTTAACAGTAATTTTTGTAAGGATTAGGCGATTTGATACTGGTATGACTAACTCTTGATCTAATAAGCGAATAACATCACCTTTTTTAAATTGTATAATGTAATGTATTTCTTGTTTAGCTTTTGATGTCACTTGGTTCGTATGAATTAAATCCTCATTTGAAGACACTGTATAAATGTGTGGTGAGTAAAGAATATTACAAACTTCTTTTGAATCATCAGTCAGATGAATAATTGAAGGACATCCAATAGCCTCTAATGCCATTGCCGCTTGTGTTGCAGTCCCTCCCATACCATATTTTGTTGAGAAAAATTTATCAATGATTTCGGTTTCTTCTATATCAACCTCACCACCAATTCCCTTTCCACAAAAATAAACGATAGTACAAATAAACTCCTGTACCGTCTTAATTACCTTTGAAGCTTTCATTGTACTTAAGTCGTCTCCTTGCATGTATTCATCCAGGAGCTTATTTAAAATATCTATTTGAAACTCACATATAATATCTAAATTACTTGTATATCCCATTGCTGGCATTTTCCCACTTGATTTACGTCTGTTTATGTTTTCATCCATTTTCTCAAAAAGTTCGGTATACTTATCTTCCATTTTCATTAATACACCCCTCAATATGTTATGGATATTTTTAAACTCTAATTTAGGGCTTATTAAATAGCGAAAAAAGCACAAGCGCTCATATAGTCTTTATTATTATCTAGTTTTTAACTGAGCCAGATGTCATCCCTGCAATAAAATATTTTTGGAAGATTAGAAATAAGATTAAGATGGGTAATGATCCTAGTATGCTCATAGCTAACATTTGATTCCACTCATAAGCATGCTGACCCATTAATAAGCTAATTCCTACTGGGACCGTACGGAACTCGTCTGTTTTAGTTAAAGCTAAGGCAAATAAATATTCATTCCACGCCAACATAAAGGTATACATTCCTACAGAAACTAAGCCTGGAAGCGATACTGGAATCAAAATAGACCAAAGTGCTCTAAGTCTAGACCCACCATCAATCATGACTGCTTCATCTAAATCTTTTGGTAAAGTATTAAGATATCCAGTCATCATTAAGACTGCATATGGTATTGTAAATAAAAGATAAGTTAATATTAATGCACCGTAGGAGTTATACAAATTAAGTGCTACAATCAAACTTAAATATGGTATTAATAAAGTAATAGGCGGTACTGCTTGAACACTTATAATAATTGTATTAATCACTTTTTTACCTGGATAATTAAACCTACTGAAGCTATACGCAGCTAGCAAACTTATAATTAAAGTCAATATTACTACCACAAAAGCAATTAAATAGCTATTAATGAAAAATCTAATTTTTGTTGGATCACTAAGAATCTCTACGTAAGCCTCAAATGTGAAATTTTTAGAAATCCATGTTGGTGGCCATCCAAAGATTTCTGAATTTGGCTTAAAGGAATTTAAAAGCATCCACAAAATTGGAAAACCAGAAAAGGTTGCTCCTACAGTTAATATAGCGATAGCTAATACTTTCATATACCACTTTTTTTCTCCAACCATCTTATCTCATCCCTCCCTTTGATGTCGCACATAAAAGATCGCTACTACTGTGCTTATGACTAGTAAAATTACTGCGCTAGTTGAAGCCAAAGAATATTGATACTGACTAAATCCTTGCTTATAAATAAACGTACTAAGGATCTCTGTCGCATCTATTGGTCCTCCACCAGTGGTCATCCAAATAAGTGCGAACTGTTGTATTGTCCATACAAAATCTAACAATATTAAACTAATTAATATTGGTTTTAACTGAGGAATGGTAATTTGGAAGAAACTCTGTATGCTGTTTGCGCCATCAATTGCAGCAGCCTCATAAAGTTCTGATTGTATTCCTTGAAGTCCAGCTAGAACACTTATCATAAAGAAAGGATAGCCCGCCCAAATATTGATCATTGTTACTGAAAATAACGCCCAATCTCTTGAGGCTAACCATTCTATGTGGGTACTAGTTAAATTTGATTCTACTAATATATAGTTAATAAAACCGTTTGGGTTTAATAACATCATCCATAGGACGGCTATAACAGATGCTGTGAACATCCAGGGTAAAGAGAACATTACTCTAAATAATGCTTTGGTTTTTGAACCGAGATATTTTGTGTTTAACACCATTGCAAATGTTATACCTAAAATCATATGTACAATTATGCTACCACCAACAAAGATAGTGGTATTCTTTACTGCTACCAAAAATGATTTATTCGTTAATAATTCTTTAAAATTTTCAAAACCTACAAATTCGGGATTTTTATTAATAATTACATTATCATAAAAAGAATAGCGTATAACCAAGAAGATAGGTATAACTAACAATACTACCATTAATATAACTACAGGTATAAGGTATACATATGGCTCAATTATTTTCTTAAATTGAGCTTTTCTATTATACTGCAACTTTTTTATCGTTCTAGTTTCAGTTTCAGTTTTCACCTACCATTACCACCCTTCTTAAAAAGGGATGCATGTCAAACATACATCCCGTTGATTTAACCAAGTTATTATTTAAATGCTTCTTCCCACTTTTTCTGCGTTTCTGCTAACATATCAGCTGTTGAACTTGTATCTCCATCTAAGTAAAGTTGTAGTTGTTCATCAAAGGTTCTCATTAACTCTTCTGAAGTAGGAAGTCCAGTAAATTCGTTGATCGCATAAGAGTCTTGATAGAGTTCATAAGCTTTTAAAAACAATTCATCTGCATCTGAATAATCAGGTTCTGCTTTTGTGTTTCCGGGGAAGGCGTTTGCATAAACAGCAATTTTCGCATTTACTTCAGGACTCATTAGATACTCAACAAACTTCATAGCCTCTGCTTTATGTTCGCTATTCTCTGAAATTCCAATGCCCCAATTCGCTACGTCCATGCCGCGTTTTCCGCTATAACCATCTTTAACTGGTATTGGAATAAAATCAACGTTTAAGTTGGGCGCTCCTTTTTTAATCGTCGTTAAGTGAGCTAGTGAATCAGTCATAAATGCTACACGACCATTTGTAAATTCTTCTACCATGGACGCTTCTTTCATAGCATATGCACCTGGAGCTACAACACCGGAATCAAATAATTCTTTTACAAATTCTACAGTAGCCGTTAAGTCTGGATTATTTGTCAAAGCTGGCTTTCCCTCGTTTAACATCGAACCACCAGAAGCCCATAACCAACTCATAAAATTGTTCTGAATACCACTTGGAGATTCAGTAGATAGCGGAATAGCCCATCCGGCCTTCCCTGTTGAATCATTAATTTCTTTAGTTACTTTAATAAATTCCGACCAGTTTTCAGGTACTTCCTCAATACCAGCCTCTTCTAAAATATCTAAATTCACATACATCGGATATGCAAAATTTGCCACAGGGATCATATAGGTATTTCCATCTACCTTAATTTGATCTGATAGTTGACTATCATCATATCCATCGGCTTCCATTAATTCTGTTAAATTTGCAATTGAGCCTTGCTTAGCAAAATCATATACCCAAGCGCCATCAAGACCAACAACATCTGCCATTGTTCCTGACGCTGCACCAGCTGCAATTTGTGTTTTTGTATCAGCATATGGATTACTTAAGAGTTCCACATTTATGCCCGTGTCAGCAGTGAATTCGTCGACGATTTCCTGAAGAACCCCATTCGGAAGTTCTACTCCCCACCACTGTTGGAACTCCAAAGTAATCTCTTCCCCAGAAGAGGAGGTTGTCTCATTTTGCCCTGCACATCCTCCAAGTGTAAGCAAAATCACCATCAATAAAATTGCTAGACTACCTTTATTAAGCGCTTTCAAATTATTATATAAATTTGACATTTTACATAAACCTCCCAATTATTTTGTTCTAGTGAAATACGTTAGGTAGATTTGGCAAATAATCTAGAAGTTATTTATTATGTGTGTGGTGGAAACGATTCTTACTTGTAGCCAAGGCGCTAAGAATAGGGGATTTTTCATAATCAAACTTATAATTGCGTTAATTGATATAAGTTAGCCTTACCTGCGGAACCGAACAAATGCATCTTATTCGTAATAGTCTCCATAGCCGCTCTGGTTGAACTTGGAAAAAGCGCATCCGGCTCGTAACTATTAGGATTGTTATCCAAAGTTTTGCGAAGTTCTGTAAAAAAAGCCCGCTTCATTTCACTGGAGAGATTAATCTTTCCAATACCGTACTTGGTAGATTCCCGGATATCCTCTTCAGAATTATCGGAACCTCCATGCAAGACAAGCGGAACATTCACCTTTTCTTTAATTTGGGACAAACGATCAATCTGGAGCTTAGGTCTCTTTGACTTTGGATATATTCCATGAGAAGTGCCAATTGCAATGGCAAGCGTATCTACATTCGTGCGTTCCACAAAGTCTTTCGCCTGGTCAGGATCCGTGTACAAAATTTCCTCGCTACTACCTTCTGAACTTGTGCCTGTATTTCCGATAGTTCCAAGTTCTCCTTCGACGGAAACATTTTGCGCGTGAGCAATTTTTACGGCAGCTCTAGTTATCTCTACATTCTCCTCATAAGGTAAATGTGATCCATCTATCATAATAGATGTAAATCCATTCCGAATAGCTCTAACAACATCATCAATATCCCGACCGTGATCAAGGTGTATTACGATCGGTACACTAGCACGTTGCGAAGCTTGAATACAATATGCGGCAAACTCGTCTCCCATGAGATCAATTTCATTTGGATGAATTTGAAGGATGGCAGGGGAGTTTTCTCTTTCTGCCGACTGAATTACAGCTTTTATAAATTCGCTATTGGCAATATTGAAGGACCCTACTGCAAACTTTTCTCTATACGCTACTCTAAGTAATTTTTCCATTGTCGTCAGCATATTTGCACCTTCTCCACTATAATTTTGTACAGGTTGTTATGAGTAACTTTCTCTGATTCCGCCTCCATTCCCCCTCCCTACTACGTCTTGTTTTTATAATTCAAGATTAAACGCACGATGTTTTTTTGTCAATAAAAAATATTCAAAATAAACAAAAAATAAACAATATTCATTTTTATTTTGTTTGTTTTTTGTTTATTTTGTTTATTTTCCTTGATTTATTCGTTTAAATCTTATATAAATAGAGATGTAAACGTAAACATAAAACGAACAATGAATGGGAGATAAACATGACTACTGAAGCACGCCAAAAAAAAATTACTGAATTAATAATAAAAAGAGGTAGCCTATCCGTTCAGGATTTGGTCGACGAATTTCAAGTATCAGACATGACCATTAGAAGAGATTTGAACAAATTAGAACAAAGTGGGATATTCGAGAGGTATCATGGGGGGATTCGTTATGTGAAGGACGAATCGCCCGTACTACGTGAGGCAAAATATAGAGACGAAAAGAAAAAAATTGCTACCCATTGTTTGGATCTTATATCCTCCAATGATACGATTTTTCTAGATTCTGGGACTACAGCTAATTATATTGCAACTGGATTGGCTGAATCGTTGCTTGAGAATGTTACTGTCCTCACGAACTCTCTCACTACATCCTACCCCCTCCGGTATGCGAAGAATATATCTTTATTTATGGCTGGCGGGGAGTTCCTCCAAAACTGCCAAGCTTTCTTTGGAAGCGAGGCAAGATCATTCTTTGATAGTTTATACGTTAATAAAGCGTTTATTGGGACTAGTGGTGTGACCGAAGAAGGCTTTAGTGTATTCCACTTTTCCGACGCTGAAATTAAACAAACTATGATTAAGTCCAGCAAGGTATCTTACCTTATAGCCGATGCATCCAAGTTTGGTAAACGCTCTATGAATCTTTATGCCCCCCTCGAAAGCGTCGATAGAATCGTAACAGATGATAGCTTATCAGACTACTGGGTATCCCTAGTTCAAAACAAGGGTGTAAAAATGACTCGAGTTTAATTAAAAATGTAGGAAATTTTGCTATTAGATCGAAAGTCTGAATATTTCGTTACATGAACTTAAAGTCTAATCGATTTTATATAAACTGCAGAGAAATAAAAACATCATGGAAGCTAAACACCCAATCCTAAGGATCGAGGCTCTTAAATAGAGAGGTGGTGATGCATTTTAGTACCTTGACTCGTTTTCAGTAATTAAGTGGTAAACCTAGTCAAACCTATTCATAAATTTTCTAAAAGGGAGAGATTATCTTTATGTTAATTACAATGAAAGAATTATTGACTGTTGCCAAAGAAAATCAATTTGCAGTAGGAGCGTTTAATGTTGCAGATAGTACATTTCTAAGAGCTGTTGTTGAAGAGGCTGAACAATTAAATTCTCCAGCTATCATTGCCATACATCCTTCTGAACATGAATTTTTAACAGATGAATTTTTCTCTTATGTTAAACACCGTGTATATGAAAGCAAAGTTCCATTTGTGCTACACCTAGATCATGGTAGTTCCATGGAAGAAGTATTAAGAGCCATTCGCTGTGGATTTACTTCAGTAATGATCGATGGGTCTTTGCTTCCATATGAGGAAAATGTCAGTATAACTAAGAAAGTCGTTGAAATAGCTCATGCTGTTGGCATTTCAGTAGAAGGTGAGTTAGGAACAATTGGAAGTACAGGAAATTCAGTAGAAGGTGGCGTCTCCAAGATTGTATATGCTGATCCTGCTGAAGCAAAAGATTTTGCTGATAGAACTGGGGTTGATACATTAGCAGTGGCCATTGGTACTGCACATGGTATTTATCCCAAAAATATTAAACCAGAATTACAAATGGATATTCTTGAGGAAATTAACACCCTTGTTGATATTCCCCTAGTATTACATGGAGGTTCATCTAATCCAGATAGTGAAATTGCTCAATCAATCAAATTCGGAGTCGGTAAGATCAATATATCTAGCGATATGAAGTATGCGTATTATAAAAAAGCGCGTGAAATTTTAAACTCTACTGAATACTGGGATCCGAATGTGATCTACCCGGACTGTATTCTAGAAGCTCGTAAGGTAATCAACCATAAAATGCACCTATTTAACTCTGTAGGCAAAGCAAATCTATATACCAAGGCATTAAAACCTAAAAGAAGGGAAAAGACAGAAGCTAGTAGCTTATATTAATCTTTTCTACCCCTAATCCCTCCACAACTAGAAATTTCACAATGCAAATTCAACCAAAATTAAGTTGAGAATTGGCTTACATCCCCAATAAGAGGAGTTGCGACGTATGTCTAATCTGCAAACAAGTGAGTACAGGGCATTCGTAGCGAATGTGCTCGCTGATGCCGGGATTATTTTAACTCAAGCTGAACAAGAATCGATTGAGATTGCAGATTTCGGTTTAACTAATCTCGAAAAAACAGGACTACAATTGATTACTTATGTGAATACCGAGCGTTATTGTGCAAAAGACTTAGTTTTGTTTCCACTTCAAACTTGTCCCGAACACCGCCACCCACCTCGAGAAGATGGGGGTCCTGGCAAGTTCGAAACATTTAGATGTCGTAAAGGAATTGTTTATCTTTATGTAGAAGGAGAACCGGCAGTAGCTCCGAAAGCTTCTCCTCCTGCAGCTGATTTCCAACATTATACTGTATTCCATGAAATTGTGTTACATCCTGGTGAACAATATACCATCCAAGAAAATACAAAGCACTGGTTTAAAGCAGGTGAAGAAGGAGCTATTATATCTGAATTTTCATCTAATAGTGACGATGGTTCAGATATCTTTACTGACCCACGAATCAAACGTCTCCCAGATTAATGAGATTTGGAAGAGATAGAATGATTGAAACGTGATAAAGATATAGAATGGAGCTATGCTAATAGCCTGCCTACCTTCTTATTAAAGGGGGTAGTTTTTTCTTTGAATCGCGGGGACGGTTCTGCTGATTCTCATTTGTTCCACTAGTATCCATGATTTATTTTATTGATTTGCTTATCGAGTTTATTTGTATATGGCTAATTAGGAGTGAATCATGAGAACCGTTCCCGTAATTCCAACTGGTTAATCTTTAAAATGAATAAAGTGGCGCACCTCTTTAATACTAAATTACTACACCGACCGAAATCTCTCCAACCCCTCACTCAACCCCTTCGTATATTCATAAACTTCTTGATAAAGCGGATACAATTCCCTGTACATTTCAACGTTTTGAGATACTGGCATATAGGATTCTTCGTAAGAGATGAAGACGCGAGAGCATTCTTCGAGGGAGCTATACCATCCACAGCCATATGCTGCTAGTATGGCTGCTCCGAGGGCTGGTCCTTGTTCGTGAGAGAGGGTAATGATCTTCGTTTCGAAGATATCCGCCTGCATCTGAAGCCACTCTTTATTTTTTGCTCCGCCTCCAATGGAGATGACGGTGTCAATGTGATCGTTGTTTTGCTTTAAGATCTCGAGCGCTTCTTTTAAAGAAAAAGTAACTCCTTCGATCAGAGCACGAACAAAATGTTTTCTCGTATGACTTCCATCCACCCCTATGAAACTAGCTCTAATTGAAGCGTCTGCATGCGGTGTTCGTTCTCCTACTAGATAGGGAGAAAATAACAAACCATTCGATCCAGGAGGGATTTCATCCAGTCCATCTAGTAGAGAAGAGAATGATTCGTTGCTTGCGAAAACGTCACGAAACCAGCTTAGGCTATACCCTGCTGATAAGGTAACGCCCATGCTATAATAAGCATCTTTTTTTCCATGATTAAAATAATGCACCTTACCTTTGTAATCATGTGAGCCTGTTGATTCATAAGTAAGGATGACGCCTGACGTTCCTAAACTGCAAAGCGTTTTTCCTTCTGATAAGATGCCTGCGCCAATTGCGCCGCACGCGTTATCAGCTCCTCCAGCAAACACTTTCGTGGAAATGGAGAGTCCTGTTTCCATGGAGAAGTCCTCCGAAATTTGACCTGCGAAGTCAAAGGATTCCATTAGTGGAGGACATAATGCTGGATTGATTTCTAGAGCGTCACACATTTCATGACTCCATTCTTTCTTCTCTATATCCAATAATAGTGTGCCTGCTGCATCTGTATAATCCATTCCGATGTGACCTGTCAGGCGGTACCGAAGATAGTCCTTCGGGAGGAGGAAGCGATGTGATTTCTCATAGAGGTCTGATTCATTTTCCTTTACCCATAGTATCTTTGGCAACGTGAAGCCTTCTAACGCCTGGTTTTTCGTAATAGACAGAAGCCGATCTTTCCCGATTACCTCTTCAATCTCCCTACATTGGTGTGTTGTTCGCGTATCATTCCATAAAATCGCATTTCTAAGCACTTGATTCTCTTCGTCTAGAAGAACCAAACCATGCATTTGGCCTGAAAAGCTAATTCCTTCAATGTCCTCTACTCTACCATTAAAGTTCTGAAGCAAATCGATGATGATTTCTTTTGTTTTACTGTACCAAAGCTCTACGTCCTGCTCGCTATAGCTAGATTTCTCATTAATTAATGGATAGTCTTTGGATGAGGAGTAATGCACAATCCCCCCTCGATCGACTAGAATGGCTTTTACTGCGCTTGAACCTAGGTCAATTCCTATTACATATTTCATTAATAGCCTCCTATAGTTAAGAAATGTGACTTATTTACTATTTCCTCCGAAAAAAATGCATAAGTATGATAAAATTCTAATAAATTATCAACTTTATACTGAATAAGAGGTGATGAAAGTGCTACGTGATGATCAGCTTAATGTTTTTTGGATGTCTCGCATCGACTATGAAAAGAATACTGGCGTAAAAAGCCATTTTCACGATGATTTGTATCAATTTATCTATCTAATTGATGGTGAAGGAACGATGCAAATTAATGATGAAGTCTTTGACTTACTTCCGAAGCATGCTTACTTCATCTCAAAAGGCGATAAGCATCGTTTCTATTTTACTAGTCACTCTTCTACTATCGACCTTAAATTCGATGTGATCAGTCAAGCATTACAAGGACTATTTCATAATGAGAAGTTTCCGACCCCTTATTTCATGGGCGAATCTCCTAAACTGAAAGAATTGTTTAAACTATCGATCCGTAATATACAAAAATCTACTCCTATCATTCCCTATCGGATTGATGTTGGTTTTAAAGATATTCTACTAGCTATCCTACAGGATAAAAATGAATTATTAGAAAAAGATTCTCGACCCTCTTCTTCATTTAATAGAGAGCCTCATCCAGACTTCCCAGTTATTGAATACATGCTAGAACATTTGGATTCTAGAATAACACTTGAAGACATTGCGAAACACTTTAACTTTCACCCACACTATATTATTGATCTCTTTCGGAAGAAATTTAATACAACTCCAATGAAGCTTCTACAGGAGTTGCGAATTGAGAAGTCAAAAGAATACTTAGAGTTTAGCAACTACACGGTAACTGAAATAGCAGCATTCGTTGGTTTATCAGCACCTTATTTCTCGAGGTTATTTCAATCGAGAGAAGATCTTTCCCCAACAGAATACAGAGAACAGGCTTTAACTGTCGTCGGGAAGCACATTATTCTTGAAGAGGAATTTTCTCCTACGTTACAAAAACAACCTAAAATCACAAGAGATATTTAATACACTATTATTGAAATAAACTCGGTATATACAAGGTCAACTGTGGAATAAAAGCAACAACGATTAAAATTGCAATCATGCTTAAGTAGAATGGCAGCAATGCCTTAATGGCGCTTTCCATTGGGATTTTAGCGATCGCGCTACCGATAAATAAAGCTCCTCCAACTGGCGGGGTTACGAGTCCAATCGCCATACAAATCATCATCACAATACCATAATGAATGGGATCCATGCCGATGCTTGTTGCAATTGGTAACAGAATCGGTGTTGTGATGAGTATGATTGGTGCAACATCAAGGATCGAACCAAGCAGTAGTAGAATGAAAATGAGTATAAAAGTAATCAGAATTGGGTTACTCGTAAGACTCAGTAAATTCTCCGAGATGAGCGTTGGAACCCGTAATACAGCAAGCAGCCACGCAAAGCCGCTTGAAGTAGCGATCAAGAATAGAACTAACGCTAGTGTTTTAAACGTACGTTTTAATACGGGAATAATTTCAGATATTGGTACATCTTTATTGAAAACAAAGCTAACGCCAAAAGCATACATAACAGCAATCGCAGCAGATTCTGTAACTGTAAAAATCCCGCTCATAATTCCACCGATAATAATGACCCCTGTCATTAACCCAGGTATGCTTCCCTTCGTTGCAACGAGAATTTCTTTAAACGAAGATGGCTTCTCTGCAGGGTAATTTCTTTTCACTGCAATAACATACGCTGTAATCATTAACCCAAGACCTAATATGATTCCTGGAATGATTCCTCCAAGAAATAGAGAGCTGATCGAAAGGCCTCCCCCAGCTGCTAATGCATAAATGATCATATTATGGCTTGGTGGAATAACAATTCCCTGTGTTGCCGACGTGACAGTAACTGCCACTGAGTAGTCAGCGTCATATCCTTTGTTCTTCATCATCGGAATCATCACTGAGCCTGTTGAAGATGTATCAGCTAAAGCGGATCCAGAGATCCCACCAAAAAGCATGCTGGAACTGACATTCACCATTCCTAACCCACCTCTAAATCTACCAACTATGACATCAGATAATCGAATCAACTTTTGAGAAATTCCACCAGTATTCATAATTTCTCCTGCTAGAATAAAGAACGGAATCGCTAATAATGGGAAACTATTCACTCCAGCGACCATTCGTTGAGCGAGAATTGATAGAGGAATATCAAGAAGGAAAGCAACGACTATAGATGTTAGTCCCATCGCTAAAGCAACTGGTACGCCAATGACTAGAAAAACTAAAAACGAAATAATTAACGTGGCTATAATCATGTTTCCTCCACCCCATTTTCCTCGGTGTACCCCCTCCATACTCCCACAAACTCGAACAATAAATATAGAATAATTAATGCTCCAGCTACTGGTACGACAACGTAAAGTACAGCGGAAGGAATACCTATTCCTGGAATGCTTGAGCCTAACATTTCATAGGAGAACTTACTTCCTTCAATAAACATAAATAAACCAAATACTATGGCTAGTAGTCTTTGAACAACATGTAAACCACTTTTGAGTTTAGCAGGCAATTTATCTTCAAAAATGGTGATACGGATATGACTATGATCTTGAAAACCAATGGCGATGCCAAGAAAACCTATCCATACCATTAGCAAGAGTGACATCGGTTGAATCCATGTAGGCGTGTAATTGAACCCAAACCTTGAAATAACCTGGTAACTAATAATGATAGCCATTAAGCCAATCATGATGAGAACAAATGATTCCGTTATCTTTCTAATCGAAATCAGTATCTTATTCATGACATCATTCCCTCCCTCAGGTCGTCCATTTTAATGAGGCAAAGAGCAAACGTTGCTCTTTGCTCACCTTTTATTTTGCGTCTTCGATCGATTGGAATAAATCACCGTATGTTGATTCATAGTCTTCATAAAGAGGTTCGACTTTCTCTTTGAATGCAGCACGTTCTTCGTCAGATAGCTCCACAACGTTATTTCCAGCTTCCTTTACACGATCCATTGCCGTTTGGGAATATTCGTCATATTCTTCTAGCTGTGTTTCTTCTGATTCCATTGCCGCTTCCTTGATGATCCCTTGATCTTCTTCTGAGAGCTTGTCCCAAGATTGCTTACTCATGAATAATACTCCAGGAATCCGCAGGTGCTCAGAAAGGGTAAAGTTTTTAGCAACTTCGAAATGTCCGTCTGCGACATATGTGCTCACATTGTTTTCTCCACCTTCGATTACACCCATTTGTAAAGCACTGTATACTTCTGAAGCTGCAAGTGGCGTAGGAGAGGTTCCTAGTTTCTTGAAAGCATCAATTAGAATATCATTTTGCATGACACGAATTTTTTTACCTTCTACATCCTCAACTGCTTCGATTGGATCAGTGGAATAGAAACTACGTGCACCTGCATCGTAGAAAGCTAGTCCAATAAGGTCAGATTTCTCTAAATCCGAGAACAATTCATCCTTAAGTGAAGAATCTAACGCGTTCCACATATGCTCTCTACTATCAAAAAGGAATGGGAAGCTAAAAACTCCAAGGCTATCTGCGAACTGAGTCAATGGGCCAGCATTTGCACGCCCAATATCGATAATTCCTACCTGAGTTTGTTCAATTGTTGTTGTTTCATCACCAAGTTGACCACCCGTGTAGACTTCTACTTTAATCCTGCCATCCGAAAGCTCCTCTACACGTTCAGCGAACTCTTTCTCTGCAATGGAATCGGGGTATTCATCTACTTGCGGCTCAGAGAGCTTTAAGACAATCTGATCACCCGTTTTGGCAGCGCTCTCATTTCCTGCATTGCTTGTCGTTCCTTCCGAAGAACAACCTGTGATACTGACAGCCATGACTAAAGCAGATACGAATACAGTTAGCTTCCCACTTAATTTCTTCAAATTTCCCAGCCCCTCACTTTATAATTGATTTTGAATCGCTTGTATACGTTGCTCATATTCAGCTTCACTTAATCGCTTTTTTTTCTGAGGAGCGTTTACGAACGCTCCTCCCCACTCTTCTCCATTTTCATATTTAGGTACAATATGAAAATGGAGGTGAGATACTAGATCACCATAAATCGCATAGTTAAGCTTCGAAGAATGAAACGTATTCTGCAAAGCTTTCGCCGCATTCGCTACATCTTCCATAAACCTTTCACGTTCTATAGAGCTTAACTCAAACAATTCTCGCTTATGATCGTTGAATGCTAGTATACTTCTTCCTATATGCGTCTGATCTTTATTAAGGTAGAATGTTGAAGTTGATAAATCAGCTATTGGCATCATCAAGTTAGTTAGTCGACTGTCTTTTTCACAGTAAAAACAAGAGTCAGTCATGATCCGCGTCCCATTCGCAATCAATCATAACGTGTATCGTGTCACCGCGGTGGTTGTTTCTCGTTTTAAACGCTTCGTCGACTTGAGACAGAGGGAAGGTGTGGGTAATTGTTTCCTTCGTATTGACAAGCCCATCCATCACTAGTTTTAGCCCTTCATCAAAATAACGACGATTGTCTATATCACGCTTTGGCTCAGTGGATAAAATATCAAGTCGCTTCTTATGAACTTTAAAGAAGTCAACGGGCTCATGACAGGTACCAATGCAACCGTACATCACAATCCTTCCATTTTGGGCAGCCGCATCGATTGCATCTACCATTCCTGATCCTTCAAGTAAGCAAGGAATAACAACATCAAATCCTTCAGGAAAATCTTCCCCCACTACATCCATCGTTTTGGAATCTGCAGACGGCATTTTATACGTATGAGTCGCTCCATATTTCTTTGCAAGCTTTAGTTTTTCATCAAATAAATCCGTTACTATTAAATTCTTTGGACTATAGAGTTTAATCACTTGAGTTAGCGCTAGCCCACTTACCCCTTGCCCCATAATGAGAACATTTTTATTTGGTGAGATATCTGCATTTTCAGCTGCTGATAGTAAAGCCGGTACTACTTCGATCAATGATCCTTCGACTAGTGGTAGCTCTTTAGGAAGAACCTTTACCGAGAAAGGACTGCAACATACGTACTCTGCGAATGCTCCCCAGATATAACGAAGTGCGACATGGTCACCTTCTTGCAATCCAAGAACATTCTCTCCCACTTTATCAATTACACCAGCTACTTCGTGTCCCAATCGTGTTGGATATGAAATAAATTCAGGTTCCCGTGCCCCGCGGTAAACTTCTACATCACTCCCACAAATCCCAACCCATTTCACCTTGATTCGAACTTCTCCTTCAGCAGGCTCAGGAATTGCAGCTCGCTTAATTTCAATTTTCTCTATATCTGAAAGCACCGCACACATTTGCGTACCTTCACCACCGTGATCCACTAATTGCATTGGAGGAACTGTCATTTTACTTACCATACTTCATCTCTCCCTTTCCGAAATCGTATTGTAAACACTTACATTTACTATTTCAAATATAGATGATGGGCAAATGTATTCATATAGAGAGAACTCAAATGAATTTAACCAAAATTCAGATACATTAACAACAACCTAATATTGGAAGGGTTCCAGCCTATTCAAAGTAATACCAATTAACCATGTATATCTGAGTATTAGACAAGAGGATACTCATAATTGTCATAGAAAAAAGAGAGCTACTAGATTATGCTACAGGGAACACCATTATTAATTTAGGAGGGATTACATGATTTCACGTGAAGAATACAATAAAATAAAAAAGGAAACGCTAGCTTATTTTCAAAAAGCAAACATAACTTTAACGGATAACGAAGTCGATCGCATTGAGGTGGCCGATTTCGGACTCAATCGTATACGAGAATTCGGCTTGCAATTAATTGAATATGTTAATACAGAACGCTGCTGCGCAAAGGACCTTGTACTACTTCCGAATCAAACGTGTCCTGAACATTTACATCCTCCTGTAGGAGATTCACCAGGGAAAGAAGAAACGTTCAGGTGTCGTTTTGGAACCGTTTACTTATATGTACCAGGACCAGCAACACCTGCACCTAAAACATTGATCCCAGTTGACAAGCAAAATGCTTTTACGGTTTGGAATGAAATAACCCTAATTGAGGGAGAGCAATACACACTAGAGCCAAATACTCTCCACTGGTTTCAAGCAGGGAATGAAGGAGCCATCATTTCTGAATTCTCAACAAAAAGCACGGATGAAAATGATATTTTCTCAGATGAAGAGATTAAAAGAATTCCGGTGGTGGAATAAAGTGGTTATTTGTGCCAATGACTTGTGAAAAAAGCATGACCTTCATAGATAAGCTTATTGTAGGCACCCCTTATAGGTAACAAAGCTTAGAAGCAATTTTAGAGATTTATATTTTCTTTTATCTTTATTCTTTCTTAAGAAATTGAAAGATTCACCCGTCTGTGACGGTTCTACTAGTTCATTTTAAAATACAAAAAACCAGTTGAACTATAATGCATATTAGTTCAACTGGTTTTTTCTAAGAATCACGGGGACGGTTCTCATGATTCATCACCTGTTATTGAATACATACTTAATAATTCAAGCCCTATAAATCAATGTCTGTGAAACTCCCAATATCCTCGCCATCTGCCTTTGTGATAACCTCTCAACACCTTTCAATAAGTAGTGCTCAGATCCATGATTGGCTTTTAGAAGCTAGAATGTAAGGATTGTGGATGAATGGGAGTGGAGTGTAGACGTCAAGTTGAATTTTACACTTTTTGCTCGTTTCCTTTTTACACTTCTGCTTAAAAAATGCTCTTTCGATTTTTCATCCGGTGACTTTCCTCTTCTTCACCACCATGAAGCACTTCCACACGATGAAGTAAGCGATCTAAAATCGCTGTGGTGATACCTTGGTCTCCGATTAAATTGCCCCATTCATCTGGACTCTTATTTGATGTCAGGATAATCGAACTTCGTTCGTATAAATGATTAATTAAATGAAAGAATAGGTTTGCTTCTCTTTGGTCCATGGCCATATACATTAAATCATCGATGATCACTAGGTCGGCATTTCTAATTCTCTTAAGCTGAACTTTAGATTTGTTCAGGTATCCCTTGCCAGAAATCCGCCGAAGAACTCAGAAGGATAATCCTAGGCTCTTGAATCACGCAAACTTTTGACATCCTACCACTTTTCAAAACGATAGAAATCAATGAATATTTATAGATTCAAAAGTTAATACTTAATGAAATTTAAAAATAAATTTGTATTTACCTATATATTCATAAGTGCTAAAACCGCACAATAATACTAATATTTATGTAGTTTTATTCCCTCTTATAAAACTACTGTATATAGCTAAAATAATAATAAACACAAACCCCGTTTGTAAATAATGGAATGGAATGGATGATAGCATAAATATTAAATATGGTGTAATTACACCTATATATATATGACTAATTATGACTTCATTGATTCTTTTCCCAAAAATTTTTGTTAAAGGTAAAAATATATTATATAAAAGAAATAGTAGGTATAAACAAAGTCCTATTAAGCCATTTCTAAAAATGATTAAAATATAATTATTATCAAAACTATCCATTATTGCTTTTCCCGGGCCATTTCCTAATAGTGGATGTAACTTAAAGTAAACTATAGCTGTCTCCCAAGCATCCACCCTCGTAGTAAAGTTTAGCTGTATATTTTCTATATCCCTGAATCTTTTAAAAGACTCCATAATGTATGGATAAATAAAAGAAATTGTTATTAAAGATATGAGTAATGCTGCAATTAGTAATTTAATTTTGATTCTTAGTTTAATAATATTATTACTAACAAATAGTGTAAGTAATAATATAACTGCTAAACTGACAATTAAAGAAATCACACCTGTTCTAGACCCTGTATAAAGTAATAAAATGGTTAATATAATCGTCATAAATAAGAAGTATTTTTTTTTATGATAAATCAATAATGTAAAGAAAATATTAATAAGTACATTCAAGAACAGCGCATTGTAATTCGGATTGTAAAAAGTACCAACTATTCTCTGACTTGTTGAATTTATGCCTCTGGATTTTCCATAATCATAAATATACTGAAGCACATTTCTGAAATCCAGCAAATTGGTTAATTCCAACAATGAGAATGCAATAATTATCCAAATTACAAAATTCAATATTTTGATATACTTTTTTGAATAACCTGAATGAAATATATCTAGATTATATACAGTGATAAAGAGGAGCAGATATGTAAATGGTCTATAAATTTCAAATGCGTCTTGAATAATTACTTGATTATAAAAAATCGAAAAAAATAAACTGATTAACTCTATAAAGAAAATAAAGAGTAAAAATAATACATTAATATCCTTTGGTATAATTTTGTCTTTTACATTTATAAAAACAAAGGCTACTACTAGTAATGAAATGAAATCAATCAACCTCATGCCAAAACTAGGACCTAGCAATAGCGTGGGTGACGGACGTAATATGACAAACAATATTAGCAAAATACCTAATTTGTTTTGAAAACTAGTATTTCTTTTTTCATCGTTTTGAACCTTCATACAGAACCACCATTCACTCTATTTCACTTTTAATAAATTAAATTCAACATTTCTACCGATAAACAAACCTTTTGTAATCGAATAAAACATTATTTTACTAATGAGGAATTTTTTTGGGTTGTACGCAAAAATACAAATAAATAAAGAAATGAGTTGAACTAAAAATGTCACTCCAAGAAAGAATCCACTTAGACTAAACATTGAAATTAATAAAGTAAATACAGAAATCACATCACATAACCAGGGTACTAAAAACTGCATAATAGGTTTGTGATGTAACAAGACGTCAAAATTTCTATTTATCAAACTTTCCTTAATTACCTGTCCGATACCACTACTTCTCTTAGAAAATAACGCCTTTATTTTAATTTTATTATTACTTTTTCTGTCATAATGATCTATCATATCTACGTTAATTTCTTTAACGAAGTAGCCATTACTTAACAATCTAATATACAATTCTGGTTCTTCTGATGCAATTAAATGTCCGCTATACCCACCTACTTTTTTAATAACACTACTTTTTGCTAAAAGAGCTCCTCCAAAGTGAGTGGCTTTCTTTTCAACATTAGTCTTATAAACATTTTTGTTAATAACATTATTACCATTTCCATTTTTCACAATATCATTTCTTATACCTATTATTCCTCCGATATGCTTTTTAACAAATAATTTTGGAATTGCTATCTCTATAAACCCCGAATGTAATACCATATCAGCATCTAAAAAAAGAATGTATTTTCCACAGCTTTTTTCGCAGCCTATATTCCTAGCCAAAGAAGCTGTGTAGAAATTAGAATTGATTATTTTGTAAATGCTAAAATTTTTGAATTCAAATTCACTAGCGATTTTAATAGTATTGTCCTTTGAATTTGAATCAACAAAAATCACTTCATAATTATAGGTTGTATTTTTCATTGCAGATTCTATTGATTCTAAACATCTTCCTATATTTTGTTCTTCATTTTTACCGATAATTACAATTGATAATTCAATATTCATAAATTCACATACTTTCATTCTGATCTATCATCTTTAATACTTGTTTAATATGTATATCCCAAGTGAATTTTTTCTCTACCACTTTTCTAGATCTTTCTTTCATAGCAATCATTTTCTTCTTATCATTAAAATACTGAATAATAATATTAGTTAATTCAAAGGTGCTATCATTAATAAGGTATCCTGTAATATTATGTTCTATAATTTCTGATGAAGCAGTTATTATTTTTGGTGCATCTTCTTTCAGCCCTACACATGGAACTCCTGAAGCTAATGCTTCTAAAAAAACATGGCCAAAACCCTCATAAGTGCTTGCTAACACAAAAAGGTCCGCAATTTTATAGAAGATCTCCACATCATCTCTATTTCCAAAAAAAACAACATTTTCTTCTAAGTCTTTTTCTGAAACTAATTTTTTAAGTTCATTTAATAGAGGGCCATCCCCCACAATATACAACATTATATTTTGATCTTTTACTTTATCGAGCGATTCTATTATTAATTTAGTGTTTTTTTCTGAAGTAAGTCTAGAAACCGTTAGTACAATATCTTTGTTAACGTCTTTTGTTCTACCTATTAAATTTAATATTTCTTCTTTTTCTCGGATTGATTTAAGAGGCGTGAATTTTCTCATATTAATACCAGGTGGAATTACTTTTATTCTATTACTTGTTAAGTTAAAATGATTTTCTATTTCCAACTTTTTTGACTGACTTAAAACACAGATAGCAATATTACTTTCTAATATTTTTTTCTCAATATATTCAATTTGAGGAATGATGGCTTTATAATATATTTTTCGATACTGATTAACTTGGTCTAAATTAATTTTTTGTAGTTTTGAAGCTATTAATGGCATTAAGAAGGCAGATCTACTTGGGTTTATCTTTGAACATACATATGCAAAATAAAAATGTCGACTTATATAATAATTTTCTCTATTCTTTATAATTCTTCTTAAACCCTTATTTAATTTGAAAACTACATAAAAAGGATAAATTAAATAAAAAAATTTTCCTATTCCGTGTACGTTAATTCTTGATACATTAACATCGTATATTTTTTCTTGCTTAGGTAGTTTTTGTCCTGAAGTTGTTGTAACAATTTCTACTTCATGTTTTGTATTTGCTTTTATAGTAGCCGCTACATTCTTCATATAGCTTACCAACCCACCTATATTTGGTAAATACGAATTAGATAACAAAAAAATTTTTTTCACGTTTTATTTATCTCCTTATAATTCTACTTTAATATAGATACAAGCTTTGCAAAAAATAATTTCCTTTTAGTAATTGTGTGGTTCTCTTTGCCTCTAAAGCCGTTTGATCTAATTAACTTATAGTTCCTTTCACAAATTTTAAAGAGATCTTCAGAAAAACCTTCTTTCAACATGTATCTCGATAAAGAGTGTATTACCCATGCATCTGATCTAGGATAAAATCTTTTATCAAATGGTTTGCCACCTTTTAAAATAATTGGGTTAAAGTATTCACCATTCCATGAAAATTCAAGTATATTGTTTTTGATCTTTTCTACCTTATGCATAATATCTTTATTATCAATAAATTCAGACGCTTCCACTAAACCCTTAAGAACAGATGCGTAACCCCATATATCGACTTTATCTGTCATCTTATCCCCCTTTATAACATATGGAATCCACCCTTCATTATCTATTGAATTCAATAGATATGTAGTTACTCTATTTATTATTTCCAAATTTTTTTTATTTGGATAATTACATTGTGCTACACAATGATATCTTAACTGCTGAGCTATATGAAAATTATCCACTTTGTCCTTTGCAATATTATTTGTGTAGCTGCTACTTTCCCTATGAAAGTATCTCCAGTAACTTCCCTTTTCTGCCTCTTCAAGTTCAGAATGCATAAAATTTATCATCCCATCTAAAACTTCTACAACCTGAGGATTTAAATCAATTAATTCAGAAATAGCTCCAATAGTAAATGATACTCCATTAGTTATATGTACTTCCTTATAAGTCAATGGTGCATAAGGAATCACATAAAAATCGCCCTTATATCGATAGCTGTGTTCTATCACCCAAGAAGTTGCCTTCTCGATCGCTTCCTCAAAAGACTTATCTCCCGTTACCTTTTGATATTTAACTAAAGCATATAGTGATAATATTTCAGGAGTAGTAGACTCTTTCATTGTTTTTTTACTTAAATTATTGCCAAAAATAAAATTATACCCGATATCAAACCCTCCATCGGGATTTTGGTTTTCACTAATCATTTTCGCAATTACTTTAGCTTCGACAAACCAGGCTTCTTCTAAAGTTAAATTATACATATCAAGACAAAACAGCAAACTTTCATACAGTGTTTGAGAACTAAGTATGTTATTACCTGGACTATTAACAAAATGTAAAACTTGATTTTTCACTCTACTTTTTAGCATGTTTATACCCCTTATTTTAATATTTTTTTCGCTGGAACTCCTCCAAATATTGAAGACTCCTCCTCTTCTATTCTTCCTACACCACCAGCTGCAACACATGAACCTTCAGGAATATTAGAGCCAGCTAACAAAACCACATGAGCAGCTAGCCAACAGCCCTTACCAATCTTAACAGGTGATTTAGAGTGTTCCCCAAATCGAAAACTTCCGTTGATTTTCGTATGATTCCCAGAAGAAATACATACATATGGTCCTACAATGACCTCATCATCTATTTTAATATTTCCCATTGCGTTAATCCAGGATCCAAAACCTATATAAACATTATCACCAATTTCAATATTGCGAGGGTTTAGTATATTTACACTCTTAGAAATTTGTAAATTTTGACCAGCTTTTCTTATGAAAAGTTTATATACTGATCCTCTAATTTTGTTTCCGAATTGAGAATCCGGTAAAAAATTAACCATTGCTACTAAAGTATAGTAAAGTAATAAGTATACTTCTTTGAAAATTTTTTTCATTATGCTAACCTCTCAACTTATTAAATTGGTTTTTATATTTTTTGTATATAAAAATTAATAAAATTAAAAACATGATTACTTTTACATAAAAGGTAAAGTCTTTTACTATTAAACTTAGTAACGAACCAAATATCAAATAATAATAATAAACAGGCAAAGGGTTAGTAATGTTATTAAATTCTGGTTTTATTTTTTTGAATAAATAAACTTGCCCAATAATACTTCCTGATACTTTTCCTATAACAAATGCATACACTCCAAATTTATTAATAAGCAGGGACATAACAATTAATTGACCCAGCGTTGTCACAACACTATTGTAAAATAATACATTTGTTTTACCTATTGCATTAAATAGATTATTGAATACCAATGTTGGAGCGCTAACTAATTGACCAATAGCTAATATTATTAATAAATACGAATAGGAAGTTACGTTAAAAAAATCTAAAATTTCGTTACTGAATGAAACTACTAATATTGTTAATAAAAAAACTACTAATATGTTATTTTTTAATGTACGGCGATATTGGTCTAGAAATAAAGTATTTTCTTGGAGATACAACAACTTGGTAAAACTCGGTAAATTAGACGTATTCACTATCCTGGGTATTATCTTTATTAACATTGTAATTTTAATGCATATGAAATATATCCCTAACATTCTTTGATCAAATACACTGGTTATTATCAATTGGTCTGCTTTGTCATAAATTAGAACCAAAAATGATGTCAATAAAGTAAAAGATATATAACTCCAAAACCCTTCTGGCAAGTATAATTTACCTACTATTGTGATTCCATATTTTTTTATATACTCTTTAATCAATATGAAATCCAAAATAATTAATACTATTAATGTAACAAATAGAAAAACGATTCTATAGGTTAATAATGAAGTAAAAAATAAAATTATTATTGTAATGATTAAGCCTCTAATAATTGGAAATGCTTTTTCGAATATAGCTGCCTTTTTAATTTGGAGGCTTCCTCTTAAATGTCCATTCAAAACTCCGAATATTAGCGCAAAAAAACCTAAAGTTATAAACCCTATTAATTCATTATGAGTTATTTTTAATAAAGTTATAAAATAATTTTCAAAAATCAATACATTTGCTACCACTATTATATAAAATAAAATACATATCAAAAAAAATGTATTAATAAAACTGGATATATACTTCTCTTTTATACTAGGTATCAATCTAGATAAACTAGTTTGTGAATTCATTGTAAATATAGACATTATAAACAAGAAAAACATTTCAATTAACGCAAAAAAACCAGCCATTTCTAATGAAAAATTACTAATTAACTTAATTTCTAATAATGATATAGGGATGCTTATTATTGTCACAATAAAAGACCACTTAATCCCATTGGCAGTGTCAGTTATAACTTTATTACCTGATATCTCCATTAAATTATATATTTTCTCCTTTGTAAAAGCATATCACTTCTTAAAACGTACGGTTTTCAAATAAAATACAGCTATTAACTTTTCTCTTCCTTTGATATCTACTAAAATCCTTTTCTATAATAAAAGTATGACCAAATATCCTCAAAAATTTAAAGAGCCACAATTACCATTGCATCAGCTGAAACTATAAATTCATACTATATTAATTTAATAACAAATCCTTCGGTGTTATTAACGGAAAGATTGTTCATTTTTAAAAGTATGTTTTTTAATTCCTAGAATAATTAGTTTTGGTAAATAATATGGAAATTAGTTTTATGAATAAATTCTTTTTGAAATAGGTTCTACCTGTTATTACTAGATAAACAATGGCTTTATTAACAAATAGTATTCTTTGATAACTTTAAAATAGCACAAGATACTTTTCATTAAAAAATGTTCTAGTGTCTTTAATCAATAACTGAAGTTGAATAATCACATATAACCATCTTTTTTAAATACTGGCCATTTATAATAGATTTATATTTACTTATTATATGTAATCTAATAGAAAAAAATTAACATGCTACCCCTTCATTCTCAATAATTAGAAGTTATCGCTCGTTAAATCCATTTTATACCAATCAATAGCGTGTTTAATTCCCTCACTAAATGCCCAGTTTGGTCTATAGTTTAAATTTTCTTTTGCAAGGTTAATATCAGCATTACTATGCTTAATGTCACCTTTTCTTTCTTCCGCAAATATAGGCGTTATATCTTTTTCTAATGCCTTACACAATCCTTCATATATATCAATCAGATACTCTCTTCCACCATAAGCAATATTATATCCCTGCCCGGCTACTTCATGAGATGCATTACAAGCCTTCAAATTGGCTTCAATAACATTCTCAATATAAGTAAAATCTCTGCTCTGCTTACCATCACCATTTATTGTCGGCTGTTCACCAGCTAATAACTGCTTAATAAATTTTGGGATAACTGCCGCATATGCCCCATCAGGATCCTGCCTTCTACCAAACACATTAAAATAGCGAAGACCATACGTATCTAAGCCATACAACTTGGTATATAGTTTCCCGTATTCCTCATTCACTTTTTTCGTTAGCGCATATGGTGATAATACATTCCCTTCTCTACCTTCCTTTTTAGGTAAAGTAGGCTCATCCCCGTATATCGATGAACTAGAGGCATACACAAACTTCTTCACACCATTTTGTCTAGCAGCTTCCATCATATTTAATGTACCTTTAATATTAATGTCTTCATAAAGTAAAGGCATTTCAATACTTCTAGGTACACTTCCCCACGCGGCTTGATGGAGCACAAAATCTATTCCTTCACATGCTTTTTCACAAATGCTTAAATCACGGATGTCACCTTCAACAAACTCATAATTAGGATTATTTATAAACTCATCTACGTTTTCTCTTTTACCAGTGGAGAGGTTATCAAGCCCTCTTACCTCATATCCTAATTTCAGAATTGCTTCTGCAAGATTTGAACCAATAAATCCAGCAACACCAGTTATTAAAAATTTACTTCCTTCTGGAAAAACTATATTTTCGTACCCCATTCTATAACCTCCAATATGCAAAGCCATTGTTCTCTGCTTCTTCGCGATTAAAAATTCCTTTTAAGTCAACTAACACTTTATTGTTATTATCCACCTCTAATTCAATTTCAGATGAAGCAGCTACCTCATTCATGGATTCTGAAACGTATTCTTCATTAGAGTTATACATTCTATTAACATCATCTAGCTTTATTTGTTTAAATTCTTCATGAGGAACTGCGAAAATAACCGCATCAACTCCATTAATCTCTTCTGCATTACTAGGATTTATTTTATATTCGTTCCACAAGTCTTCTTTATCTGCTGCCGGATCAACAACTTTCACTTCTACTCCATACTCTTCTAGTTCATTAATAATATCTACTACCTTAGTATTTCTTACATCCGGGCAATTTTCTTTGAATGTAACACCAAAGATAGCAACCGTTGAGCCTTTAATTTGTTTATTGGCTTTAATCATTTTCTTCACAGTATTTTCAGCAACATACTTACCCATATCGTCATTTATTTTTCTGCCTGAAAGAATAATTTGCGAATCGTAACCAAGTTGCTCCGCTTTATAGGTTAAATAGTAAGGATCCACTCCAATACAATGTCCACCAACAAGGCCAGGAGAGAATTTCAAGAAGTTCCATTTAGTTCCAGAAGCTCTTAGTACTGCATTCGTATCTATATCCATCTTGTTAAAAATGATAGAAAGCTCATTCATAAATGCAATATTAATATCACGCTGAGCATTTTCAATTACCTTAGCAGCTTCTGCCACTTTGATACTTTCAGCTCTATGTACTCCAGCATCAACAACTAATTCGTATACTTTTGCAACAGTATCTAATGTTTCAGCATCCATTCCTGATACAACTTTAATAATTGTTTCAAGTCTGTGTTCTTTATCTCCTGGATTTATTCTTTCAGGAGAGTATCCTACTTTAAAATCAATCCCACACTTCAATCCAGATTCTTTTTCTAGAATTGGTATGCACGTATCTTCCGTAACACCTGGATAGACAGTTGATTCAAATACTACGATAGATCCTTTAGTTAAATTTCTTCCTAAAGTTCTTGTGGCAGATTCCACAGGTGTTAAATCAGGAGTACGATCAGTTTTCACAGGCGTTGGGACTGCAACGATATGAAATTTGGCTTCTTTAAGTCTTTCTTCATCCGAAGTGAAATCAACAGAAGTATTCTTAATAACTTCATTTCCAACTTCTTTAGTGGGATCTATTCCACTTTTATAAGCATTAATTTTACTTTCATTCACATCAAAACCTAGGACATTAATTTTCTTTGCAAATGCTACTGCTATCGGCATCCCAACATAACCTAGACCAATTAATGAGATCTTTTCCTCTTTATTTACAATACTTTCATATAGGTTCATTTTAGTTCTCCTTTTTAATAGCTTTATCCATTTCTTCTTTATACGCATTTATAACAATAGACCTAGTAAATTCTTTTTCCATTTTTTTTCGACCCGCTATCCCCATTGCTTTTTTTTCATCATAAGGTAAGTTAATAAATTTAGTTATTGCTTCTATTAAACTATTAACATTTTTCACTTCAAACCCGAATCCACTTTGACCTTCATCAAATGTCTCTTTACATCCAGAAATATTCGAAGCTAACACAGGCCTACCTGATGAAGCAGATTCCAATAATACATTGGCTGTTCCTTCGTGATAAGAAGGCAGGACTGTAGCATGGGAGTTTTTAATAAATAAGTGGACATCACTCTGCTGTCCATGATATTTAATTATGTCCGCATCACTTAACTCATTTATTACTTCCATATTGTAGCCTTCATTACCACCTACTAGATCGAAATGGACATTGGTAAATCTCTGTTTCACTTTTTTTGCTGCTTTAAGTAATTCATCGATTCCCTTTGGTTTCATAAGACGGCCAATAAAAAGAAAATTTATATTTTCATCACTGGAAGGATATTTTTCAAATTGATGGTGGTCAAGGTTCACTCCCGATCCAGGAATCAACCTGGTATTCTCCTTTACAATATTATTTTCAATGAAAAAACTTCGATTTGCATCGTTTTGAAAGAATACACAAGATGAATTGGCTAAACCATATTTATATAGGTTTAAAGTGAGTAATCTAATAATCCCTTTATTCTCAATTGACGTTCCTAGACCAGTTATATTAGTTAAATATGGGGTCTTGGTCATTCTACAAGTCATACCCCCATAAACATTTGGCTTAATGGTGTATGTAAGAACAACATCCGGTTTAATTTTTTTTATAATCTTTCTATAAGTAAGTAATAATTTCAAATCCATTATTGGATTAGTACCTCGCCTAGAAAATTCGGTTTCTATAAATTCACAACCTAGTTTCTCTAACTTAGGTACATATTCATCATTAGGTAGAGAAACATAAACTTCATGTCCCTCGCTAATTAATTCTTCCAATAATTCTTTTCTGAATTGGTATAACCCCATACCATAATTAGCTAAAACTAGAACTCTCATTATCTACTACTCTCCTGACTGGAATACCTACATAAGTCCCAGCTTTATTGATGTCTTTAATAACTACAGAGCCCGCACCGACTTGAGTACTACTAGTAATGTTTATATTATTGCTTACTACACTACCAATTCCCAGCCAAGTGTTGCTCTCAATTTTCACACTCCCAGCCAACCGAACCCCTGGCGAAATATGCACAAAATCCTCAATAACATTATCATGATCAACCGAAGCACTAGTATTAATAATGCATCCTCTACCAATTCTAGTAGAGCAGTTAATCACTACCCCAGCCATTACCACCGTACCAGCGCCAAACTCAACTTGTTCACCTATCACAGCATTCGGATGAATTAACAAAGGAAGACTAGCACCCATTTCCTCTATCTCACTTTGTAACTTCTGACGAATTTCATTATTCCCAATACCAACCACAATATCTGAGCTGTCAACATAGTTAATTACATCCTGTGATTTCCCAACAACATCAAACCCAAGTGCCGACTTACGCTGCTCATAGTCATCTAAAAAAACAATCTTTTTCCACTGATTCATTTTCAAAGCAATGTCAGCTACGACTTTTCCGTGACCACTCGCACCAATGATAATAAGTCGTTCTCTCAAATGATCACTCATCCTTTTTATTGCCTTTAAAAGGTTCCATCGTTTCAGAAGAATCCGAACTAATCCCTTCCCTAACAAAAACCTTCTTTATCGTTAAGAAAATAATCTTCCAATCTTCTACAAAGCTAACTCTCTCAACATACTTCACATCGAGAATAAACTTCTCTTCCCAGCTAATTGCGTTTCTTCCATTAACCTGAGCTAAGCCTGACAATCCCGGACGAACTTCATGACGCCTTTTTTGATGATCGTTATATAATTCAAGGTATTGTATTAATAGTGGCCTCGGCCCAACAACCGACATATCACCTTTGAAAATGTTGAATAGCTCTGGTAACTCATCAAGTGAAGTCGATCTTAGAAACTTACCAAACTTAGTAAGTCTTACGTGATCTGGAAGTAACTCACCATTACTGTCCCTTTCATCTGTCATCGTTCTAAACTTATACATCTTAAATACTTTTTCATTCATTCCAGGTCTATTTTGTGTAAAAAGAACTGGACTACCTAGCTTGAACCTAACTAACAAAGCAACGACGATAAAAACAACACTAAGAGCTATAATCGCAAGAAGAGATAAGAAGAGATCCATAAGTCTTTTTATGTAATTTTGATAGATTCCATTACTAGACTGATGCATCTTCCTCACCACAACCCTTTAACAACATCAACAACCCTCTCCAAATCGCCATCAGTCATCTTCGTATCCGACGGCAAACAAACTCCATTCTCAAACAACTTCTCACTAACATCTGTCCCAACAAAATCATACTTCTCAAAAAACGGCTGCAAATGCATCGGCTTCCAAATCGGTCTCGACTCAATATTCTCCGCTTCTAAAACTTCCATCACATCAAGTGGTCGTACACTTCCGTTCAACGTCATCGCACTTAACCAGTGGTTGGCGTAGTCCCATTCATTTGAGGGTATAAATTCTACACCTTCTAGGTCGCCAAGTTCCTTTTTATAAAATTCATAAATCGCTCGTTTCTTTTCAACTCGCTGATCCAAAACCTTAAGCTGTCCTCTACCAATTCCAGCAACAACGTTACTCATTCGGTAGTTAAACCCAAGTTCACTATGCTGATAGTGTCTCGCCGTATCTCTAGATTGCGTAGCCCAGAATCTCGCTTTAGCAATTTTCTCTTCATTATTCGAAACGAGCATTCCACCACCAGAAGTAGTGATAATCTTATTTCCGTTGAAAGAAAAAATGCCGTAATCACCAAATGTACCTGTATGCTGGCCTTTGTAATAAGTACCAAGGCTTTCCGCCGCATCTTCAATCAGCGTTACGTTATGTTTTTTACAAAGTGCTACGATTTGATCCAGATCCGCTGATAGTCCATAAAGATGGACAACAATGACAGCCTTAACATCAGGATACTTCGTAAACGCTTCTTCCAACGCTTTCGGGCACATGTTCCAAGTTTCTTCATTACTATCGATAAAGACCGGAGTCGCATGTTGATAAATAATTGGATTCGCTGTAGCTGAGAACGTGAGAGTTGGGCAAAAAACAATGTCGCCTTCTTCCACTCCAGCTGCTTTTAAGGCAAGGTGAATCGCCGCAGTTCCTGATGAAAGAGCCGCTGCCGACTTTGATCCTACTTTCGAAGCGAGTTCATTCTCAAATTCATTTACATTCGTTCCAAGCGGTGCGATCCAGTTTGTTTCGAACGCTTCATTCACATATTGCAGTTCATATCCTTCATCACTCATATGAGGTGATGCGAGAAAAATTCGATCTCCCATTGTTAAGTACTTCCTTCCATGCTGTAGTCTATTACTATGTATGATTGCATTACGTTTAGTTGCTTAGTACTTAACTGAATATGTTTTCTTCAAACTAACTACTAATCCACTAAAACATCAAAGTTAGAGGCACTGAATGGATGACCACTCAGCACCTTAACTTTTCATATTAGATGTGTAGAGATGGTTTACTTCGCATACACTAACTCTTTCTCAGAATTGACCCGATTATGCGCAATATCCAAAGCCCTCTCTCTAACACCCAACTTATCCATATCCTCAAACCGACCAACAAAATCCATCACAACACTCAGATCCGCATTAATCGACTTCCCTACATAAATCTTAGGATAAATTTGCTCATCATGCACCTCATCTTTCCCAAGAAGCTCTTCATACAACTTCTCCCCAGGTCGGACACCCGCAAACTTTATCCCAATTTCATCAACCGAGTAACCCGATAATTTAATAAGGTTTTCTGCAAGATC
Source organism: Bacillus sp. N1-1 (assembly GCF_009818105.1). Lineage (NCBI taxonomy): Bacteria > Bacillati > Bacillota > Bacilli > Caryophanales > Bacillaceae > Bacillus > Bacillus sp. N1-1. Next base: position 4,097,825 of record NZ_CP046564.1, read on the forward strand.
CACAATCTTAACTGGTTCACCCATATCAAGAACGAAAATTTCTCCGCCTCGTGCCATAGCGCCAGCTTGGATCACAAGTCTTGAAGCTTCAGGAATGGTCATAAAGTAACGAACCATATCAGGATGCGTTACGGTAACTGGTCCACCTTTTTGAATTTGCTTCTTAAAGAGTGGGATGACGCTACCGCGACTACCAAGAACGTTACCAAAGCGAACGGCTACGAATCTTGTTGAGCTGATCTTGTCCATTTGTTGCACGATCATTTCTGCAAGGCGTTTTGTAGCACCCATGACGCTCGTTGGGTTAACGGCTTTATCCGTTGAAACCATCACGAACGTATCAACGTCGGCATCGCTTGCGGCTTCCGCAACATTTTTCGTTCCAATGACGTTGTTTTTCACTGACTCATGCGGGTTTGCTTCCATTAAAGGTACGTGTTTATGAGCTGCAGCATGATACACAACATTTGGACGATGCGTTTTCATCACTTCACCAAGACGTTCTCGATCCTGCACATCTGCGATGACTGGAATGAAGGTAATGGTGTCACCGTATGTATTGCGGAGCTCCATTTCAATTGTATAAATGCTGTTTTCACCGTGACCTAGTAGAATCATTTGATCTGGATTGAATTTCGAAACCTGACGACAGATTTCAGAACCGATGGACCCACCTGCACCAGTAACGAGCACTGTTTTACCTGTGAGCGTTTCTGCAATATTTTCTGTATCCAATTTAATCGGCTCACGCCCTAATAAATCTTCTACTTTTACATCACGGAAGCTGTTAATCGACAATTTACCTGTCATTAAGTCTTCAATCATTGGAATGATTTGCGTTTTCGCTGTTGTTTTCGAGCATTCTTCATAGATGCGCTTCATCTCAACTTTTGAAAGAGATGGAATGGCAATGACGATTGTATCAATTTCAAGTTTTCTCACTTGTTCTTCGATATCTTTCGTTGACCCAAGAACAGGAACACCCATGATTTCTAAGTTCTGCTTTCTGAGGTCATCATCGATAAAGCCAATTGGATTAAGGTCAGAATCAACACTCTGTCTTAACTGCCTTACGATCATTCGACCTGCTGATCCAGCACCGATGACGAGAACGCGCTTCTTCTTGTTTTTCGTATTCATATACGTATCTCGGAACATGCGCCATGCGAAGCGTGATCCTCCGATGAGTAGCATATGAATCATCCAAGTGATCGCTAGCGCTCGGAAGTAAATATCCTGTAGCATAACGAATTGCGCTAGTGCCGCTAGTGCGATCGAGAACGTTACTACCCTGAAAATAACGACTAGCTCCCCGATACTCGCATACTGCCATGCTCGTTTGTATAGCTTGTAATAGTATGAAAAGAAATGATGACCAAGTAAGAGTACAATTGAGCTTGCTATAATGGGCTTTGATGATAGAAAATCGTTATAATTTAAAAGAAAGCTACTAATAAAAATCGCACAAGCTACAATCAATGAATCTATCACGATTAACGACGATAACCGCTTTCGATAAGTCATTTACTTGCACCCCACTTTTGATTTTGTCATTCGCTCTTCAATTGACCGGTTTAATAACCCCTGAATTTCTAGCAGCTTTTGATCTGGTGCATCTTGCTTAATGTACCGAATGGCTTTTCGAATCGATTTTGGCAATTGATCCGTCCCCTTCATTTCACCACTCCCCCTTTTAATAACGGTGACTTATGACGCGCGCCTTAAGTCACGTGATTCTCCCAAAAAAATACTTCCCTAAAGAAGTATTTTCCTATTTATTTCTGCGCGTAGTAGTAATAATAGCTACCGTCTTTCATCTTCTTACGGTTAAGCACAACCCCAAGCAGCTTCCCCTTAGCTGATTCCAAGCGTTCTTTTGCTTTTACGGCTGCTTCTCGTTCTGTTGTGCCACTGCTAATGACAAGCACGGTCCCCTGAACTTTATTTGCAAGAATTTGCGAATCTGCCACCGCAAGTACCGGAGGACAGTCGAAGAGTATAATGTCATAGTGCGAAAGTGCCTCTTCAATGAGCGTATCCATCGCTTTTGAACCAAGAAGTTCAGATGGATTGGGTGGAACAGGTCCACATGTTAGCACGTCTAGGTTCGGTACTTCTGTTGAAGTCGTTACTTCTGTTAGCTCCGTCTGGCGGGTTAGGACGTTTGTCAGTCCTCTCGTGTTCATGACGCGGAACGTGTAGTGAACAGTTGGTTTACGAAGGTCGGTATCAGCGATCAACACCTTTTTCCCTTGCTGGGCGAGCACAACGCCAAGGTTGGCAATCGTTGTTGACTTCCCTTCCATCGGACCAGAAGAGGTCACCATGATCGTACGCATATCTTCTTCAATAGAAGCAAATTGAATATTCGTACGGATCGTACGGTATTGTTCCGCGATGGGAGACTTTGGATTTTGGTGCGTGAGAAGACTTCTTTCTTTACTCACGTTAACAGAACCTCTCTCTTTACGACTCAAGTGCTTCACCCCTTACTGACTTTTTGCCTTTTTTCTTTGTGATGCCTGCTTCTTTGTCTTCAATGACTGCGATTGTTCCTAGAACTGGTAAGCCAAGAACTTTTTCGATATCTTCTTCGGTTTTAATCGTGTTATCCAGGTATTCGAGTAAGAATGCGAGTCCAACACCAACCATTAAACCTACGACAAGCGCAATTGCCATGTTTAGGACCGGATTTGGATTCACTGGAGAAGGTGTGCCTTCAAAGTCAGCTTTTGAAAGAACGCTGACATTATCCGTGTTATAAAGTTTTTTAACTTGTTTTTCAAATACGCTTGTCGTTGTATTTGCAATATCTACTGCTTGCTGTGGATCAGGGTCTTTAACAGATAGAAGAACAACTTGTGAATTTTGAGCGTTACTCACAGTAATCTTGCTTTCTATTGCTCCTGTCGACATGTCAAGATCAAGCTCTTTCTTCACTTCATCTAGAATCTTTGGACTCTTAATAAGTACACTATATGTATTAATCAGTGCTACGTCTGTATTGATCTGATTTTGATCAATGCTATTCTCAGAACTTTTATTTTGATTCACTAGAATTTGGGTTGAAGTTTCATAAATTGGGGTAAGAAAGAAATAAGAGACAACACCGCTCGTTGCTGTAGCGAGTAAAGTAATAAGTAGAATAAGAGCCAGACGCTTTTTGAGTACTTCAAATATTTCCTTTAAACTAATTGTTTCTTCCATAAGGTGCCTCCAACGCGATCGTCATATATTTTAGTACAGAAAGAATTACAGTTTTTACTATAACACAGAAAATCGGTTAAAATTAGGGTTTTTTTTACGTTAAAACCATTAAACTCTCAAATAGTAAGATAGATACATAGAACGGTGTCGAACACTGTCGAAGAAAACGCTTCCTTTACAAAAACTTCACGAAATTTCTTCATAGGAAAATCCGCTTATTTTTAGAATAAGCGGATTTTCGTGTTTGTTCTTGCTTAAAACAAGCCAAGCACTTTTTTCTTTTTGATGCGTTCAGGAATATCTTTGTCGATCATTCTTCCTTGGACCATCTCTTCTGGATTCTCCTGCACTTGATAGCGAATCGACATGCCAAGTTCTTTTTCAACGGTCTCATAGGCCTCTCTTAGATCAAAAGGGCGCGTTGTCGTGTTATGCGAATCGGAGGCGATGAAGTGGGCAAGGTTATGAGAAATCAGATCAAGAGAGAATTTTTTAATCTTCTTTCCCATTCTTCCCGTTACGCTGGATGCCGTTACCTGACTTAGTGAACCTTCTTTAATTAATCGATAGAGCTTTGATGGATCTTCCATGATTTCTCTGTTGCGCTCAGGGTGCACGATAATGGGAACGATCCCTTTTAGCTGAAGATCAAACAGCAGCTTGTTCGCATAGCGCGGAAGGTGACTCGATGGAAACTCAATTAGCATGTAGACGCCTTTATTATTTACAGTAAGAAGATCGACATCCAAATCCTCTTCCATCTCTCCGTATATTCTCACTTCCTGCCCAGGAAGGATTTCGATATCGATGCCTTCTCTCGTTAGTTCCTTGTTTAATAGATTTACTTCTGTCAGGATGTCCTGAAAGTTGTTATCAAAGCTTCCATTCTTATGATGAGGACTCGCCACGATACGCGTAATCCCTTGCGATTGCGCTTGACGCGCCATCTCAAGACTATCATTCATATCTTTGGCGCCATCATCAATCCCCGGTAGAATGTGACAGTGGATATCAATCATTCTTTCCTCCCCTTTCTGTGCTACCCGCTCTATTCATTGTTTCCGCTTATATGTTCTTTTTGAAGAACGTCTTTTTATGATGTTACCATAATTTGAAACTTCTTGCATCTTGATTTGATGATTCTCTGGAAGGTATTTACTTTACAAAATAGTTCGACTTATAATGGAAGGTAGACTTTTAACCTTTCAATAAGACAACTACTCTATGGAAAGATGGAATGTAAAATGAAGAAATTCCTTATGATCGTTGGCGTCATCCTCGGCGTTCTTGTCGTAGCCGGTGGTGGCTACGCCTATTACTTATATGACTCTGTGAAAGACACGGCAAGCGAAATTCATGAGCCAATTAGTCGGGAAACCTCTACGCTCCGAACGGAGAAAGTAGAAACGAAAGAGAAAGACCCAATTTCGATTCTCTTAATGGGCGTTGATGAACGAGAAAATGACCAGGGCCGTTCGGATACGATGATCATGATTACCGTAAACCCAAATGACAATTCAATGATGATGTTTAATATTCCACGCGACACAAGAACGGAAATTGTCGGTCGTGGTACGGTGGAAAAAATGAACCATGCTTATGCATACGGCGGGGTTGAAATGGCAATGGATACAGTCGAGAACTTCCTCGATGTGCCAATTGACTATTATTTTAAAGTGAATATGGAAGCTTTTGAAGATGTTGTTTCTGCATTAAATGGGGTAACCGTTGATAATCCATTTGCCTTCGATTATGGTGGCTATACCTTCCCAGAAGGTGAAGTAAGCCTAAATGCGGATGAAGCACTCGCATTCTCGCGCATGCGCTACGAAGATCCGAAAGGTGACCTTGGCCGAAACGATCGCCAGCGTGAAATCATTAAAGCGATTATCGACAAAGGCGCAAACGTCGGTAGCATCAACAAAATCGACGATCTGCTTGAAGCTGTCGGCAGCAACGTAAAGACGAACATGACGTTTAATGAAATGAATGATATTTTCAAGAACTACAAAGGCGCTCGCAATAACATGGAAACGTTCGAGATTGATGGAAGCGGTGAAATGATTGACGGTCTCTGGTATTACATCGTCTCTGATCAAGAGAAGCAGTCGATTACACAGAAGTTGAAAGAACATCTTGAGCTAGCATACTAGAAAAAGAAGGCCTCTTCCAATTCGTTTGGAAAAGGCCTTCTTTTTGCTATTCGATTTCTAGTTTCGATAACGACATGTTCTTAGAGAGGATATCGCGAATCTGGTCTATGTACGGCTTTGCTTCGCCTGCCTGCTTCGCTTCTCCCTCAACCTGCTGCACAAATTGCTGTAATTCATCCCACATTGGGTTTTGAACCTCTTTCCCTTTCATTTCAAATCCTCCGTTTTCTAGTAAACTATTTTGCGATTATACCATTTATTTCAAGAACCGCCTATAGAAAGATTGTTAATTATCTGTAAACTGACTGTAAATGCAGCGCGTTTACTAGGATGGTCAACCTTGTAATGTGCTCATTTCGGTATACTTGTACCCGTTCGTGGGTATACTAAAACTATCATCAGTAATGCAAGATGATTTAAAATAAGTGGATATATTTTTCGAAAAACGACATCGTTTGATAGCGCTTTCATTTATAATAGAAGGAAGTCAACCTGCTTTAACCGGATGAACTTTCTTTTGAAGGGGATGAGGTTATGCATTACCAAGAAGAAGGCAATTTCGCTGTAGGAATGGTATGGGGCGTCTCATTAAGTATTCCTCTCTGGATCGCGTTGTTTGGGTGGGCTAAGATTGTCATGACCGTAATAAGTTAGTCTTTTCGTCTATATAATAAAATGAGCTGCGCCATTTTGGCACAGCTCATTTTTGCTTGTTCAAATTAAAAGTTTTTTATTAAGTGTTTCCTCTTTGGAAGAATCATAAGCTTCTTTATAAGCTAACTCCGCCTTCACTCTTCTTAAATCTTCTTCAACCATCATCTCTACTAGCTGCTCAAAGTTCACATCCTGCTTCCAACCGAGATTGTCTTTAGCTTTCTGGCTATCACCTAGCAGGAGATCCACTTCTGCTGGACGAACGAATTTCGGATCTTTCACAACATATTCTTTGTAATTTAATCCTACCTTTGAGAATGCGATCTCCACGAGTTCTCTGACAGTATGCATCTCTCCTGTTGAAATCACATAATCATCAGGAGAATCTTGCTGTAGCATAAGCCACATTGCTTTTACATAATCACCAGCAAAACCCCAATCTCTTTTCGCATCAAGATTGCCCATTCGAAGTTCCGTTTGTAAGCCTAATTTAATTCTAGCAACGGCGTCCGTTACTTTTCGCGTGACGAATTCCACCCCACGTCTTGGCGATTCATGATTGAAAAGAATGCCTGAACAAGCATACATGTTAAAGCTTTCACGATAGTTCACTGTAATCCAGTGTCCATAAACCTTCGCTACTCCGTAAGGACTTCTTGGATAGAAAGGTGTTGTTTCTGTTTGAGGCGTTTCGACGACCTTTCCAAACATCTCACTACTTGAAGCTTGATAGAAACGCGCATCTGGTTTTACAATCCGGACCGCTTCAAGAACGTTATTTACACCAAGTGCTGTTACCTGAGAGGTGAGTGAAGGCTGCGGCCATGATGCGGCAACATATGACTGAGCGGCTAAGTTATACACTTCATCCGGTTCTGCTTCTCGAACAGCTTCAATCATGGAGGGGAGATCCGTTAGATCACCTGAAATCCAGTGGATGCGATCTTTGATCATTTCCACATTTTCATAGTTTGGTGTGCTCGTACGGCGACGCATGCCGTATACTTCATACCCTTTACTTAGTAGAAACTCGGCAAGGTATGAACCATCCTGTCCTGTAATTCCAGTAATCAGTGCTTTTTTCATCATGATCCCTCCAATTAGTTAGTAACTGCTTCGTAGTTTTCCAGATACCAGTGATAGGCCTGTCTCAAGCCTTCGTCAAGTGACGTAGATGCTTCCCAGCCAAGAGAATGAACCTTCGTTACATCAACGAGTTTTCTAGGAGTCCCATCAGGTCGACTCGTATTATAAACAACATCGCCTTCATACCCCACTACTTTCTTAATTTCTTCTACAAGAGCTGCGATCGATATATCTTTGCCAACGCCAATATTGACGATGTCATTACCGCTATAGGTTTTCATCAAATACACACAAGCATCTGCAAGGTCATCACTGTAAAGAAACTCTCTTCTTGGCTTTCCAGTTCCCCACACTTCAATTGAAGGAAGGTTCTTTATCTTTGCTTCATGACATTTTCTCATTAAAGCTGGAAGGACATGAGAGGATTCAAGATCAAAGTTATCGTGAGAGCCATAGAGATTTGTTGGCATGACGGAAATATAATTTGTGCCGTATTGTTGATTGTAAGCCTGACACATTTTAATCCCAGCGATTTTCGCAATCGCGTAAGGCTCATTCGTCGATTCTAATTCACCTGTAAGAAGGTCTTCTTCCTTCATCGGCTGTGGCGCAAGCTTTGGATAAATACACGTACTGCCTAAAAACAATAATTTCTTAACGCCTGCTTGTTGCGCAGACGTAATAACATTCGTTTGAATCAGCAGGTTGTCGGTTAGAAAATCCGCAGGGTAATCTCGGTTTGCTACAATCCCTCCAACCTTAGCAGCGGCGAGAAAAACAATGTCGATGTCTTCCCTTTGAAAAAATTGCTCTACGGCTAGCTTATCGCGAAGATCTAGCTCCTTCCTGGTTCTTGTAACGATCTGTTGATACCCCTCCACTTCCAGCTTTCGAACAATAGCTGAGCCAACAAGACCTCTATGACCTGCAACAAAAATCCGATCGTTTTTATGCATGTAGTTTGTACGCCCCCTTCGCTCGTAACATCATCGTTTCGTCCCAGGCTTTCTTCGCAAGACTTTGCGGAAGTTCGACATCAGCCATCGTGAGAACTTGTCCTGCTTTGATCGGTCTTACCAACGTGGCGTTTGAAAGAAGACCAATTGGCACGTGATCCGCATGTTGATCGATTGTAATGGCTTCCCCTCTTACTTCAAAGCTACCAATTCCTTTTGCAATCGTTTGACCTGGTTGAAGGTCGCGTTTAGCGATGGCTCCTACGCTTGCCGTTGGACGTTCACTGTTATTTAGCAATACTTCTCTTCCATCGAGGACACGTCGAATTGTTTTCATAATCTCTAGGTGACAGAGATGGAAAGGTTGGACAAGGGTATAGTAAGGTCCTTCTCCCATCTTGAAATAGCGCAATGCGCCTTTTTGATTCTCGTGATGTGTAGCAGTTAAAAAGACGCCTGGAGGTGCTTTCGGTGCAAGAAGATAATCACTAATGGTCTTCCCAATCCGCTCGCTTTCTAGTGCGAGTCGATCTCCACCTTCTTTTACATCGTCTGACTCATATCCAAGTAAGCCCTGCTGGACAATTCCTGCACCTAGACCGTTTGCAACTAACGCTTGTTCATATTGCACTTTTGTCCCATCCGTAAAGGAGGTGACCATTTCAAGACTAATGCCATTTCGTTTAGACCAGTACTTCATTTCTTCTTCTTTGGGATCTTTATTTAAGAACCCTTTGATGTTGCCATATACAAGAGGCGTAAATCCCATTGCAATCGCATTTTCATGAAGAGCCGCCAGACAGCCTGGCTGATCTCCTTCTGCTTCGGTAATATAGCCTCGCCTAGCAAAGTATGATCCTGTCGTTACTTGAAGTTCGGTATTCATCGTGACAACAGGAATTTTATTTTCAATCGCTTCTGCAATCACTTCTGTTCCGTAAATCACATCACCGCTGCACTCCACAATCACATCACTATTTTGGATGAGTTGTTGGACATTATTTGTGATAACCTGATGGTCTGGAAGATCGCATGTTGCGACATCTCTTCTAGTTAAAATAGTGGTAATGTGCATATCAGAGCGATCTTGAATCGCACGCACGAGGCCGCTCCCGATAAATCCCGTGCCAATGACACCAATTCTTGCAGATGGTTTCACTACTTCTTCCTCCCCCGATAGAATATTGTCATGATTTTGATTCGATAAAGTTTACAAGCCAACGTTCGTTCTTTTTAGAGAACCGCATTTGATACTTCTTCCACGTAAGCGCCTTTTTCTCAATGAAATGCCAGGATAAAAATGCGCAAAATAAGATTAGTGGATACGCAATAAAGAAATTTAGGAAAACGTCCATCTTGCCCCCAAATTGTTCTGTAAGTATTTGCTGAATCGGGAATCCATAAATGTAAATGCCATAAGAAAAGTCGCCATGCTTGCCGAAACCAGATAAATCTATTTTTCTCGAATACGCAAGGTAGAAAGTAAGATAACTACCAAATATGGCAAAAGCAACAATAAATCCTCCATAGTATAGCGTTAGTCCTAATGCAAGCAGAGATAAAACGGCTATCCAGTGCTTATATGGAATCACTCTTCGGTATAGATAGAAAACCATGCCCCCTGAGAAAGCGGAGAATAGCTCAATGGTTTGTGTAGCAATAGGAAATGAGAAGAGCGTTAACGTCAACATAAAGATGAAAATACCAAGAACAATAAATTTCTTATCTAATAATCTAGTGATACCAAATAATAGAACGACAAAATAAAATAGAAATTCATAGGCCAATGTCCAGAGCGATCCGTTAACAATTCCTTCGTACGCATTCGTAGCAAAAACGCCAGGGAGCTCAAAAGGCATCGGCCATAAAAACATTGCGCGTAAATATTCGTAAGTCCCCATGTGACGAAAGTACTCTGGTAAGGTTAACGTCGTTAGAAGCGGACCCATTATAAAAACCGTTAAAACGACAATGACGATAAGTGCTGGAAAGATGCGCAGCACCCTCGCTTTTAGGAAATAAACTGGCGAACGCGATCGGTCATAGCTCATTGTAATGAGAAAGCCGCTAGTGATAAAGAAAATTAAGACTGCCCCATAACCAAGAGTAGATTGCCCGTTACTGAGTAAGATAAACGGTTCACTTTTTTCATTCCCGAGTGACGTAGCGTATGCGTGAGTGACGACAACAAGAGAAGCAGCAATAAATCGTATTAAGTCGAAATGGTTCTTCCGTCCTTCCATCCGGTCAATCAGATACTCTTTCCCGGATCTCACGAAATCGCCCCCTTCGTCAACATATCAAGCTCGCTTTTAACATCTAAAACAAAAGATTAACGAACAGTGTCTAGAACCCGATGAGATTGAAGAAGATCTTCGTATTGCGCCTGGATTTTCTCAGCTTGAAACGTTCGTTCAATGGCTGCACGAGCCGATGCTGCGATTTCGTGTAATTGAGTAGGATGAGTCAGCAAAGTGGAAATTTGATCAGCAAACTGCTGTGCCGTATTCGCTTCAAGAATACTAGAACCATTAACTAACGTTGTGCCTTCTAAGCCGGCTTTTGTGGAGATAATCGGTAGTCCATAGCTTGCTGCCTCTAACGTTTTTATTTTAATACCACCTTCCTGTCGCTCTGGTACAAGAAATATGTCTCCCCCAAGCATATAAGGCTTTATTTCAGGAACATCTGTATGGTATTCAATATTTTCGTGTTGCCCAAGCTCTTCTTCAAGAACGGAGGCAGCTTCGCCAACAAATTTCAACGTGATTGTTGGAAACTTCTCACTAACAAGAGGCAATACTTCTTTCGCAAGCCATAGGGCATTTTTTCGTTTTGGATACCATTTGTAACTTCCAACCAATAGAAGATTAGGTTGTTTCATTTCATTTTTTTCTTTTGGTAGTTGAATCGGTGGCGGAATCACATCAAACGTGATGTTGGAGTTAAGGTGGCGAAGACGTTCACGATCTTCATGCGTTAACGTGACACACGTATCTACTGCTTCTAAAACTTCTGCTTCCATTTTAGATAGCTTTTCCGATTCAAGATGCGTAAGTCGTTTCATCATTCCTTTTTCATTAGTAGAAATCGATCCAATCGCATGAGCTTCTGCATTATGAGCGACGTAGATCATTTTTGCAGAACTACTAAGGTATGGCGCAATCCAGGCACTGCGCAGATGATTGAGAATGATTACATCTGGTTGAATTTGTTCAATCGTCTCATTCACGCGATCGACAATGCCTTTATACTTAAACTGCCATGTCACCATAGAGTCTCTACTTGCGAAGGAACGTATTTGTGAAATTTTTTTATTTTTTCTTGCTTTAAAGAGAACATTCATCGATGCAAGATCATATTTCTCAGCATTCTCTTTTACCTTACTACCGGCTAGAACGAACAAATGAACATCATGCTCCTTATTTAACATGCTCAGTATTTGACGGGTTAGTTTATAGTAACCATCCTGCCCTTCCCATGGATGATCGCCATTTAGAAATAAGACTTTCACATGATCGCTTCCTTTCACCTTTAGTAAAATGCTTATTTCACCTCGTAGCTTTCCTTCGCTTTTGGAAATGAGAGCTTCGTAATCCACTGGATGTGCGTCCAAATATCTAGCTTCTTTTTGGTCACTAAGATCATCAGTACATTTTGTAACAGCAATCCGGATGACTTCACTACAGCAACGCCTTCAGGTCCATAGGTTTGAACAGCTACGATACTACCTCCAATCATTAGAATGCTGGAGATGACTGTGATGAGCATGATGGACTTCTGATTTCCCGTCATCATTAACGTTGATCCGCTTGCTCCCCCAATCACATTGAACAATTGGCCGATACAGAGGATCGATAGGAGCACAGCACCGCTTTTATAGAATTCACCGAAGATGATCCCCAGGATCAGCGTTCCTCCTGCCATGAAGATAATGATCACAGCAATCGCTGGTATGCTTGCGATCGTCGAAACATTTCGTAACGTTCCTTCTAGTTCCTTTAGCTTATTTTGAGCATTCATTTGTGCAATCAAAGGTGGTGTTATCATATCTGCAATAACAATGGGCATTCCCACAATCATAACTAACCGAAAAGCTGCACCATAGATGGCCACTTCCTCTTCTGTACCAAACGCTCCAACAATCCAAAGATCTGATTGATTTAATAGAAACGCCGTTACCGTAAAGACCATTAAAGGAACTGAAACTTTCAAAATGCCTTGATAGGAGAGCGTCTCAATGGAGGGTAACGCTAAGCCAGAATTGTTCCCTCGTAATTTCTTAAGCTGCTTTCTTAGTAGCCATCCGGCAATTGTTACGCTAGTAAGAAGGGACACGACCATTAGTGATACAACTACGATTAAACGCGTTTCTCCTAGAAAATAAATAAGAAACAAATTTATCACTAAAATAAAACTGGATAAAAACCCTCCGAAAATCGATGCTAACTTAATGTTATGAAACCCTCTAAACCCTTCTGAAATTACCTGCTGGAAAATATCAATCAGGATCCAGAAAGAGACAAGCACAACAACGGGAACAACAAGATTGATTTGGAACACGTATGCTGAAATCGATTGAAAGAACAAGGTGCAAAAAAGAGCAATACTGCCTGCCCCTGCAATCACAATTTTCATCATTCGTTTAATAATTAATTTCACACGATTGGGATCATCCAAATTCTCCGCAATCATCTTCACAATCGTCTGTCTTAACCCAAGCATCCCTAGATAACTACCAAAGGTAACAATACTAAAAAGAAGAAAATAGATTCCCACTTCTTCTGGTGATAGAATTCTTGCCAGGAGAGAATTCACAAGTAGACTTAAGAATACGGTACCGAATTTCCCTGCCATGGCCCAGATTCCGTGGTTTAACAGCCGATTTGAAAGCGGGTTATCCTTCATTCTTAAAATCAGCTGTCTTACCATGGCCTTTCCAATCCTCTCAAAGATCTTCTTCCTCCAATTATCCAATCCATTCGGTCATTTAAACTTTGCTTCAATGTAACCACCGCTTCCACTTGTTTATCCGATGACTGATTCAAATTTGTCTGTTATGCGCTTAATATCGAATGCTTCTTCTGCATATGCTCGTGCATTGGAACCCATTTTCTTTAAAGTGATCTCGTCACTTATAAGTTCTTCCGCATGATTGAGGAATTCTTCCGATTGATGAGGCGCCACCACCTTACCTGAATTCTCACGCCTTACAATTTTTGCAGCTAAATTCGTTTCAGGTACACTAAGAAGCATTGGCTTTCCTGCACAATGATAGGTCAACACTTTTGATGGAACAGAGAATTCACCCGCATCCGGCTCAAGGACCGCAACAAGTAAATCAGCCGATCCAAGTACATTCGCAACTTGATCAAATGGCTGAAATCCATAGATCAGGAGATTTTCTAATCCCCTTTTCTCCTTTTGCTCTTTCAACCAATCTGCCCCTGCTCCTTCAGAAACAACGACCACTTTCACATCATTTTGTTCATTAAAACGAACAGCGAGATTTAGAAGGAGTGATGGATTATGTTTCATCCCCAGGGTGCCGGAGTACACAATGCATTTGGATTGATGGAGGCCATGTTTCCTCGACCATTCATTATCCTTTTTCCTTATAGGCAAGTCTTCAAGAGGTGCCCAATTCTCGATCACATGTAAGTTCTTATCGATTTTCCATCGATTCATTTGCTTTTTAAAATCTTCCGTAATCAATATAATGTCTTCACTTTTTCGAAGTAAATTTCGTTCCAAATTAACATAGTAACTCCCGATCATTGAACCAATCAATGGAATTTTCTTTCTTAATATGCGATCGACCGCAACGCCATACAAATCTTGTATCCAGAAAATAAACTTCGTATCGTTCACTTTGCATTGCTTCATTAATAGTTTCTGTGTGTCCAACGGGGTGTTTCCTGATAGTACAACATCAGGGCCCCATTCCCTTACTTCTTTAACCAAAAGATGACCATATTCAATTTCTTGCTTACGTCTTTTCACATAAGACTGTTTTTCGATGATGTTCGAGAGTGAGATTCCTTTAAATGAGAGAGTGGGCGGGTCATCTGTCCTTCGCTTCAAAGAACCTTGTGGCGATAGCACTGATTGAGAAAAGACGTGAATCACGTCATGACCTCGTTCTGCAAGGGAACGACTAAGTTGAATTGGAAAGGAATAACCGCCATAATCATGAACCATTATACGCATATTGATTACCTCCGTTGGTCGATTAAGTAGATCGATTGATAGGAATCTGTAACTTCCTTGGTTTTCTGAACAGTCTCTTGGGCTGTAAACATCATGCCAAGAATATAACAAAGGTAGAATGTGACGGCTTCTAACAAAGCGCCTGATAGTACGGCATAGTTCACAAACATGACAAAAGCGAGAACCTTGTTATGAACATTCACAAAGAATGCGTGGAGAATTAATGTCCCAAAGGCAATCCCACCAAGAAGACCATACTCAATTAATAATTTAATAAAGGCTAGACTATGGGCTTGTTTTAAAGGGATATCTTCATTAAATGTATAGGTAAATCCCTGGTAGGCATCTAACGTACCAGGTCCTGTACCAAATATAATGGTTGAAATATGCTGCATTTGTAGAAATTCTGTGTATGCAAGATAAGGAGCGATGAACCGAATGTAAGCACTACTCTCTGGATTCGTAAATTCTTCTAACCTCCCAATCATCAGCGTCCCATAATCACTTGTTAGAAAGAAATAGATTGGAACAATAGCCAATGCAATGATCGGCGCAATCTGTTTGAATTTCATTTGGAACAAGATCGGTAGTCCTGCTAACAAGAGGAGAATGATACCGGTTCCTGAGAAGCCAAATAATAAGCCAATGACAAACAAGAGAATCAGCTTCATTCGTTTGAAATAAAAAAATTCGATAATGATCGCTGTTGCAATAAATTTTGAATAAAACGATGGCTCTAATAAGAACATGCCATGAGATTTAAAGATAGGTGAACCAAATACTAATGGAATGTGTGTGTTGTATCCTTGAAGCATTACTGTTGGTGGAAGCGTTTCAAAGGGATCAATAAAATTCCCAATGAATTGAAACAGAAATTGAAAAATACCGATAACGGTAATGAACACCATCACTTTCTGAAAAGTACTGAGTAAAAAATAAAAATGCTCTTGATCTTTATAGATGAAAATGATGGGCAGATAAAACACTAATAAAAAAAGTAACGAAGTGATGCTAAAGGTTGAGCTAATAAAAAGCGAGTAAACACTTGAAGCTAATACACAAACGAGCGCAATGATGTAGAGATAAAATTTACGAGAATCGACTAGCAATCGGTTGAATAAGAACAATAGAAGAATGATCGGCATTCCTAAACAGAAAAGTAGAGGAACAACCATCCCACCAACTGTTACACCGAGTCGTTGAAAAAAGACGAGTAAAATAATTAAGAGAAGAAGCAAAAAGCGCTCAGTCGTTAATGTGTGATCCAGTTTCATTTTGCTTCTTCCTCCTAATCTTTAACAAGAACTATTTCGTTCTTTATATTGAACAATTAACATTAGTATACTGATAATAAAAGGAACAATAAAGGGTTGAAATCGCCTGTTTTTATAGCGATAAACTTTATTTACTTCCAAATACTTCTTTTTATCACATATTGCTCTTTTTTGTACTTTAAATCGAACAAATGTAAAATTAAAGCTTTTCCCATTTATACGTATTTCCCTCTTTCACACATACAAACAGTTCATCCGTTCCCCCATTTTCCACTAGGATTACTCTGCCCCGCATGCTTTCGGAAGGGGTAGGTAATTTACTCTCACTGTGAACACCTAATTTCTGATAATACTGATCATCATTAAATCGTTTCATCACTGGAGTCCCATCACTATTGGAAAGGCTACTTGAAGACCCTACCTGATCGACATCTCCTTCGAATCGATCAATGTACGCGGAGTTTTGCTCATCTGAAACGGTTGTAAGGACAGAAAGTGAACCTTTTTCTTGTTTCGTCTCCATCGTATGAACACCGTCTACTGATAAAGTCGAATTTCCATACACTTTAAAAATGGAACTATCCGAATGTACGGCATTGTTAATCAAGTCATTCCCCATTACTTTCACATTTGAATTATGGACATCAAAATAGGAACCATCTTGGAACATGTCCGTTCCTTCAATATGCGGACTAATCATCACCACATTCCTACAATCGTTAAAGCTAAATGCAGTCGTAATATCTGACCATTCCGCGTTTACTTGAATCAGCGTTAATTCAGACAAGTTCTCAAATACATATGGCACCACTTTCTCATCATATCGATCATCTCGAAGTCCATTATGAGTATAAATGTTTTCCATAACACTACCTGATAGCCCTCCACTTGAAGGTGAGAAATGAAGAGCGTTCTTTGCGTAGTTAAACACATAGATATTACGTAAGTTAAGTGAGAACGCATGATTTGTCTCTTTTGAAGAAGGAAGCACATAAAAGCCACGATAAACAGAGAGGATTTTAAGATTCTCAAAGCTTGAGTGTCCGATTTCTCCTTCAAAGACAATGGCATTTCTCTCAGGATGCTCGTCTTGATACCAGTCTTCATACTGTAGCGTTAAGTCTCTTATGTCGTTGTTCGATCCATTAATTGTAAAGATGGGAGCATCTGCGCTACTCATAATCACCGTACTAGCCATCCCAGCACCATGAATTTTATTTTGATCAATTGAGAAAGACTTAGATACCTTATAAGTGCCTGCTGGGAAAAATAAATAAGGTCCATCTTCAAGTGCGCTCATGATCGCATCTGTATCGTCCGTTTCCCCATCACCTTTTGCCCCATAGTCTTTCACATTAATACGATCAGGTTCAGCATAATCTGTCTGACCATCATCTGCATTCACAGGGATCGTTCGCTTGCTACCATCTGATTGAAAAAAGGTATACCCAATTATAATCAGAGCGATTGCAACAAAACTTGCAATCATCCATTTCTTCATAGAATCTCTTGCTCCTCTCCATTTCTATCCATACTCCTATTTAGCTTGAAGCTCTTTCTTTCCTATTCTTTCCCTAAAGCCATCTAACGCACCTAACATAATAAGATAGCTCCGTCTTCGTTTTCCTTCCTGATTCTTAACAATCATCCGAGCAAGGTATTCAATGACCTTCCAAATTACATGAATTGCAGCACTGAATTGTGCAAATTTCCCTTCATTTCGCTGGATCATCAGATAAGCATTTCGGATATTGTAATAAGCGAAAAAAGGAGCAACATCTTTGGAAGAAGAAGAACTAGACACCTTATGATAGACAATCGATTGTGGCACATAGAGAATATCCCACCCTTTCCTAGAAGCTCGAATATTCCAATCCGTGTCTTCATAGTAAAGAAAGTAATCTTCTTCTAAATAGCCAACAGATTCGATTAGCTCTCTTCGAAATAAAAGGCTGCATCCCACAATGTACTGCACATGTTTGATTTTGTCATACTGCCCTTTATCCTTCTTTTTATAACCAACGTGATGGGTAGAGCCTGAATAATAATTCACTTGTCCTCCAGCAAACCAGAGAAGATTTGTATCCGCAAAATAAATTTTGGAACCCACAATTCCAATGCGTTCATCTTTATCAATCACTGTGATCAAAGTACTGAGCGAATGCTCATCCACAGTCGTATCATTATTTAGCAACCAGATGTAATCATAACCTAGCTCATAAGCCTGTTTGATTCCTACGTTATTCCCACCAGCAAAGCCAAGATTCCCTCCAGACTGAATGAATGTCACCTCTGACCGGAAAACCCCTAACTCTCCGTCTTTTACTAGTTTTTCGTACGAATGATCAGTTGAGGCGTTATCAACAACGAATACGTGAAAGGATTCATATGCTAAATTCTCTAGCGACTTTAAGCACTCATACGTATCTTTATAGCTATTCCAATTTAATAAAATAATCGCCACTGAATTTTTTTTAGAGTTTCCCATCACTAACCCCGCTTTTTAAAGACATGCAGTCAGATAACGCTTCTTTCCAATGTCGTGGTTTTATTCTTAGAGAATGCAGTTCTTGATGCGCAAGAACAGAGAAGGCTGGCCTCATCGCAGATTGTGAACTAGTATCTACCTTTTGAAGAATCCCCTCATAGTTTGCTAAGTTTAAAATCGCTTCTGCAAATTCATAGCGAGTACACGTACCACTGTTCGTAACATGGTAAGTACCGAAGTTCTCAGTTTCCATTAACTTTATCGTAATGGAAACAAGATCATCTGAATAAGTGGGGCTACTAATTTGAGCACCTACAATATGAATAGGTAACTTTTGTTGTGAAGCAGCAAGAACATAATGAAAAAAGTTTTTCCCTGTCAAACCAAAGATCCATGAGGTGCGAATAATAAAGTAATCTTTCATCGCTCGCTTAATGAACTGTTCACCAAGGAGTTTACTTTGTCCATAAATGTTAATTGGAGCAGGCGTATCTCCCTCTTTATAAGGAACATCCCCATTACCATCAAAAAGGTAATTCGTACTAAGGTAGACAAGTTTCGCACCAATTTGCCTCGCTTCATCAGCTAAATATTTCGCTGCGTAGGCGTTAATCGTATAAGCTTGTTTTTCATTGTGTTCTGCTCGATCAACATCCGTTAGCGCAGCACAGTTAATGATGATATCTGGATGACACCGAGCTACCTCTTGTGAAACAGCATCATAATTTGTTAAATCAAGTTGTTCTCTTGTATACGAAAACACGTCATACGGTAAGCTGTTCAGCACGCTAGAAAATTGACTACCTACCTGTCCCCCAGCACCTGTTATCATCACTTTTTTCTTCATTTTAACTAGTAGAAGTGACGTGGGCAGGATTTTCTTTTAACACCTTCCACCAGGAATCATGATTGTAATACCAACTGATCGTTTCTTTCAGTCCTTCTTCAAATGTGTAAGTAGGCTTCCAGCCAAGCTCTTTCGTAATCTTAGTATGATCGATAGCATAACGTTGATCGTGTCCTGCACGATCTGTCACAAACGTAATCAATTCTTCAGAAGCTCCAATGATTTCTACGACTTTTTTAACAAGATTCAAATTCGTCCATTCATTATTACCGCCAATGTTATACACTTCTCCTGATTGACCTTTATGAATAACAGCATCAATGGCTCGACAGTGGTCTTCAACATGGAGCCAATCGCGCACATTTGAACCATCTCCATAAATAGGAAGAGACTTTCCTTCAAACGCATTTGTAATCATCAGAGGAATAAATTTCTCTGGATATTGGAACGGTCCATAGTTATTTGAACAGCGCGTAATGTTTACGTGTAGTCCAAACGTTTCTCCGTATGATCGGGCAAGGAAATCACCTGAAGCTTTGCTTGCTGAATAAGGACTGTTTGGTGATAGAGGTGTCTCTTCTGTAAAAAGACCTTCTTTTCCTAATGAGCCATACACTTCATCTGTTGATACCTGTACAAATTTCCCAACATTGTAACGCCTTGCTGCCTCTAATAATACCTGTGTGCCAAGCACATTACTTTGCACAAAAATACTTGGTTCCGTAATGCTGCGATCCACATGAGATTCAGCAGCCATATTTACGATGAAGTCAACTTTCCAATTTTGAATCAAAGAGTCTACTAGCTTCGAATCACATATGTTCCCTTCAACAAAGTGGTAATTTCCACGTTCATTTATATCTTCAAGATTCATTGCATTGCCTGCATATGTTAAGGCATCCAAATTAATAAACGTATACGTTGGATAACGTTCTACCATATACCTAACAAAATTACTGCCAATAAAACCGCATCCTCCTGTAATCAAAACATTCATCGTTTTCCTCCGTTTACTTTTGATAGATTTGAATGGAATCAAAATAAGGATGAAGCCTATCTTTATGGGATAAGATTGGATCTAATACTGGCCACTCGATACCGATTTGTGGATCATTCCATCTGATCCCACTATCGTGTTCTTTACTATAATATTGATCGACTTTATAAAATACTTGTGTGTGGGGCTTTAGAGTACAAAAACCATGAGCAAACCCCTTCGGCACAAATAACTGCCTGTTATTCTCTTCGGATAAGAGAACTCCTTCCCACTCCCCATATGTTGGTGAGTCTGGTCTCAAGTCAACTGCCACATCAAAAATGGCTCCTGATAGGACACGGACAAGCTTCGATTGCGCATAAGGCTCTTTCTGATAATGAAGTCCTCGAATGACCCCTATATCTTTCGAAAGCGATTGATTATCCTGAACAAACGAGCAATCGATTCCTAACTGTTCATAGTTCTTCTTTTGGTAACTTTCCATAAAAAACCCACGCGGATCCTTATGCTGAATGGGTTCAATTATAACCAACCCTGCAAGTTTTGTTTCTATTTTCTTCAATCATAATCCCCCCTTACTCCCACTATTTGATTAAAGCTGTTTCCCTACTAAACAGGGGACTAAAATCGATGTCTTGAACGAGAAGGTTCGCTTTTGAAAGAGAAGAGTGTGTTCCTGCATCCGTCCAGTACCCTTCTAATTTATTGAAAGTTAACGTACCCTGAGCAATATAGGCATTGTTAACATCCGTAATTTCGAGCTCTCCTCGCTCTGAAGGAACAAGTTTATCAATGATATCAAAAACAGTAGCGTCATACATATAGATCCCTGTTACTGCAAAACGTGATTTAGGTTTTATTGGTTTTTCATCAATGGCTACAATATAATCTCCTAATATTTGAGGGACTCCGAACCTTTCGGGATCTTCCACTTCTTTAAGTAGTAGCTTTGCTCCCTTACCTTGACTCATGTAATTCTTTACATAGGGTCCTATGTTATCTTGAAAGATGTTATCCCCAAGAATGACAACCATCGGCTCATTATGGACGAATGTTCGTGCAAGTCCCAATGCTTCTGCAATACCTCCAGCAGCATCTTGAACGCGATAAGTAAAGTTCATATCAAACTCCGCTCCACTTCCAAGCAAGTTCACCACATCTCCCATATGCTCTCTTCCAGTCACGATCATGACTTCCTCAATCCCTGCTTCTTTTAGCTTATAAATCGAGTGATAGATCATCGGGAATTTCCCAACCGGGAGCAGGTGTTTATTCGTTACCTTTGTTAAGGGATATAGACGTGAACCCGTACCACCAGCAAGTATAATACCTTTCAACTGCGCCACCCCATTCTTCATTTTGTTAGTGAACCGTTTTTCATTTCTTAATAAGCACCGCGTTTTTTCAAAACTGCACCAAATGTACCAAATATGATTTTCATATCTAACTTTAACGACTGATTGTAGACATAAAAGAGTTCTATATCCACTCGTTCTGGGTACCCAACTGCGCTTCTTCCACTAATTTGCCAGTATCCCGTCATCCCAGGCTTAACAGATAAGAAATGGTTCTTCCGATCCCCATATTGCTGCAGTTCTTCATCAACGATTGGTCTCGGACCTACTAAACTCATTTCTCCTTTTAGTACATTTAGTAATTGCGGTAATTCATCTAGACTCGTTTTTCGAAGGAAACGGCCAATTTTGGTGATACGCGGATCCTCGTGTGGTTCTAACTTATAATTATTGGCAAGATAACGTTGATAGAGTAAAACATCTTTTTTCAACACTTCCTCCGCATCACTTACCATTGATCGAAACTTGTAAATATAAAAAACCTTCCCGTTTTTCCCATATCTCTTCTGCTTGAACAGAACTGGGCCATGATCAAATAAATAAATAATCCATAAGAATAAGAAAACAGGCGAGAGTAGTACAAGTGCCATGAAAGCAAGAGTAAAATCAATGACTCTTTTCGCCATATAGTACCCTTGTGGTAAAGGGGCAAGAGACCTCTTCCCAACATTCGCGTATGTTTTTACTGATTCCATTTCTAAATTAGACTTTCCCACTGAACCACCATCCTCCCATCGCACACGGTTTCGTTCTTATTAAAGAACAAGGAAATAAAAATCCATTATCATTGGTACGTTTATCTTAAAGGTGCACACTGTGTTTCAATCTCATCCCACGATAGAAGGATGCGCTCTGTATCTCCTTCATCCAAACCGATCCCCGTTTGAACTTCAATGAACTCAAAATCGGTTAATGCTTTAATCCCGTGTTTGCATCCAACTGGCACTTGTACGATATCCCCAGCTTTTACAAACTTCATTTCATCGTCCGATGCAAATAGACCTTCACCCTTTAGGATTGTCCACACTTCATTTCTTCTTGCATGTCTCTGATAACTAATGTTTTTTCCTTCAAACACGCTTATTCTTTTCGTTAGTACTTCATTCCCATCAGGATAAGTCGTATGTTCAAGAACTCTGTACCATCCCCACCGTCGTTCTTCAAACATGGGTCTTTGTATTAAATCTTTTATGAGATTTTTTACTCGAGGACTTGATTGCTTATCAGTTACAAGAATGCCATCAGGACTTACGGCAATGACTGCATCTTTAATTCCAAGAACCGTTACAGGAATATTAAGTTCATTTACGATATGGGTATTGGATGAGAGCTCACAAAGCTTACCTTTTCCAATTTGCTGAGTAGACATTTCTTCCGTTAACGTATTCCACGTTCCAAGATCTTTCCATGTTCCTGTATAAGGAAGTGCCACAATGTTAGACGTTCTCTCAACAACTTCATAATCAAAGCTTGTTTTCATCAATTGTCCATATTGTTTTGATAACTCTTCATAATGAATAGGAAGACCTTTTTGAACAAGTAAATTAATCATATAATCAAGTTTGAATGCAAATACGCCGCAATTCCAAAGTGCATTTCTTTCAATTAATTGTTCTGCTTCTTCCTCAGAAGGCTTTTCTTTAAAATGACTGATCGTAAGGTGGGAGGCATCTTCTTGGATGGGGCTTTCTGGAATGATATAACCATATTTTGCTGAAGGGTAAGTTGGTTCAACACCAAGTAAGGCTAGATCTGCATTTGACGTCTCTAATACATCTTCTAGATCCTTAATGCGCTGAAAAAAATCATCTTTTACAAATGGATCGACTGGCAGAACACTAACTGTCTCGTTTAATCCAACACCTGCTATCGAATATAAATAAGTTGCAGCAAGGGCAATCGCCGGGAATGTATCTCTTCGCTCCGGTTCGATAATTAAAGGAACGTCTCCTCCTAGCTGACTTTGAATCATGTCTACCTGCCCTTTACTTGTCGCAACAAAGGCCGAATCATCAAGTTCAACAGCTTTCAATTGCTTCCAAACACGTTGTACCATTGACTCCATTTCACCTTCATCATTCTTAAGTACTTTCAAAAATTGCTTTGAGCGTGAATCATTTGATAGTGGCCATAATCGCTTGCCAGATCCACCCGACAACAGTACCAGTTTCATAACATCGACCCTTTCTTTCTAGTAGTATTTATGATCAGTTCTTTATAAATTTCTCGATCGATCTCAATTAAGAACAATCGTAAAAAAAATAAAGAACGTTCTCATTGACGTCCATAATAGTAAAACGTTTTATCTCTACGGTTATTTTTACGATTAAGCACAACACCTAATAATTTTGCTTTAGAGTGAACGAGTGCATCTTTTGCTTGTATCGCGGCATCAGATTCTGTTTTCCCACTATTCACCACAAGTATCGACCCCTGACATCGATTCGCCATAATTTGGGCATCCGAAACTACTAAGACAGGGGGCGTATCAACTAAGACGATATCATAATAACGACACGCTTCTTTCAAAAGCCGTTCCATTTGAGGTGAAGCCAATAATTCTGAAGGGTTTGGAGGGATAGGCCCACTCGTTAAAATGTCAAGATTAGGAACCGCAGTTGCTACTACTGCCGTCTTAAAAGGGATTTGGCCCGTAAGAACATTGGTCACTCCTCTAAGGTTACTTCTTTGAAACGTATAATGGATCGATGGTTTTCTAGTGTCACCATCGATAATAAGCACCTTCTTATCCTGCTGGGCCATCACAACGGCTAGATTAGTGATCGTTGTGGTTTTGCCTTCCCCTGCCATAGGAGAAGTCACCATATAGGTTTGAATGGTTTCATTAATAGATGCAAATTGGATGTTTGTTCGTATGGTTCGATATTGCTCCGATATAGGAGACTTAGGATTCAGGTGCGTCACTAACATTTGGCTTGTTTTGATCTTTTGCTTTCTAAGACCCAATGATTTTCCCTCCTAGTTCCTTCTTTTTCGTTTTAATCTCTCCGACATGATCTTTGTGAACATGTTCTTTCATTTTAGATATAGCTCCTAAAGCCGGAAGACCTAGCTTACTTTCGATATCCATTTCTGTTTTAATCGTGTTATCAAAATACTCTCTCGCAAAAGCGATCCCTATTCCTAGGAACAACCCAGCAAGACCTGCGACCAACATGTTTAAAATAGGTTGCGGTTTGACAGGATCAGGTTCAGCCTTCAATACCGCTGGATAAAGAACATTCACATTATCAACTTTCATTACTTCTTTAATCTTTTCTTCAAATACTTTTGCAATCGTATTTGTTATCATAACAGCTTGCCTTGGACTTTCATCTTCTACTGTAATGACAACCACTTGCGATTCTTCTTGACTACTCACTGAAACTTGCTCGTATAGATCCTCAAATTCTTGTTTTAAATCAAGTCTTTCCCTTACTTCTTCAAGAGTAATAGGGCTTTTAATAATGACACTATACGTGTTAATCAGTTCCAAGTTAGATTTGACAACATTCACATCAAAAATATTTTCTGAATCTGCTTGATTAACGAGGATTTGGGTTGAAGACTGATAAACTGGGGTGATTAAGAATTTGGACACACATCCGCTAATAATGATTGCGGATAGAGAGATTACTGCAATCATGATGAAATGCTTTTTCACCATCTTGTATAAGTCTTTTAAATTCAACTTTTCTTCCATCTTAGCCTCCATATAAAAAAATAGTCGATCTCCCTCGCATTTTCGTTCTTATTAAAGAACAATGATCTATGAATACTTGCTATTCTAACTCATTTCATTCTTACCCGTTTCTTTTAATGAACTTATTATCATTATATTGTTCTTTATATAAAACGCAACCCTTATTTTTTGAAAAAATGACTCGTCATTCTTATTTTCACGTTCATATACTTAATTTTCCTTTCACAATCTAATCTTTTCATCATTTTGTGGAAAAGGATTCCATATGTGGAGTTCACGAAAAAAACCGTTCTATTCTACTATATTTTTGTAGCACTTTTTTAAGCGATACGTATGATGTATTAAGGCTCGTCTTATATATATGATTACTCTACTTTTTTTATAAACATTTTAGATTGAATAGACGACGATTTTAGAACTTCTAAAACTGAATAGGAGGATACAAATGGACATCACTCACTCATTTAATGAGTCTGGCGATTTTGTAGTTAATGTACCGAAAGAAATATTCAATTCTTCTACCCCTCCAAGTACTAATTCCATTAATGATTTAATTCAAAATGCCATTACAAATAAAACTTATAAAGTTGAACTTGAGAATAAAGACTATTTGATCAGTTCAACAGTAATCGTCAAACAGGGCGTAGAACTAATCTTCCAAAGAAAAACTCGTTTTCTTGTATACGGAAACTTTAATGTTATTGAACTTGAACGAGATGCAATGGTTATTAACCCTAATATCTATATCGACTCAACTGATTTTAATTCAGCAGCAATCTATGTAGATGGAAAGCATAAATTCATTAACTCCTGGTTTCGTGCAGGAGTCGTAAATCCGATTATTAACAACTGGTCAGGCAGCTATAAAGGAATAGGCATCCATTGCTACGCGAACGGTGAAAATCATGAAGTTTCATTTGTTAATTTCGAAAATGCCCAAATTCTTGGTATGGAAACTGCTATTAAACTGGAAGCTCTTAAACCAACTAGAGGCGTAAGTTATGTGAATGCCAATCGTTTTACAAACCTTACGATTGACGACTGTGTCAATTTCATTCAGCTATCATCTGGCTTAACCGTCCCTAATGAATGTAGCGGGAATCAATTTACTAATATGCAATTACAACCTTCTAGTAAAACCAAAATGCTATTTAATATTACCGGAATGAACAATCAATTTAGCGGCATGGTTTGGGATCTAGCAAAAATTACTACTTCTAACACCATCGTACTTTTATCGTCTACTAGTTCGAAAAACATCTTTACTATGAGAAATTTCCCTACTAGTAAAGTAATCGATAACGGCGTAGGAAATATCTATTAAAAAAATTTAAATCAGAAGGAGGAAAAGAAGTGCAAGAGGAGATTAATTATCAGTTTGACGAAAATGGAGATCTTGAAATTACGGTCCCAAAAGAAATATTTTCTACTACACCTCCATCTACAGATTCAGGCTATACTGGTATTTCTGTTGAAGATTATGGCGCCATTCCGAATGATGTGACGAAAGCAACAGCAAACCGAATTGCCATTCAAAAAGCGATTGACGAAAATAACTATATTCTCTTTCCTGGTAAATATTTTGTAAATGGTACCCTCACTTCCACTTCATATAAATATTTAATCGGATTAGGGATGAGAACTAGCGGGCTTATTGGAATTGCTGGAATGAACGCGCCACTTATTAAATTTGAAGATGGCTTTAACACGAAACTGTGTGATATGGAATTATCCTATAACGATTGGGCTCCACAAGATAAACGAAATGCGATTCTATTCTTAGGTCAAATCGCTCATTCTACTTTTAAAAATTTACGATTTATCTCTGTTACTAGAGCAATCTATATTGACCCGACCAGCACTATTGGTGGAAATGTCTTTTCAAACAACTTTGAAAACCTCTACACTTTCTGGTATTCGCGTAATGCTTATCATTTAAAGGCACGTAGCGGAGCAAATACAGGGAACGTCTTCTCAAACCTATATTGTCATAATGGCTTAAGAGACAACCGTTTTTCTGGTACCGTTACACCATTTTATTTTGAAGAGCTTTCAGAAAGTACTATGATTCAATTGAATGCAGAATGGTCGAATGTTGATTCAGCTTTTCACTTCAAGTACTGTCGAAACATTACACTTCTATCAGCACATATTGAAGGCGTCAATATGAAAACAAGTAACAGAGGACTACTACGTGTAGAAGGCATTGCAGGTTCTCCAACCCAAAAGGGATCTCTTCGTTTACTAGGTCTTGATCTGTATGGTATTGCCTGTGATGTTCCGGGTTACGTTTTTCAAGCCATCAACAATGGAGTCATCTATGCCCACGATATGAATGAACAAGTCACAGAAGGAAATTTAAAACTCTTACACACTACTTCTGCCGGTGAAGACTACGTATATCTTGAAAATATTCGCTCACTCAACCTTACGAGTACCGAGCCAAATGTTGCTCTTAACGCCAACGGAAAACCAAAGTTAATGAAATATAATGATGAAAATCGCTACCTCGTTGTAAAGAGTAGTGGGAGTAATTATCGGATTACGGTGGAGAATGGTGTGTTGAAGGCTACGAAGATATAGGAGTTTCTAAGGAATATGTAGTCTGGTATCCCTAAAATTTACCGAAACAAAAAGATGGCCAGCGATTGATCCGGCCTTCTTTTTGTTGAAAATATTACGGCTTTAACTTAGCTTATTGACTAATCAATCAATAGCGTTAAACACTCACTTCCTAAAAAGAACAATACCTTCTGCAATAGAAGTCATTAAATTACGAAGGTATTCCTCATTAGCGAGCTTTTGATCATCTTCTGTATTTGTCATAAAACCCATTTCAATCAGCGCTGTCGGGACTTGAGACCAATTAAATCCTGTGATATCACTTCGAAACGAAATACCATTCGTGTCGATTGACCGATCACGTTGAACAGCACTGAAGATCGCTTTGGAAGCTTGAAGACTTTGTTTATGCATAGCATGACCTTCGGCTGGAGTGAGAATATGAAATCCTTTTACGCTACTATCATTCGATCCATCTGCGTGTAACCGGATAAACAAGTCTGCTTGATGTTCGTTCGCCATTTCTGCTCTTTCTTTGTTACTAATATCTACGATGTTTTCCTTTCTTGTTAAAACAACGTGAAAACCACGCTCCGTCAGTAATTCTTCAAGGATCAAAGCTGCTTCCAGCGTTAGTTCGTACTCTGGTTTTCCTGTACTGACCCCACTTGTACCTGAGGACACCTTCCCCTTCATTTGTTTGCTTCCGGGAGCAATTAGCTCTTGATCGTTGTTGGCATGTTGCTGGTGGCCAGGATCAATGACGATGGTGAAATTTTTCTTTGGACTGGGAGTAGGTAGTGCTCTTTTGGGTTCTGCTTCTTTTTTAAGAGCTACTGTCTTTTTTGTTTGATCATCTTTAACGATTAGCTGTGATGGCTCTTGACTTACTTCAACCTGACTTGTCTCCCGCGCATTATGGAAGATTAAAAAGGATAAGAAGAGGCCAACGATGATAATCGAACCAATGATAATCGACTTTTTTCTTTTGAGATTCACTAGTAAAGTTCCTCCAAATCTTCAATTAGCTTTACGTTGTACTCTTCAATGCTATTCAATGAGCCATCGTAGTAAGGATCAGGGAAATACCAGGTTTTTTCAGCGAAGTAACTTTCTAATTCATCTGATTTGAACATATATCCGTGACGAGCGAAGATTTCATTTCTAGCTAACCGTAGTTCGTCTTTGTTAAAGGAAGTGAGTTCACTTTCAGATAGTTTGATAACATCACTGTGTGGTAACAGATAGGAACTGGTGCTTTCGATGTAATCAAACACAGGATCCGCTGTGTATCCCGACATCATTTTTTCATCAATGAATAATGTCATCTCTCCCCAGTTAGATGCTTTTAAAACAGGAATGGAATAGCCGCAGGAGCCAGAATACCAGCTAATAACGGCTGGTGGAAGAGTAAGTGGATACTGACCGACGCATTCATTGCCGACGCTAATGTTCCAATCTACCTGCATTTGTTTTTCTAATGCTTGTGCAATGTGTAGCACTTCGATTGACCACTTTTTAATCGGAGCTAAATTCTGCTGATCGTAGAGCGTAAAAATATGTTCCAGGTTAGCAGATGGAATTTTATCCGCTTGAATCAAGAGTTTTCCGTCGTTCTTTGTGATATCCCATTCGCCTAAGGAGATGTCTCTTCCATTGGCGTGAATGGATAGGTTATTCAGCTCATCAATGGCGCTGTCGATGTCTAGGGTTTTCATGTTTGCATCGGAGTCGTTTTTCTCTGGCGTTCTTTCTTGATTGGGGTCTGGTTTTGCTTCTGCTTCTGATGTTTCTTGTGGCTCTTCTTTTGCTTTATTTTGATTTGCTTTACTTTTATCGTCTTTAGTTGACACTTCGCCTGTTTTGAGAGCTGAATCATTACTCACATCTGATGTTTTTTGGGAGCTATATTTGCCTCCAATATAGAATGCGCCGCCTACAAGCAAGCCGATAAGGACGAATAAAGCGATACCGATCATAGGTTTTGTGAACGGACCTTTTCTTTTCACTCTCGATGGCATGGTCTTCTCCATTTGTTGAACCGACTGCCCGCAACCTGTACAAAATTCTCGATTTCGCTCTAATTTCTTTCCGCAATTGGTGCAATGATACACCCGTTTCGCCCCCTTAACAAGTCGCTTGGCAATTTCCTTCAACCAGTATATGGGACTATTGGTAGGGATAGCACTTGAGAGTGAGGTGAATTGTGTCCGTGTGGGGTGGATTTAGTGAGGGTTTTGTCTTTGAAGGGGGTCAGGCTCGAGCCTGACCCCCTTCAAACACAAAAGATAAAGATAAAAACAAAAGACGAAAATCAAAATGAAAAGACGGTCAGCGAGTGCTGACCGTCTACTTCTTTATTCAAACATCTCCCAAATCTCATCCTCTACGTCTTCACTGACCGCATTCGGTCCACCGAAGATTGTGAAGAAGAATGTTTCTTTGTCGATAAAGAGATCTTTTACTTCCTCTGGTAGCTCATTTTTCTTTGTTAAGAGAACGGGCTCGTAGAAGTTTGCGGCTAGAACTGAGCCGGAAAGAGCATCGGCGTAGTTTTCACCGGTTGCTAGATTCACGAATTCACCTGGCATATCAAGCTGTCTTGCGACTTGAACTGACGTGTCGTAGCGGTTGTCTCCTGCGATCCGCTTTGGATGCGGTAATTTGTTGAAGACGGTGTTGCTTACGACTGCTGTTCCACCAATAACGTACGTGTCATTGTAGTTTTTCAATGCTTTCGCTGTTACGTCTGGTAGCTCTTTTGTTTTCGTTAAGAGAATTGGACTTCCCTGTGAAGCTGCAACGGAAGCGACAGATAGTGCATCCGGGAAGTTTCCTCCGTACGTGACGAATGCCGTGTCACTAAAGTACGGATCGATTTCCTTTGCGATCTTGGCAGCTGTTTCGTAGCGGTCTTTTCCTTCAATGCGATTGTAATCGATGCCCATTTTTGTGAGAGATTTTTCGATATTTTTAGAGATCGCTGTTGCCCCACCAAGAATCGTCACGTGCTCGGTTCCAAAATAGGCGAGCGCTTCTTTTACAGAAGCCGGTAACTCTTTTGTTGGCGAAAGAAGGATTGGCGCACCCATTTGAAGTGCAAGAGGCGCTCCAGCAAGAGCGTCAGGGAAGTTTTGTCCTGTCGCAAGCACAACTTCAGGCGTATACCCTTCCTCAAATCCCGTTTTCGCTATTTCGACCGCTGTTTCGTAGCGATCTTCCCCTGCAATTCTCATGACAACTGGATCATCTGAATACGTGAATGCCGAAAAATAGTAATCTACGTTATTGTTTTTATTCGCCGTATCCGTCACTCGAAAATAGTAGGTACCTGGCTCAAGCTCTTCGATTGCGCCGTAGTAACCGTATTCGCCATCTTCAAAGTCCGGTGTTAGTTTGTTTTGGTTTTCATCATAAAGATCGACCCATAGCTCCATCGTTGGCTCTTCTTCGTCCGTCCCCGCTCCGAAAGACAGAGAGACTGGTTCGTCTGCTTCGACTTCAAGTTTATAGAAATCCTCGTCTTGATCAATTAGTTTCCCCGTCGCCACGTCATCGCTTATAAGGACGTTTGCTTCTTTGAAACTATTATTTGGTTCTACTTCAGAAATATATTCCCACTCATCGTAATCATCGTTCATGGAAATTTTCTGCGCCTTCTTCATAAGCGCATCATGGGTGGAAGCAGAGGCAACAGGCCCACCGATAAGGCTTCCTGCTAGGATGGCGGTTGATAATAGTCCAAGTGCTTTTTTCATTCGTTTCTTTTCCCCTATCATTCTCATTTTTTAAGCAAAACGAGCATGTCCCCTGCTCCTTCATCACCCTTCCGTTTCTAAAACGCTAAGAAGATTATATATAGAAACCGCCTTTATAGCTATAGCGTTTTTTGTCGAATGAAAGAGTTAATTTAACAAAGACCAGATCAGTGTCTCGGTCCTACTCTATTTAATCCTAGGATTATTTTTACAATTAAAAAGGATGTTCGCTGACCACGACGAAAGGAGTATCCAGTCACTTCTAAAAAAGGAGCGGTACAATGAAGCTTGTGCTAAGTCGAAAAGGATTCGATGCAGGAAGCGGCGGGAGACTATCACCGTACGATGAGACGACGGGTCGATACATTTGGTTGCCGATACCTGAGCGTAAGGAAGTATTTCAGGCAAGGATTAGGTATGATGAGATTCCGTTGGAACGAGGGTATTTAGGGGGCGTTGGGACGAATGCTAGTGATGTTTATCAGGAGATCTATCGAACTTCTAAGATCAAGGTAGGCGATGATAAGCGAGAGATCGACGACCCGGATATTTATGCGCATTTTGACCCGATGCTTGGAAGACCCCCCTGGATTTCGGAAGCAAGTCAGTTTCCGATCGGCAGAGGATTCGGTCAGGCAAATGCGGCGCCTCATTTGCGGAAAATGAATGTGGCGGATGGGGATTTGTTTCTTTTCTTCGGGGGTTTTAAGGCGATTGGTAAAGCTCGAAAAGGACACTTTTTGTACGGATGGATGAAGGTGAAAAAGCGGATTGAAACGTATGCGGATGCGCAAACGGCTTCGGATAAGTATGGACTCGAGCGTCATCCTCACGTAACGAAAGATGCCTTTTCGAAATTAAATTATGTGTACGTGCCGGATGAATGGTTGTTTGAAGATCTTGGGATACCTGGGTGTGGTTATTTTACGACATTAAATGAAGGATTGCGGTTGTCTGATCGGCTTGATGGGCGTCATGGTACGTGGCGGTTACCTTCGTTTCTTTATCAGAATATTAGTCAGGTTCACCATCGTACGTGGCAAGAGGATGCTGATGGGTGTACTGTTTCGACTGGGATTGGGCAGGAGTTTGTTTGTGCAAATCCAGGTGCTGATGGGGAAACTTGGATCAGGGAGCTGTTTGTACGGAACCAGAGGAATGTTTTTCGTTCAGGGGTCAGGAGCATGTAGGATCGCTCTCTTTATTAGGTACATGTACCTTTATGAAAGTTAGATTCTGGATAAAACTAGACTTTCGATAGGATTTGGTATAAATGAAGAAAGGTACTCTGTTCCATATCTTCCCTCCATTTCCTGTATTATAATGGGGAATAACTTATTTGAGAGGAGTTTGCTAATGAAATTTGTACACGTACTTGGTTCTCTAGTCCTTGCTTCATGCTTTTATTTATTCGTTTTTGAAGACAGTGCTTCTGCAATGATGGATAAGGGGTCGAGAGGATCAGAGGTTGAGCACATGCAAAGGGTGTTGGAGAAGCTCGATTATTTCCACACGACACCAACGGGCTACTATGGTTCGGTTACGGAAGAAGCCGTTCGCGATTTCCAAGCGGATTTCGGACTTAGCGCGGATGGTATTGCTGGAACGAATACGCTGAACATGCTGAGTAATCTTGAAATGATCGCTCACGTTGTTCATGGCGAGTCACGTGGTGAGATTTATAAAGGTAAGGTTGCTGTGGCGTCTGTTATTCTGAATCGCGTTCAATCTTCCGCATTTCCAGGAAGTACATACGGGGTAATTTATCAGCAAAACGCATTTACTGCGCTAAATGATGGCCAGTATTGGCTCACGCCTGATGCTTCTTCTTACCGCGCTGCGAAGGATGCTTACTTTGGATGGGATCCGTCTGGAGGCGCGACGTATTACTACAATCCGAGCGGCGTTTCGGATGAGTGGATTTATTCACGTGAAGTGATTAAGACGATTGGGCAGCATGTGTATGCGAGGTAGAGAATGAAAGAGTTAATGCCATAAAGTCCGCCTGAGGCGGACTTTATGGCATTTTTGTTTGTGAGGGGGGTCAGGCTCGTGCCTGACCCCCTCTTCACACATTCTTTGTTAATTTCTTCACAATTTCTTAACACACACAAGAGCTCAAACACGTTATGCTAGAGGCAAATGGGATAGTAAAGGAAGGAGGTTGTGTTCATGGGAGTCCAACTCCGTAAAGGCATGATTGATCGTCGAACCTACCTAATTCGTAAGCTACTAAATTCACCTGATAATCGGAAAGATCTTAGTAAGTTACACGAGCTTACGTTAACTGAGCTTGAGAAGATGTATGCGGATGATAGTCTGAATAAACAAGTATTGTAGTTGTTAATGAAGTTCAATAGATAAAAAGGAGCTTAATGTCCGCCAACGGCGGACATTAAGCTCCTTTTGTTTGTGAGAGGGGTCAGGCTCGAGCCTGACCCCTCTCACTACATTTTTAGCAAGTAAACTCTTGATTCGTACGGCTGAAGATGAATGTTTTCGATGTCTTCATTTTGATTTCCACAATAGTTGCTGATGAGCAGTTCTTTTGATTCATAAGAAATAGACTGAGGTAACGTGAAGTCACACTCCTCACCGTAGAAATTATTTAGGACGAGCAGCTGCTGTTTTCCTAGTGTCCTTGTATATACGAAAAGGGATGGGTGATCTTTCAGAATTAAATCATACGTTCCATGAACAATCACATCATACTCTTTCCTTAATTGAATGAGTTGCTTGTAGTAATGAAAAATGGAATTGGGATCGTCTAGCGATTGAGCCACGTTAATGTCTTTGTAGTTCGGATTTACGTCGAGCCACGGTGAGCCATCTGTAAATCCTGCATGTTTGGAATGATCCCATTGCATGGGCGTGCGAGCGTTGTCGCGACTTTTCGCGTGGATAGAAGTCATCACGCCATTTTGGCCGTAATCTCCTTCAAGGACTCTTTCCTTATACATGTTTATCGTTTCAATATCCTGATATTGATGAATCGTCTCGAAGTTCACATTTGTCATACCGATTTCCTCTCCCTGATAAATGTAAGGCGTTCCTTTCATCATGTGCAGAAGGGTGGCTAGCATTTTTGCTGATTGTTCTCGGTAATCTGTATCATTTCCGAATCGTGAGACAATCCGAGGTTGGTCATGGTTGTTCCAGTACAAACTGTTCCATCCTTGGTCAGCCAATTTGTATTGCCACTTCGATAGATTTTCTTTAAGATCATGTAACTCCAATGGTTTCAGATCCCACTTTTTTTTGCCCTTTATTTTATCAAGGCTCATATGCTCAAATTGAAAAACCATGTTAAGTTCTTTTCGTTCGCTCGCTGTATAGAGGAGCGCTTCATCTGGGGACACTTTTGGGCACTCGCCAACTGTCATCGTATCGTAGTGTGAGAATACTTCGCGATTCATCTCCTGGAGAAACGTATGGACGCGTGCCCCGTTGTGTTCGAAGGCTTTGTTCACTTGCACCCCTTGTTCAAAATCCTCATAAGGCGCTAGAAATTCCTTTTTGGAAATCATATTAATGACATCCATACGGAAACCATCTACACCTTTATCAAGCCAGAACTTCATCATCGAATAAATTTCCTGACGAAGCGCTGGGTTCTCCCAATTGAGATCCGGCTGCTTTGGTGAGAACATATGCAGGTAATGTTCTTCCGTTTGTTGATCAAAGTCCCAGGTCGAACCACCAAAAGAGGCTTCCCAATCCGTTGGTGGCTCCTTCTCCTCACCTGGTCTCCAAATATAATAATCACGGTAAGGATTATCTTTTGATTTGAGCGACTCTACAAAGAAAGGATGCTCATCAGAAGTATGATTCACCACAAGGTCCATCACAAGCTTAATCCCTCTTTGGTGCATCTCTTCAAGTAATTCTTCCCAGTCTGCCATCGTCCCGAATTCAGGCATAATCTTCTCATAATCACTAATATCATAGCCATTATCATCATTTGGCGATTGATAGACTGGTGATAACCAGACAACATCAACCCCTAATTCTTTTAAATAATCAAGCTTAGAGATGATTCCCCTGATATCACCAATACCATCTCCATTACTATCCTTGAAACTTCTTGGATAGATTTGATACACAACACTTTCTTTCCACCACATGCTGCACACTCACCTTCCATTATGTAAAGCTTTACATTTCCAAGAAACAGACAGGGACTTGCCCCGTCATGACTGATGCTATTTTCGTTCTGCCTCTGCCACACTTTCTCTCATGCAGATTTCGTATGGGATAATGCATTTCTCATAATCAAATTGAGCATTTTCGATCATCTTCATCATGATACCGGCGCCCTTTTGACCTAACGCGGTATAGGAATAGTGCACACCAGATAGTTTCAATCTTGATGCCTTAGCGAGTACGGTATCATCCAATGCCAGCACTGATACCTCGTCAGGGACAACAACATTCTGATCTTGTAAATAATTCAGAGCGCCGATCGCCATTCCATCGTTTGCTGCGACCACCGCTGTTAACTGATTATTTTCCGCATAGATTAATTCCATTTTGTGATACCCGTCTTCGATATGGTAATTTCCGTTAACAATGATATCAGAATGACATTGGATTCCAGCTTCCTTATGGGCATCAAGGTATCCTTTAAATCGTTCTTCACCGTTAATGGAATGTTTTGGTCCTCCAATGAACCCGATGGTCGTATGTCCGAGTTCAATCAAGCGCTTTGTCCCCTCGAAAGCAAAATTATAGTTATCAAAGGCAACATACGGGATCGCATCCTGTTCGGTATTCTGAAGAAGGGAAACGACCGGAATCGGTAGCTTTTTGATAATCTCAATATGCTCAGGCTGAAACACCCGCGTTGCAAACATAATTCCTTCCACCCTCTTTGAGCGAAAAATTTCAAACTGCTTGAGTTCGTTCTCTAGACTTCCGTTCGTGCAAGCAATTAAGAGATTATATCCTTTTGCCCCAAGGACTTCATTTACGCCATTGATTACCCGTGGAATCCCTTCACCAGTTAAATCATGCACGATGATGCCAATCAAGTGGGTCTTTTGCTCTGCGAGTTCCCTGGCTAGAATATTAGGAGAATAGCCTGTTTCTTCAATAATCTGTTGGATCTTCTTCCTCGTGCTTTCCTTTACAGGCCCTTGATTATTGAACACTCGTGAAACAGTCGCAATCGATACACCAGCTTTTTTGGCGACCTCTGTAATATTGATTTCTTTCTTCACTACGGCTTCCCCCTTCTGCCAGCTCACAGCTTACACTCTTGTCTTTAATAGTCCCATTTTACGGCTTTAAGTCTACTTTTTCCATTCTTAGCGAAAAATTGGACACCATCGCTATTTTGATTTGGGAAAATGCGCGACGTCATCGCTCGTTCCCCATCGTTGATGAACACTTCAACAGAAGAACGATCAACGAAAAGGTGGAATTTCACTGCTTCAGCTAAAAAATCACATTGTCTGATTGAACCATATTTCTCCGCAAATGGTTGGCCAGAATGAGAGCGGTCAAATACTATTTTCTTATTCACGACATCATATTTAATGATCGTCTCTTCACCCTCACCACACCTTAATGCCACGCCAACTTCACTTGCAAATAGATCATGAAACTCACAAATCAATTCATATGTTGTGCCATTAAAATCGGCATAGTCTTGCCGTCCATTTTCTATGATATCATGAATCTCTCGCTTCGCTTTACGCTTGTTTATCATTTCCTTCACTGGTTTTTGAAGAAGTTTTCCATTCTTAATCGATAATTCTCGTGGAATCGTTAAGCAGTGAGCCCATCCATTTTGATCTGTCGGATAATCGATCTCAGGTAGTCCCATCCACCCAATCATGATTCGTCTCCCTGAAGGGTCTTCCATACTCTGTGGCGCATAGAAATCGAACCCATGATCGAGCTCATGAAATTCGCCATGCTGATAGTTTAGTGACGGTAATCCTAACGAATCGCCAATGATATAGCCAGATTGATAAATGTTTTGAAAGGCTTCGCCTGAAGGTTCTAATCCTTGTGGAGAAAACATGAGAACACCGTTGCCCTCGAGCTCGAAATAATCAGGGCATTCCCACATATAGCCAAAGTTCTCTAATTGTGTGTCTAGTTCACCTAGGAAAGACCAATGATTTAAGTCTTTCGATTGATAGACGACCACAGTGCCTGTCAGATTTTTACGCTGTGCCCCAATGATCATGTAGAAGGAATCGTGATCCTTCCAAACCTTTGGATCGCGAAAATGATCTGTGTATCCTTCTGGTACATGGTCAATAATCGGCTCACTCGCCTTACTAATTTCACCATTTTGATCCATCCAAGCCATGCACTGATAAGGATTGCGTTCCCAATCCTTGTTCCTCGTATTTCCGGTATAAAATAAGTAGAGTTGTTCGTTATGCTCGATACCACTTCCTGAATATGCACCATGGCTATCAAAGAACTGATCCGGACGAATGCCGATCCCAATGTTCTCCCAGTTCGTTAAATCCTTTGATTTCGTATGATACCAATATTTCAATCCGTGAACAGGACCAAGTGGAAACCACTGATAGAATAAATGATATTCCCCATTGTAGAATGAAAAGCCATTTGGATCATTTAGTAATCCCGTTTCTGGTTGAATGTGAAACGATTGCCTCCATGGACATTGGTCAACTATTTTTTTTAGATTGTGAAGCTCGTGTTCACTCACTTCGTCTACTTTTCGATATCGCTGTTCTCTCGTCCACTCCATCTTTATCCCTCTTTCAAAAGAATGAGGAGAACCATAGGATTCTCCTTTCAATGATGACTATGCTACTTCTCTTTCTTGCTCTTGTTGAACTGTATTCGATTTTCTTTTTGATAGAATGATTGTCGTAGCAAATGCCACCACAAAGGTAATGATCATTCCCACCACATAAAACAAGATTGTATCTGCTTTAATCGAAATGATTCCTGGTAATCCTGCTGCACCGAGTGCAATCGCTTTGGTCTTAAAGAAGGTGACAAAAGCTCCACCTACGCATGATCCAACCATTGCGCCTATAAACGGATAGCGTAATTTTAAGTTCACCCCAAACATCGCTGGTTCAGTAATTCCAAGAAGAGCTGAAATTCCCGCAGCTGATGCGACACCTTTCATCTTCTTATTCTTCACAATCAGTAATACAGCTAACGTAGCTGCACCCTGTGCAACGTTCGACATGGCTGCAAGTGGGAAAAGGAATGAACCACCGGTTTTCCCGATGTCGGCTAACAATTGGGTTTCGACAGCGATGAAACTATGATGCATCCCTGTAATAACGATTGGAGCATATAAGAGACCAAGGATCGCTCCGCCAATAAAGCCCGTTGTATCGTACATCCAGATCATACCGTCCGTTACAAGATTACCTGCTGTTCGTGTAAGTGGTCCAACTAATGTAAAAGTTAAAATACCAGTGATAAATAGTGTTAATAGTGGCGTTAATAAATTATCAAGAGCTGTTGGAATAATTTTTCGGAAAAATTGCTCCACTTTTGCCAATATATATGAGGCCACTAACACTGGTAAAACGGTTCCTTGATAACCAACCTTCTCGATTTCATAGCCAAAGATATTCCAAACTGGTATTTCACCGGTTACAAGTGCCCCGCCGTATCCCCAACCATTTAATAGATCTGGGTGAACCATGATCATACCAAGCGTTGCTCCTAAGAAAGCATTCCCACCAAATCTTTGAGTAGCGGAAAACCCAATTAGAATCGGCAAAAAGACAAAGGCAGCGTTTGCAAAGGTGTTAATTAAAGCGGCTAAATCTGCTACGTTCGGAAAAGCCTGAACGAGTGACTGCCCTTCAAAAAAAAGGTCCGGTGCCGTTAAGAGATTGTTAATTCCCATTAAGAGTCCACCAGCCACGATGGCTGGGATGATCGGAACGAAGATATCAGACAGCATTTTTACAAATTGCTGTAGTGGATTAAGCTTCTTCGTACTTGCCTTTTTCACATCACTCGTTGACATCTCCCCGAGTCCAGTTTGCTTCGCAAATTCAGCATAAACCTTATTGACAGTACCTGCGCCAATAATGACTTGATATTGACCACCAGTAGAAAAGGTTCCTTTCACTACGTCCATTTGATCTAATTTCTCTTGATCAACGATCGACTCATCGTTTAGCACAAGCCTTAATCTTGTGGCACAATGGGACGCAGCTGAAACATTATCCTTACCACCTAACGCCTCCAGTATTTCTTGAGAAACTTCTTTGTAATCCATGATTACCCCCCATTTCATTATGTAAAAACCGGAATGTAAAGCTTTACATTTTACTATTAAAAAAATGAAGTTAAATATGTAAAGGTTTACATTTAACTTGTTTTGATCTTATCCTATCTGTTCAGCTTAGTCAACAGGAAAGATATTTTATAGATAAAAAACCTCGCATTGTCCGCCTAGGGCGGACAATGCGCGTCTAGGGGGGGCAGGCTCGAGCCTGACTCCCTGCCCCCCCCTTCTCCCTCTTTCTATCTTGGTTGACTTAACACCAATATGAGTTAGAATAGGATACTCGGTTCAACTATAGCCGAAAATTTCGACATTCTCTGCACATATATCTTAAGCTGTGCTGTAAAAAAAGAGAGCCGAGAATCAAATGTGATTGAAATGGAAGGAGGTTGTGTTCATGGGCGTACAATTCCGTAAAGGCATAATCGATCGTCGAACCTACCTAATTCGTAAACTACTCAACTCACCAGACAACAGAGAAGACTTAACCTGGCTACATGAGCTCACGTTGACTGAGCTTGAGAAGCTTTATTTGAATGAAAAGCGTAAACAAGTACAGTAAATATATAAAGGCTCGCAGTCCGCCTACGGCGGACTGCGAGCCTTTTTTATCTTTGTAGGGGGCCAGGCACGAGCCTGACCCCTACTTTTGACCACTACTTTATCTCCACTCTATTAAAATACTGCCCCGCTCGCTCCAACAGACACTCTTCCACCACTCCATCATAAGCCACTATAAAACAAGTCGACGGCCCTGAAGATTTGTGAAGATCAAGATCAGTCCGAACCAGTCTCTCCTCAACTTCCACGCCATCCACAAGCTCATTCAACTCATAGAGAATCCCTTTCGATCCAACTGGAAGTACAGTCTGAACGCCTTCCTGCTCACTTACCCTGCGAAAGAGTTCTAGTGGAGCGATGGCTGCCTCTTCGTTCACAACTTCTTCGCCAACAAGGGGTTTACCAATCACTGCGAATCTCGTAGTGTCATCTAAACGCACTTCCGGTAACTCGTGCTTCTTCTTCCCGATTACCACTACCCCCAGCGTCGACTGAAGCAGGGGCATGTTTGTTTCGGAGCTTCCCGTTATCGTGATATCGTGGTCGAATCCAAGCTCT
Organism: Bacillus sp. N1-1; assembly: GCF_009818105.1. Classification (NCBI taxonomy): domain Bacteria; kingdom Bacillati; phylum Bacillota; class Bacilli; order Caryophanales; family Bacillaceae; genus Bacillus; species Bacillus sp. N1-1. The sequence continues at coordinate 4,138,442 of NZ_CP046564.1, forward strand.
CGTTTTCCACGTTCCACACCGCTCACCAGTGCTTCCCACTCCGAACCACCGCAAAAATTATGCATCACAACGGAAATGGGAACGCCGCGGAGGGCGATGTTTTCCATCACCGCGACGCGAAACGCGTAGTAGGCGACAACATCATATGGAACCGAAACTTGGTCTTGCTCTTTCTGACCAATCGCGCCGCTGTTGTCGCTTGTGATAACGAGGGTTTCGTTGCCAAGTCTAGTGACTGTTCCATCTCTCATAAGCTCGCCAGTCCCCTTTTCTCAAAAACTGGTACGAGGCGGGGGATGAGAATCAGCGCAAGAGCAAGATTCAGGACAGAGGCAATCATCAGACTCGGAACGATTGCCACGTAAAATCCTGTGCCCATCAGGAATAAGAAAGGAAGCGGCGCGACAAGTCCGTTTCCGATCGCAAACGTAGCGGAAGCCCACTTCGTTTTTCTCGCTTCATACAGTTTTCCAAACAGCCAGACGAGCGCCGCCATTTCGGCTGCGATTAAGACGTGCATTGGACCAAGTGGAAAACCGACGATAAGCGCTGATAAAAGATGACCGAAGCTTGCGATTAACGCCCCACTTCGACTACCGATCAATACAGCCGCAATTAGCGCTGGGAAGGCATCAAGCGCAATACTGCCAACAGCTGACGGCATTTTTAAAATCGCGCCAACGACGGAAAGCGCAATGAACATCGCAAGAAGGCTTGCTCGTTTTCCCATGCGTTACTCTCCTTTACGCTTCCCGCCCCGGAAAACCTTTGCGCTTCTTGCGTACTCAATGTCTTTTACATTTAAGCGGAAGTTGATGACTCTGGCAAGTGCAAAAAAGTAGTCGGATAGTCGGTTTAAGTATTTCATTGGAACTGTTGGTACGTTTTCAGCTTCTTTCATTAACGTAACCACATGACGCTCGGCGCGACGTGTGATCGTCCGTGCGATGTGAATCGTCGCGGACGGTTTGCTGCCGCCTGGGAGGATGAACTTTTCAAGAGCTGGTGCTTCTTCAATAAATTCATCAATACGCCCTTCCAGATATGTGATCGATTCTTCCATAAGTTTTAATTCACGCTTTGGCGAAACGTTCGCTAGGTCGCCACCGCAGTCAAAGAGCTCGTGCTGAATTTTTTCTAGATCGTCTACTAAGTCGTTTAGCGACTCGTTTCCAATCTCGCTTAATTCGACGATCGCCTGTCCGACGAAACCGTTCACTTCATCGACCGTTCCGTAAGCGTCGACGCGCACGTCATCTTTATCGACTCTGCCACCGATAATGCTCGTTTTTCCTTCGTCACCTGTTCGCGTATAAATTCTCATCCCTTTTACCCCCTTTGATTATTTAAGCTGCTGGTTCAGACCGTACCAGATCACGTCAACGCGGTCAGCTACTGCCGCGAGATCCTGGTACGCCCATCCGGTGAGATCCCGCCAGTCGCGGTCTTCTTTTTCCATCGGTACAATGCCTTTTGTAATATCCGTGCCAATGATCACGACGGTTCGTTCATGACGCTCGCTTTCCCACGTCCGCCAGATCCCAAGAAGCGACTGCCAGATCGCCCGGCATTCTTCAAGTCCTGATTCGACCGTTAGCCCCTTGAGCCACTGTTCTACGCCTTCAAGAACGACCACATCTCCGTAAAAGCGACTCACATTAAGCGGAATTTTCGTTTGGTCATAAGCGGATTTCCAGCAATGATCTTCGGTTAGTCCGTAGAAATTCTTCACCCATTTTGTTTTGCCGTTATAGGCACCACCCGTAACGAAGTGCATCGTGCGTCCCTCCTTAGATCTTCTCGTTTCCATTCAAGTTCTACTGCAGAACCGTGCGGAACTTTCCATTCCCAGAACGACCGCTTCTCAGGGGCATATTTCATTAATAAATAGCGAATCACCCCACCGTGCGTCGTAAGAATCACCTTTTTATGCAACTGCAAATTCATTTGTTCAACGAGTGCTTGAAATCCCTGATCAATTCGCTCCGTAAACTGCGTGAAGCTTTCCCCGCCAGGCGGCGCGTCCGCGATCGGGTCGGACACCCAGCTTCGATATTGCTTATCATGTTCAAGGTCGGCATATGTTTTCCCTTCCCATTGACCAAAGAGGATTTCGCGAAAAAGCGGCATCGAAATCGCTTTTCGGTGCGGAAAAAGTCGTTTTGTCGTTTGCATGCACCGGTCCAGGTCACTCGTAAAAATCAAATCATAATCATCCGTCACGTCCGCAAATTCAGCGTCTTCACTAATCGACGGATTCGTCCAACCAATATACGCCCTGCGCTTATTATCTTCGGTTACGCCATGACGAAATAATGTAATAACCACACGCTCATCCATAAAAGCACCTCCATTCCTTCAACGCTTGCGCCAAGCACATCGCCCGTGATGCCGTTAAACCATCTTAGACTTTTTCGTTTCATTCCGAGTGCCACCACGATCGTGACAGCACTTAGGAGTAGCGTCATCCAAAACGCCTCGACTGAAATGAGTAAGGAGGCCCCGGCGATCAAAATCCAATAAATCGGATAGATCCATAAGCATGACCGCTCGATCCCTTTTTGAAAAAAGGCAGCGAGCCCTTTCTCTTTTGCCGGCTGTATCAAAACGAGAAACGCACCCATCACAGTTTTACTAAAAAAGGGAATCAGGATAATCAGGAAATACGAGACGTCCTGCGCCATTTGTGCGATTTCATAGAGAAACAGAAACTTAGCCGCAAGTAGGACGATCACCGATAGAACGCCAAACGCCCCTGTGCGCGGATCGTTCATGATCTCGAGACGTTTCTTCAGATCGCGATACGAGAAAAACGCATCACTCGCATCCATCCAGCCGTCAAGGTGAAGCCCACCTGTCAGTACCATCATAAAAATCCAGACGAAAAACGTTGCCGCAAGTGTTGAAAATGGCGTCCACTGAAGCAGGGCGTACAGAAGACCTGACGCCAGCAACCCCTGGAGTAGTCCAAGTAACGGAAACGTTTGAATCGAACGCGTGAGCTGCTTCGTCCCCATCGGGATTTCACGCCGAATCGGAATGACGGTAAAAAACTGAAGGTTGATCAGCATTCCCTGCCATAAGTTCATCGGTGTTCACCCTGAAACATGAAGTCTTTAATTAGCTCCCATTTCAGATAAGGCTTCAGCTCATTCGAGAGATCATCGTACGTTTTTTCTTTTAACTGCTTGCGATTGATTTGTTTCTGCTCAGGCAGCCCCTTTTTCGATCGAAGCCCATTCAACCACACTGTGCGCCACTCATCATTATGAAAAAGGTGATGCAAATACGTGCCGATGACGCGACCATCTTCTCCGTAGTACCCTTCAGGCCGATCCCCAATTTTGAGAAAAGGCATTGCCGGTTGTTCGAAAATCGTTTCGCCTAGATGAATTTCGTATCCCTCGATTGGTGACCCCGTTTCTGCGTGTACCCCACTCACTCGAATCGTCGTTTTCACTTCATGAAACGTCGTTTTCGCAGGAATTAGTCCGAGACCGTTGAGCTCCGCCCCTGCTTTCCCAGTATCCGAACCATGTTCGTCAATTAACTTATCGGTCAGCATTTGATAGCCTCCGCAGATGCCAACAACATTTCCACCAGTTGCGGCATAGCTTTTTAACGCATCTTCAAATCCTTGATCCTTCATCCATTGTAAATCGCTAATCGTGCTTTTCGTTCCCGGAAGAATGATCGCATCTGGCGCGCCCAGTTCACTCGGATCCTGCACCCAGCGAACCGTCACGTCTTCTTCGTTAAACGGCTCGATGTCGCTATAGTTTGAAAGAAACGGAAGCTGGATGACCGCGATTTCAAGCGTGCCTTTTTTATGTAAAAAGCGATCGGTCAGCGAAAGCGAATCTTCTCCTTCGACGCGGTGGTTCACATACGGGAGCACCCCGACAATCGGGATGCCCGTACGCTTTTCAAGCCACGTGATGCCGTCTTCGAAAAGGTCTGGATCTCCGCGAAATTTATTAATGATGATCCCTTTGACCCGCTCCCGCTCTTCTTTCTCAAGGAGCTCAAGCGTACCGACAATACTGGCAAACACGCCGCCGCGATCAATGTCTGCGACAAGAAGAACAGGAACATCCGCCATCTCCGCCACTTTCATGTTTACAAGCTCACGATCTTTTAAGTTCACTTCAACTGGACTGCCTGCGCCTTCCATGACGAGAACGTCATACGTTTTCTCCAGGTGATCAAGCGCGAGCGCAATGCTTTCAAGTCCCATTTCGTAATATGACTGCCGGTAGTCTTTTCCGGAAAGCGTCCGGTAAGACGTACCAAATTGAATCACTTCCGCATGCTGATCAGACCGAGGCTTCAGCAGGATCGGATTCATCCACACGCTCGCTTCCGTTCGTGCGGCTTCCGCCTGAGCGCCCTGAGCCCGGCCGATTTCTTTGCCTTCAATCGTCACGTACGAGTTATTGGACATGTTTTGCGATTTAAACGGCGCCACCGCGTAGCCCTCATTGGCGAGAAGGCGACAGAACGCCGTCACGATCAAGCTTTTCCCAACGTCGGATGCTGTCCCTTGAATCATGATCCCATTCATACGCCGTCTCCTTTCATCAGTTGCGGTATGCCATTTTCAACTACATACGCTTCGTCTGCTTTTGAGACGATCCATTGATGAAGCTCGCCAAGTTGCCTTGCATAAACGTCGACGAGACCGCTTAACGGCTCATAACCAAGTTCATTGCTAACGATGATCAGCGCTTCTGAGCGTTCATTAAGTTTTTCGATGTCATTCTGAATTTTTTGTTTCGTTTGTTGTTGAAACGCTTCGTCTCTCCAGTCTTCATTTTGAAAAAGTTCATTGGATAGAAGGGTTGTGACGCAATCGAGGAGCACCACATCATTTTCGTTTAAGGATGGCGCGACGCTTCCAATATCCGTTGGGCATTCCACTGTTTCCCATGGAACATTGGCAGATGCGCGATCGTGCTGGTGACGTGCGATGCGACTTTTCATTTCGTGATCGGAGGGCTGGCCACAGGCAAGGTAATGAAGGGAGCCGCTTGTTGGGCGGAGCGAAGCTGCTCTCTTTTCCGCAAAACAACTTTTTCCGCTTCTAACGCCGCCGGTTATAAAAATCAGCTGCGCCATGAGGTGAGCACCTCCCTTAACCGCTCGTTTTCCTCAGATGTACGGATCGCAAAGCGGAGCCATCTGCCATCGAGTCCAGGAAAGTTTTCCGTATGTCTTGGAACGATGCCTTTTTTCATAAGAAAGCTCAGAAGTTCCGATTGATCCTCTATTTCTGGGTCTCGTAGGAGATAAAAGTTAACGCTCGATTTGGAGTATGTAAAATGGTTTGCCTCAAAAAAACGGAAGCACTTCTCTCGTTCTTGTTCGATCACTTGATGGGTTTGGGCTACAAAATCAGTTTCTTGGAGGCACAGTTCGCCAGCGTGTAGCGCCAGAGCGTTGACGCTCCAGTGCGGCTGAAGCTTTTTGATCGCTTCAATCACTTCTGGAGGAGCCATCATGTAGCCGAGACGCAGTCCTGGAATGGCGTACATTTTCGTAAGTGAGCGCAAAATCATCAGGTTGGAAAAGGGGGCTAGCAATGATGAAAACGATGATTCATCCCATAAAAAGTCCGCGAAAGCTTCATCAATGATAATGGCGCAATCATGCTTTTTCGCCGCTTCGACTAAAGCGAGAACGGAGGCGGGGTCATACGTAACGCCGGTTGGGTTGTTTGGGGTACAAAGAAAAACCGCATCAACGTACGGCAATTTTTCAATCAGGTGTGAACCTAGCGCCCATTCATTTTCCTCGAGGGTATGATAGGTCACTTCGCATCCCGCACGAAGGCAAGCCGTTTCATATTCAGAGAACGCCGGTTGGACGATGCAAACGCGCTTTCCTGCTAAATAACGTCCGACAAGCGTAATCAGCTCAGCGCCACCGTTTCCGATAAGCAGCTGATTTTCCTCCACGTCATGAATGTTTGAGAGCTTTTCCATTAAGCTGGCGGCGTGCGGATCAGGATAGGTTGTGATGAGATCGAAAGCGTCTCCCCATGTTTCTTTAAGAGACGGTGGCGGTCCGAGCGGATTCAGGTTTGCGCTGAAATCAATCGTTTGCTCGGGCTGTTCGAGTTGGAGTGCTTCGTATAAATAGTAGGCGTTAGCGCCATGAGATGGTAGCGTCAATGAGGAGCCCTCCGATCCAGAGAATAAGTAAAAATAGAATGCTTGAGCGATTCATGATCATGATCGCTTTTGGAATATGTAGCGCGCTTAGCTTCATAATGGGATCTCCCATACGCGCGCGGTTTGAAACGATGCCACCATAAGTGTTCACGCCACCAAGCTGTACGCCAAGAATCGCCGCGGTTGCCGCCTCGCCCCAGCCACTGTTCGGACTTGGATGCTGTTTGGCATCGCGGAATAGGATGTGCCAGGCGTGAGAGATGGTCGAGTACGGCCGTTTGACGAGCAGCATACACATGCCTGTCAGCCGCGCAGGAACCCAGTTAACTACATCATCAAGCTTTGCCGAAGCGTAGCCGAATTCACCGTACTTCTCGTTTCGATATCCGACCATGGAATCGCACGTGTTGATGGCGCGGTATGCCATCGCGCCGACACTCCCGCCAATTAAGGCCCAGAATAATGGCGCTGTGATGCCGTCGCTCGTGTTTTCGGCGACCGTTTCAACGGTACCGCGCACCACTTCGCTTTCGTCGAGGTGCTCGGTGTCACGACCGACGATCCAGGAGAGTTTTTCGCGCGCTTCTGTCATATTACCGTCTTGTAGCGGTTCGTAAACATCAAGCGCCGCATTCCGCAGGCTTTTTTGTGCGATGGTTGTAGCGATCAGGATCGCTTCATAAAAAATACCGACGAGCGGGTGAAGCGTGTAGGCGATTGTCACGGTAAGACCGGTGATACTGATGACGACGAAGAGCACGGTTAGCGTCATGAGCGCACCTTTTTGCTTGCGGTTGTGGCCGTTGTTCCAGCGGTTTTCAAGGAAATTAATGAGCTTGCCAAATCCCTTTACCGGATGCGGCCAGTTAGGCGGATCGCCGATCAGACGATCCAGGAAAAACGCTAAGGTGATGGCAAGCAGGTGATTCAAGATCATTTGGACAGCCTCATGCGATAGTTTTCAAGGGCTTCAGTCGTACACGCATAAACGCCTTCGCTAATCAGTTTGCCAAGCGTTGTAATCGTTCCGGCATACGCCTGGTGCTTTCCGCGCTGAGTGGCGGCAATCAGGATGCTGTCGGTTGAAGTGCCGGTTGCCGTGGTGCCTGTCACCGCGTCTTTTACTTGCTGGTCGTGCATCACTTTTACTTTCGCTTCCGTTGCGGTCATAATGCTTTGAATGAACGCTTCGTCTGTGAGCGTGCCGTTCACGAAAACCCACGTATTGATCGTTCCCGGAAGCGGTTCGTAGACGTGCTCACGGCTTTTCGAAGCATCAACGGCATTACCGACGCCTGCGGTTACAACGACGAATACCGAAACGCCATCGTCTTCAATGAGACGATAAGCGACGTCACCGAGTCGAACGGCCGTCATCATGCCAACCGTTTCAGTCGGATCGATGCCGTGCGCTTCAAGAAAACTGGTCATTTCCCCTTTATGGTCCGTGCAGTTATACGTTTTATCTACGTGACGGTTCACAAACGTTTGGTACCAGCCTGTTCCTGAGCCCACAACGCCGGAAGACATTGTTCGGAGAGGGAACGGTGCTTTGAGCGTGATCATGTCTTTATGATGAGCGAGACATTTTTCCGTAATGTGGAGATCACTTAAATCCTCCGCCTGTTTTTCCGGTAGCAGCAGCATTTGCGGTTTTGGCACGGTTGGGTGCGGATGCTTCTCGATTTTCGTTCGGTAAACCGACTGAATGCGCTCTTCGTTTAACACGTCATTCGGCTTGTTGTGCAGGTTGATTTTCCCATCTTCCAGGAGAAGGAGACGATCGCAGTAAAGGCCCGCCAAATTCAGGTCATGAAAAATAGAAATCACCGTAAGCCCCTGTTCCCGCGTCCACCTTTTTAACAAATCAAGCAGTTCTTTTTGATAAGAGAGATCAAGGTGATTCGTTGGTTCGTCTAATAAAAGGATTTCAGGTTCCTGTGCAAGGGCCTGAGCGAGAAAGACGCGCTGGCGCTCGCCGCCAGACAGCTCGTTCACGTAGTGATCTTCAAAACTTGCGATGCCGGTTTGGGCCATCGTTCGCTGGACGACCGCTTCATCATGCTCGCTCCACGATTGGAACCAGCCAGATTGATGGGCGTAGCGGCCGAGCGAAACGGTTTCTTTGACCGTATAGGGAAAAGCCTGCTCCGCGTGCTGTGGCAGGACCGCGAGCACGCGCGCCAGCTGTTTCGCTGAGTAGCTGGCGATCGGCTTTTCTTTTAGCAAAATGGAGCCTGACTTTGCTTTTAAAATGCCGCTAACCATTTTAAAAATCGTTGTTTTACCGCTTCCGTTCGGACCAACGATTCCGAGCAGCTCGCCTCTCTCCACATCAAACGAGATGTCGTCGAGCACGTCGTGACCGGGGTATCCTCCTGTAACAGATTGTACGCTAAGCATGCTTATCCTCTACTTTCTTTACGTCTTCTAATTAATATAATCGCAAACACCGGCGCGCCGATGAGCGATGTGATCACGCCGATCGGAAGCTCTGTTGGTGAGATGATCGTGCGCGAGATCAGGTCGGCGACGATTAGAAAAGCGGCACCGAGTAAAATCGAGAGCGGGAGTAAATGGCGGTGATCCGGTCCCCATAAGAGGCGCGTTAAATGCGGGATCACGAGACCAACAAAGCCAATCGTTCCAGACACAGCGACGGCCGCGCCTGTTAAAATGGATCCGCCAATCAGAATCCAGAGCTTTCGTTTCGCGACGTTTACGCCGATATGCTGAGCGCGTTCTTCGCCAAATGACATGGCGTTCAGCTCTTTGGTGCTGAAAAGGAGAATGCCTGCGCCAATGATGAAAAAGGGCAGAATAATCCCGATATATTCCCAGCCGCGCATGGACACACTTCCGAGGAGCCAGCCGATGATCTGCCTTAGTTCCTCTCCGGTTAGCGCGATCATGAGCGATAGAAGCGATCCAAGAAAAGAGCTAAAGACGATTCCTGTTAGGATAATCGTCTCCACGCGCATCGATCGCTCGATTTGACGTGCAAAGAAAAGCACGAGGAAAATCGTGAGGATCGAAGCGGCTATGCTCATGACAGGGAGTGTGAACATCCCAACGAACGGAATGGTTAGGTTGAAAAAGAGCACGAGCACGGCTCCAACCGATGCGCCGGATGATACGCCGAGCACGTATGGGTCGGCTAATGGATTACGTAGTAAACCTTGAAAAGCGGCCCCTGCTATCGCAAGAGACGCCCCAACAAGACCTGCCAAAATGACGCGCGGCAGGCGAATATCCATCACAATCGTTGTAAACATCGGATCCATTTTTCCTAAGGAAGGAAGGTGAAGCACTTCGGTTCCAATTAATTTTAAAATGGTGAGTATCGGGACGGAAACGGTACCGATGGAAATGCCGAGCAGCATTGCGGCGATTAAGAGCGCTGTGGCAATCGGGTAGGCAATGAACCGTTTATTCAGCAAAAACATCCGGGTAAACCGCTTTTGCAAGTTCCTCTACTCCTTCAACGAGACGAGGGCCTGAGCGCGTCACGAGGTCAGAGTGCACATCGACAACTTGCTCTTCTTTTACCGCCGTTACGTCCTGCCAGCCGTCGCGGCTTAACACTTGCTCGATTGGGTTCTCAGTATAGTAGCCGTACGTCGTGATGATCACGTCAGGGTTCGCTTGAATGATCGCTTCCTGGTCGATCTGATTCCAGCCTTCCTGATCGTGCGTAACGTTCTTCGCGTGAATCATCGACAGCATGTCATCCATGAACGTGTTTTTTCCTGGAGAGAAAATCTCTGGCGCAGGTGCGACTTCGACGAAGACATTTTTCTGATCGTCTTCGCTGATGCTTTCTGCTTTCGCTTGAATGTCTTCAAGCTGCTTTTTCATATCGTCGATCGTTGTTTCTGCTTGTTCGGTTTCACCTGTTGCTTGTCCGATCATCTCGATGGAATCGTACACTTCTTCAAAGCTCTTTGCATCGTTCACAACGAGTACGGCGATACCAGCATCGCGAAGCTGTTGAAGACCCGCTTCAGAGTTATGAGCGCTTGAGCCGTGTGCGAGCACAAGATCCGGTTTCAGCGAAATGATTTTTTCTACGTTAAATTCCATGCCGCCGATTTTCTCAATATCAGCCGTTTCTTCTGGGTAGTTCGCGAAATCTGAAACGCCGACAACTTCTTCTCCAGCGCCAAGGTCAAATAGAATTTCAGTGTTACTTGGAATGAGGGAGACGATTTTCTCAGGATCGTTCTCGATCGTAACTTCCTTATCGAGGGCATCGGTGATGGTTACTGGGAAAGCGCTATCTTTTGTTGATTCAGCTTGTTCAGTTGATGCATTTCCTTCGTTCGCTGCACTATTTTCCTCGTTTGCACCGCATCCTGCAATGATTCCTGTCACGAGAAAAAGTAAGATGAGTAGTGAATAAAGCTTTTTCATGTGTGTTTCTCCTCCTGTACAATGATGTCTCTAAACAAAAAAATCCCCACGCCGGAGGGCATGAAGATGGTCGAATGGAAGTAATGGTTTAGCCAAAGGCTACACCTGAATCCGTTCGCACATCCCTATCCTCGTAGGCTGTTCGCGCTTGATTCAGGCAGGTCTCCTGGCTCATGGTTATCGCGCGCTGCTCCTTCCCATTCGTTGTGCGAACAGTGGATTCTGCAGCAAGCGACCATTTACAGTGGCGGGACCGCGCTGGAATTGCACCAGCTTCCCTTTTAAGTCTTCATTGAAAAGACACCTGAATCGATCACTATGAAATTTCGTAACAGGTTTATTATACATGATTGCGGGAGTGGGGGGAACTGTTGTCTTTTTGTGGGGTCAAACCCCTCTCTGACCCCTTCGCTTTCATTCACACCGATCCACCTTATTCGTTAAGGCTTCAAAGAAATTCTCAGACTTACAAAAGCAAAAAAAGCGTCCCTCACTGAAGGACACTTTTGCTGCTTTTGTCTTTTGGTGGGGTCAGGCACGAGCCTGACCCCCACCCCCTTCCACCGCTCACCCTCACACATTCTCTTGCTTCAACGTATCAACGATATTATTCTTCTCTAATTTTTTAATGGAGTAGAACATTGCGGAACCTACGATGATGAAGATGGCAATGATCACAAAGAGCAGGCTCATCCACGGCAATGTGAACCCATAGACGAACGTACTTCTAAATGACAAATACATCAGGAACATGATGGCAATGCTGATTGGAATCCCATAGAGGATTGCCTTCATGCCATAGAAGATGCTTTCGTAGTTCATCATTTTGTTAAATCCTTTCGGTGTCATCCCAACGGACTTAAGCATAGCGAATTCTCGCTTGCGAAGAGAGATACTTGTCGAGATGGTATTGAAAATATTTGCGATGGAGATAAGTGAAATTAACGATATAAATCCGTACGTGAAGACCGACATAAAGAGAATCATCTGCTTGTCGCGCTGTCTATTTTGGACAACATTATAGACATTCAGATTGGTTCCTTTCTCCCCTTCAATCGCTTCTTGCGTCGCCATAGGATCTGAGCTGTTCATATACAGATAGGTTTGCACGTCTTCTTGAACGTCTTTATCGATTAACTGATTCATGGTTTCCTTAGAAACAATGACATCAACTCCACCAATACCAGCTGTATTCACTCCCATTGGCACCTCATCCGTTAACGCACCGACCTTGACCTTACTCATGACCTTTTCTTCTTCTGTTTCATAATTCATTGTATGAAGGTCAATGCTTTCCCCCACTTCGGTGTTAAGGGCATTTGTTTCCTTAAATTGACCTGTCTCTGGATCCATATAAGAGATGGTCTCAATGATGATCCCAGTTGGCTTCTCCGAGTCTTTGAATTCCTCTCCATCAATACCTACTTTTTTTGCATAGTCCTGAAAACTTTGCTCATCCAATCCATGTAGAACCATGTAATAGGGGTATTTGCCATCTTTAAGAATGCTCTTATCCTGCTTAACATTTTCTTCCAAGGCTTCCGGGATAGCGTCACGATCCACATATGTGTTTACGTTCAGCTCTTTAATCATACTAGACTTTGTTACATTCTTAAGCCTTGTATAAGGTTCAAGATCCCCTTCATCCGCACCGCTTCCCCATACTTGAATATCAAAATTAATGTTTTGCTGAGAGAGCTCAACGGATTTTTCTAAATTCGACGTAAAGTAGGAAACAGATAGAAACAGAATAATGCTAATCACAAGTGAAAAAACGGTCACCTGATACCTTCTTTTATTCCGCTTTAAATTCTTCAAGCCGATCTCAGCTTCGATCCCAAATAATTTTCGAATCAGTTTGGAGGTCTTCACTGTTTTGCCAGATAGCTTGATATCCTGCGTTTGTCGGATGGCATCAATTGCTGAGATCTTTGATGCTTTGCGTGCTGGCATATAGGATGAAATAAAGATCGTGATGATTGAAATCCCGCAGGCGACGAGAATACTTAGAGGCGTTACGACAACCTGGAGCTTTTCTGTACCCCCAAGGGCCCCTTCAATAAAGGAATTAATGAACATGAAAGTAGCCGCTATTCCAGCAAATCCAGCAAGAATGCCGATCGGAATACTGATCAGGCCAATAATCGCACCTTCAAAAAAGACCGATGTTTGCTTCTGTCGTTTCGTCGCTCCAACGCTCGCCAGCATTCCTAAATGTCTAGAACGTTCCGAAACGCTGATCGCAAATGCATTGTAAATCAACGCAACTGAACCGATAATGATGACGCTCATAATAATTCCGGTTAACAGTAGCATTGTTGTTAACAGGTTATCGTTATCGGTCACGCCATAGTAGCGAAGCAGTTCATCGTTGAACGTAACCTTTTCAATATTGTTTTGTTTCGCCAGCGTTTCTGAATGCTCATACAGAGCTCGTTTCACTTTGTCCAACACGACAACGGCATCAACGGTGTCCTTGCTATTCATAAGGCTTTGATCGACATAGCTAATCGCCGTATAACCGGGCGCCCACGCGGGTTCCCATGTTGGACGTTTGATTGTTCCTACAATCGTATACGTTCTCGTGTTCTGATTTTCTAATGACTCACTAGCGCCCTCCACATCTTTTTGCAAAGGATCGTTTTGAGAAAAAGGGCGTTCAACACCTTCCATCATGCGTTCGCCAACGTTCAGTGTGATTTGATCGCCTATCCCGTGTTTCACCTTTGCATTCCCCGCAACTTCTTCAGACAACACAATCTCATTGTCTTCCTGCGGCAAGCGTCCCTCGCTTATTTCGATTGGGAAGTTTTTGAATCCCTGCTCATTGTATTCTTTAATAAACAAATAAGGTTTGCTTTCATTTTTCGCTTCATCTAATTTGGCATAACCTACATCGTTTGCGAGAACCAGAGTCTTGGTTGATTCGTCGCTTTCGATCGCTTCAATTTGATCGGAATCGACACTCTCATATTGAACATGCCACTCCCCATCTGTCGCGATCGATTGGCGTTGCAAGAGATCCATGAACGAGACACCAAGCGTCGCGACAGCCATGACCATCGCTACGGAAATAATGACCCCAATGATGGTAACCAGCGTCCGTCTTTTATTCTCCTTCAAATGCCTCACGGTCAGTTTGTTTACGATGTTCATGGACGAATCACCTCGTCTTTGGCAATCCTCCCGTCTTCGATCGAAATGACGCGATCCGCTTGTAAAGCGATGCGTTCATCATGCGTAATGACAATCAGCGTTTGGTTGTAATTTTTATTAAACATTTTCAGCAGCTCCATGATCTCACTGCTATTTTGACTATCCAGATTTCCAGTCGGTTCATCGGCAAGCATAATGGAAGGATTACTAATGAGTGCCCTCCCAATTGACACACGCTGTTGCTGACCACCTGATAATTGGTTCGGCAAATGCCCCAGTCGATTTTGTAACCCTAACGTGCCGACGATATTCTCAAGCTGCTTCTGATCAACTTTATGTTCATCCAGTAGCATCGGAAGAGTGATATTCTCTTCCACAGTTAAGATGGGAATCAAATTATAGAACTGATAAATCAACCCGATTTGCCTTCTTCGAAAAATGGCAAGCTGCGTTTCATCGAGTTGATAGATGTTTGTATTATCCACGAGAACGTTGCCGCTCGTCGGTCGATCCACGCCACCGAGTAGGTGAAGCAAGGTTGACTTCCCTGAACCAGACGGCCCAATGATCACCACAAATTCTCCCTTACTAACTGAAAACGAGACGTTATCAAGTGCCTTCACGGCCGTTTCCCCTTTGCCATACACTTTAGACAGATTTTCTATTTGTAAAATATCCATTGCAGATTCCCCCATAAATTTAAAGTACCTTCAGTTTATCTGCCTAAAATGACGTTAAAGTGACTCTAAGGTGACAGTTTAGTCACCTGGCCCTTCTAAACAACTTGCTTATAAAATTTAATCTTAAATTCGGTCCCCGTACCCTGTTCACTCGTTACTTCAATATCCCCATTCTGGCTGGTGATAATGCTGTACGCCATCGCAAGACCGATTCCAACACTATCGTCTCCCGCATTCTTTCCCCTATAAAATCGTTTAAAAATATAAGGCAGATCTTCTTTCGGAATGCCATTTCCATTGTCTGAAATGATGATTTCGGTATACAACGGATTGTCGGAATACGAGAGTGAAATCGTTCCACCTTCATCGGTATGCTCTACGCAGTTTTTTAATATGTTTAAAAGCGCCTCCGAAGTCCAGTTGAAATCTCCGACAAATGTGGCAGTGTCATCACCCGATATGGTTAAGTTTTGTTGTTTAATATCGACTGGAATGAGAATGGATTCTACTGCTTTTTGAATCACCTGCCGAGGGGAAATGCTCTCTTTTTTAAAGGCAATCGTTCCAGCATCTATTTTCGATAATTTCAATAAAGAAGAGACTAGCCATTCGATCCTTTCTAATTGAATGCGAATGTTTGTCGTGAATTCAACGCGTTTCTCTTCATCTAAATTCGGATCACTCACTAAATCCACCATCACCAGCATCGAAGTTAACGGGGTTTTGAGCTGGTGGGAAATATCTGAAATCGCGTTGGTTAATTTCACTTTGTCTTCTTGTAAAAGGGAACGGTGCTCTGAAAGCATCATCGTAACTTTATAAATATCATTCTTTAAAATACTGAGCTCACCCTCATAGTTATTTCTCACATCTAACGTATAATCCCCACTACTAATCTGTCTTAAATAACCAGAAAGCCGCTCGATTTCACGGTACCGCCATCTTGTAAAAAACACAAAACAACTAACGAGCGCGATCGAGGTGATCAGTGTTAAGAGTGCCGCTTGGTAAGAAAGCATGAACACAGCGAGCCCCGTTGAAACAAGAATGATTCCCCCAATAGCGAGAAAAAGAAGGTGTATTTCACGATTACGCAACAACCTATTCACCCACCCTATAACCGAACCCGCGCACGGTTTTGATGATTTTCGGGCTTTGTGCGTTGTCCTCTAGCTTTTCTCTTAGACGTTTGATGTACACCGTTAACGTATTATCGTTGACGAAATCACCAGCCACATCCCAGATTCGCTCCAATAGCTGATTTCTCGTTAAAACCTGTCCAACATGATTGGCAAAAATCAGGAAGAGCCTATACTCGAGTGCCGTTAGAAGCACTTCCTCCCCCTTTTTATAAACCTTGCCTTCTAGCGTATTGATTCGGATATCTTCAATCGTAATGATGCTAGTGGATTGTGGCTGTGGTTGTTTATTGTAACGACGCAAAACCGATTTAATTCTTGAAAGTAATTCACGAATGCGAAAAGGCTTTATGATGTAATCATCTGCTCCCATATCAAGACCCATAACCACATTTACTTCGTCATCAAATGCCGTGAGAAAAATAACTGGTTTATCACTCTGTTTCTTCACAAGTTCACAAAGATCATACCCACTACCATCTGGTAAGGATAAATCAAATAAACATAAATCGATCTCATGCAACTGTTTCATAAGTACTTCCCTGGCCGATTCAGCATTATAGCAGACAATGGTCTCATATCCATCGTTTTGCAAGGAATAATCAAGCCCCATTGCAATCGTCTTATCATCTTCCACCATTAATAGTTTCATTTGGAGAACCCTCATTTTGTGTTCTTTTTGGGGGTCTGGTTCGAGCCTGACCCCTTCCTTCCTCTATTCCCCCTCAAACCCTTTAATGATAAGGCTTTGAAGGAGATACTTACATTAATTTAAATATCAAAAGTGTCCCTAGAGGAGGAACACTTTTCACTGTTTTGTCTTTTGGTGGGGTCAGGCTCGAGCCTGACCCCTCTCAACTATTTCCTCTTTTTCAAGTGTACAATATTTACATACTATCATATAGATCATGCCCCAAAGATTGTAAAGTTGGCCTATGTACTTTTTGCTATAATGCCTTGCACGGCTGATATCATTCAGTAAAAGAAACTTGTCCGCTTTTTCACATGTGGTGAGGGCAGAGAGGAATCACATCCCTTAACCCCGCCAATTTCTTACTACCTTCTCTTCGTTAACATATACAAAAACCATACCGCATGGTTCTGCTCATCCGCTGCTGCTCTTTTGAACGTTTCTTTTATATACGGGTCCTGCGTTTGTTCAGCGATATTAAGATAGAAGTCGACTGTGTTTTGCTCATCGTTAAAGGCTAGATCGAGACCTATTCTATAATCAGTGGCACATTCTTCAACGAGCTCGGGCTCATGCTGTCGGCCCGTTAGCTGCGTATAAATTTGTTGAAAAGCTCTGAAATGCTTCTTCTCATCCTGTCGAATTTCTTTAATACGGTTCTTTTCTGTTTCATTTGGTGCTAGTCTCGCTAACTTCTTATAGCATTGAATGGCGCTATACTGACCATTAATCGCAGTGGCAATATCATCTGCAAGAGTTCGGTAGAGATAAGACATGAGCTCGCTCCTTTTGTTGGGGTGTATGGGTGTGTTTGGATACGATAGTGTATTTGAGGGGGGTCAGGCACGTGCCTGACCCCCCTCAAATACAAAAACCGTGGATTGTCCGTCACAGACGGACAATCCACGGTTTTTGTAATTGCTCTCATTCCTTCTTTTATTCCGCCTTCGCTTCCTCCACCATTTCCTTCAAATCGTCAATCGTCTCTCCTTCAAATGGTTCACCGTTAACAAAGAGTGCTGGGGTGCCGGTTACGTTCAGGTTTCGTGCGCGCTCGAGGTCATAGTCCACGGCCTCTTCGCCAGCACCATCCTGGAACGCCGTGAGCACTTGCTCCGCCTGCTCTTCATCAGTGATTTCTTCCAACGTATCGAAGAGGTAATCCTCAGTATAAATATCCTGCTGTTCCGTACCTTCCGTTTGCTTTTCATACATTAAGCTGTGAAACTCCCAGAAAACGTCGTTGCCGAGCTCTTGATACACGACTTCTGCAAACTCTGCTGAACGATTGGAGTCGACATTAATGAATGGATAGTTCATGAACGTAAATTTCACATCGCCTGTTTGGACTAGCTCCTGATCGATTTGTGGGAAGAAGGATTGCTCGAATGCTTTGCAGTAAGGACATTTGTAATCACCAAATTCGATCACTTCTACCTGGGCATTTTCGTCTCCGAGAAACGGCTGATTCATCGCTTCTTCACTTGATTCCCCAGAGTTTGATCCAGTTGTCATGATCATGACAACGACGATAACAACAGCCGCCGCAGCCGCTAATCCATACATCCACGCTTTCGACTTTTGTTTTGACTTCGTCGCCGGGTTCTTCTTTTTACTTTTATAATTTGCCATTATCCTTGAACCCTTTCAGCTTGTTTTGAAAAAAGTTTGTTGTCGACAGAAATAGTTCCACCACCGCTTATGAGTAGCGCGAGTGACATACCGAGAAGTGCGAGATCAAGCTCGTAACCTCCAATAAATCCCGTTCCGCTTTTTACAGTAAAGATCGCTCCGAGCATCACGATGATAAAAAGCGCAGCGACAATGCGTGTTCCGAGACCAATGATCATAAGAAGGCCGCCTACAAGTTCGATTGTGGCAACAACATAGGCTAATCCACCACTGATACCAATGCTTTCAAAAAAGCCAACGGTATTTTCAATTCCTCCTGCAAACTTATCAAATCCATGAACGGTAAAAATAAGTCCAAGAGCGAGACGAAGGACGACTATGGCTGCGTTTGGTGATAATTTCATGTAACATTCTCCTTTGTTTTGCACTACGTAGTGTAGTGTTCATTTTCGAAAAAGAATTAGGGTGTCGCCACGGTAAACATGACGGTTAACCCTAAGACGATAGAGATCGAATAAAGTATGGTTCCCACAGGCAGCGTAGCATGTACTTCTTTTTCGGGTGAAAGAATGTGCTGAATGCGGTCATTCACAGACGTATCTGCGAACGAAACAGCAAATGCGTGTCGCTGTCTGTGCTCGTTTTTCAATAATTTCAATAATGCGCTACTAAGGTCGAGCATATTGTTTGTTTGCTGTATCGCAAATTTGTCCGCCTCGATTTCCCTTAACGTTTGATAGTGTTTCGATACCCATTTTAGGATCGGAACATACCAGAGCGCGGTCACTAGAAGCGTGATGAGAAACTTTTTTAACGGGTCGCGATGCTGTTGATGAAATTGTTCATGACACATGACGGCACGAAGCTCTTCTTCAGTAAGCATGTTCACAAGCGCAGTCGAAAGAACGATCTTCGGTTTTAGCCCATATGTAAGCGCGATCGGTTCTTCGCTAATGATAACGGTGATTTGGTGCAGATTATACTGAACGATCACTTTCTTGGTAACCAGTTCGTCCTGTAGAAGCGACAATCGTTTTGAAAAAGTGATGTACCGTGCGATCTGCTTCACGAGTACGATCACGACAAGCGCTAACGTTGAGAGAATCAGCACTTCTAAAAAAATATTCATTGATGATATTCCGATTGCGCGAAACAAGTTATGACAAGCTTCAAGAACGGTAAACATCAGATTCCAGTTTGAGAAAAGATGCAGACTGTACATCGCCATTTGCACGATCACAGCTGCGACGAGAAAAATAGACAGCGTGAAAACAAGCCCTGTCTGTTTGATTTTCATCTTACTTCTCCTTTAGCTGCTTGATTTTTTGCTCAAGCTTTTCGATAAGAATAGGATCTGCTTCATCAAGCGCATCAAGCATATGATTAACCGCTAGCGGACCGAATTCATCCATCAAATCCTGCGTTAACTCTTTCGACTGCGTTTGTAAAAACTCTTCTTTTGAGAAAATCGGTTTGAACATCGACGTTCGCTTCTCAGTTCTCTTCGCAAGTACGCCTTTATCGACGAGACGATTCATCACCGTCATCACCGTGTTAAAGTTCGTACTCTTTTCCTGATCAAGCTTTTGCTTCACATCTTTAATCGTCATCTCCGGACTATTCCAGAGAATGTCCATAATCTTCGCTTCAAGCGAACCAAAGAAGCGATTCAATCCCGTCTCATTTGTCTTGAACTGCTGAATTTTCATCGCGTCCACCTCACACTACACAGTGTAGTTTAAATGGATGGAGGGGTCAAGAGGAATTGAGAGTGTTCTTCGTAGGAGGACGGTTGTATGTAAGGGGGGTCAGGCTCGAGCCTGACCCCCCTCTTCATACAATCTTTTTTCCCATTCGCCCTCTCTTCTCCTCCTCTTCTTTCATAAGCTAGTAGCATCGATAATACATGAACGAGCAAGAAAGGAGATTATTTATGATCGAACCACATGGCGGTCACCTGGTGAACCGCATTCCGTGTGAAGAAGATCGCCTGGTGCTGCTTGAGAAAGCCGCAATATTTCCAGCGATTACGTTAACACCATGGAATTTATCTGATTTGTATCTGATCGCAACCGGAGCCTTCAGTCCGTTAACGGGCTTTATGAACCGAACTGATTACCAGCACGTCCTAACGAAAATGCGGCTCGCAAATGGGACAATCTGGAGCTTGCCCATTACACTTTCCGTTTCTGATGAAATGCGAGAACAAATATCTTTTAGCCCTACTGTTTGTTTAAAGGGGAATGACGGCGAAATCTACGGACTTATGGAAGTAGAAGATATCTATGAAACCAACAAACCTGAAGAAGCGCTATCGGTTTATGGAACGAACGATCCAGCTCATCCTGGTGTACAAAAAACGTACGAGCAGCCGGCTTTTAACCTTGGAGGACCGATCACCCTCCTTCAACATCCAAAGGCACTTCGGGAACTTTTTCACACTCCAGCTGAACTGAGGGAATTATTTCAACAACGTGGCTGGCAAACGATTGTAGGTTTTCAAACGCGCAATCCGATTCATCGCGCTCATGAGTATCTTCAAAAGACGGCACTTGAAACAGTTGATGGCCTTCTGATCCATCCGCTCGTTGGTGAAACAAAAAAAGATGACATTTCAGCGGACATTCGCATGAAAAGCTATCGTACTCTTTTAGAAAACTACTATCCGGCCGACCGCGTTATTCTCTCCGTCTTTCCAGCCGCCATGAGGTATGCCGGCCCGCGTGAAGCCGTTTTTCATAGTCTTGTTCGGAAAAACTTTGGCTGTACCCATTTCATCGTTGGAAGAGACCATGCAGGCGTTGGTGACTTTTACGATACGTTCGCAGCTCAGACAATTTTTAACCAATTTGCAAAAGATGAAATCGGTATTGAGATCATGGCCTTCGAACATGCTTTTTATTGTGAAAAATGTGGAAGTATGGCAACTTCCAAAACGTGTCCACACGACAGTGAATGTCACATTCACCTGAGCGGTACAAAAGTTCGAGAGATGTTGACCAATGGGCAGCGTCCACCAAAGGAATTTTCTCGACCTGAAGTGATCGACATTTTGATTAACGAGGTGCAATAGCATGACCCCGAAGAAACCTAATGCCGGCATCCTACTCTCACTATGACTGCCTTCTATTTTGTTATCATCACCATGATCGCAATGCTAATCGGTCTTTTCTTTGAACTGGGACGGCCTGAGGTTATCCTCACTTCCGTTCTCGTCTTATTTCTTTTCACAGGCATTATTACGCCGGAGGAAGCGACGGTCGGATTCTCTAATGAAGGAATGCTCACCATCGCCCTTCTTTTCATTATTGCTGGTAGTATTCAGAAAAGCGGAATTGTCGACCGCACGTTTCTGCGTCTCCTAAAAGGGTCGTATTCACCAAAGAAACGATTAGCCAAATTGCTCTTTCCTATTTCGATGATTTCCGCATTCGTGAACAATACGCCGATCGTCATCGCTTCCACGCCAATGGTGAAAAAATGGTGTATGGAAAACGGTGTTTCGCCTTCTAAATTTCTCATTCCGCTTTCTTACGCTACCATTCTCGGCGGCACGATTACGCTAATCGGGACATCAACCAATTTGGTTGTTCACGGTCTTCTTGTTGAAAACGGCTATGCTGGCTTTTCTTTTTTTCAGCTTAGCGCTATTGGCATTCCAATCACATTACTCGGACTCTTGTATTTGGTTCTATTTAGTCATCATCTGCTTCCAGGGCGCCGTATTTCTAATCTCTCTGAGCCAGTGCTTAAGGAATACACCGGTGAAGCACTCATAACTGTCCAATTCCCTTATTTAAATCTTACGGTGAAGGAAGCGCAGTTAAGGAGCTTGAAAGGATTATTTCTCGTCAGTATTTTACGAAACGAACATGCGATAGCGCCCGTGTCAGGCAACACGATTTTAAAGGAAGGTGACCGCCTGGTGTTTAGCGGTGATATTTCAACAATCACCGATATTCAGCGGATGAAAGGGCTGGAACTTCAGGAAAGCACAGGTTCCTCTTT
This sequence comes from Bacillus sp. N1-1, assembly GCF_009818105.1. Lineage (NCBI taxonomy): Bacteria > Bacillati > Bacillota > Bacilli > Caryophanales > Bacillaceae > Bacillus > Bacillus sp. N1-1. The sequence goes on from NZ_CP046564.1 coordinate 4,160,334, forward strand.
TCCAGATCATCATCGGCTGGTAGAAGGAATCGTCACCCATCATTCTTCCCACCTTTTTAAAAAGGTGAAAGACACCAATTTTAGAAGCCTCCATCAAGCCGCGGTGATTGCTGTTCATCGACACAACCAGCGTTTGCAAACGAAAATCGGTGATATTGTGTTAAAGCCTGGTGACGTGCTGTTAATGGTGACTGGAGAACAGTTTGATAAGAGAAACGATTTCTACGCCATTACACCAATCGATCATAAGCTTGTGTCCAATCGACAAATTCGAATGGGCTGGCTGTCGATCGGATGGCTCGGAATGATGATTGCCCTCGTCACGTTCAACGTTCTCTCAATGCTTACCGCGATGGCTGTGACCACACTGCTACTCTTTTTAACAAAGCTTGTGACACCTGGCGAAGCGCGGGACCTCATTCAATGGAACGTTCTCTTGATGATCGCTTGTTCTTTCGGGATTGGAACTGCGCTATTAAATTCAGGCGTGGCTACATCAATAGCTGATTTCTTAATTACGATCACCTACCCTTTTGGTCTTTTTGCCACGCTTCTCATGCTCTATTTAGTAACGAATGTCTTTACCGAAATGATGACAAATAGCGCCGCAGCCGTCTTTATGTTTCCGGTTGTGATGGAAGTGGCACGGACGCTTGAAGTTGAACTCATGCCACTCGCTATCACTGTTGCGATCGCTGCCTCCGCAAGCTTCATGACGCCAATTGGCTACCAAACAAATTTAATTGTTTATGGCGCAGGTGGTTATCGGTTCCACGACTTTTTAAAAGTTGGATTCCCTTTAACCATCATTGTGATGGTGACCACATTAGTCCTTGTTCGATTTTATTTAATGGCTTAAGGAAAGGAGAACGATTTGATGAAAGAAAAACATATTACCTGGCACGAAGGAAGTGTGACGAAGCAGGATCGCGAAAAAATGAAGGAGCATAAAGGCGCCGTTCTCTGGTTTACAGGGTTATCCGGTTCCGGTAAATCAACGATAGCGGTTGAGCTTGAGAACGTTTTACACGTATCAGGTGTCCATACGTATCGGCTTGATGGCGATAATGTGCGGCATGGGTTAAACCGGGATCTTAGCTTCAGTGATGATGACCGGGTCGAGAACATCCGGAGAATTGGTGAAGTGTCTCGGCTATTTGTTGATGCTGGACTGATGACCCTAACAGCCTTCATTTCTCCTTTTCAGAAAGACCGCGACATGGTTCGTTCTCTATTCGATGATGGGGAATTCATTGAAATTTTTGTAAAGGCAAGTCTTGAAGCATGTGAAAAGCGAGATCCAAAGGGTTTATATACAAAGGTCCGCCGAGGAGAGATTCATCAGTTTACCGGCATCGACTCTCCATATGAACCTCCTACTACTGCTCATATCGTTCTTGATACAGAAAAACTTACAGTAGATGAAGCTGTCCAGTCGATTGTGGCGTATTTGCAGAAGCATGAGTATTTGAAAGGTTAAAACAATCAGGCTCTTTTTTAAACGTAAGGTTGACAATAAAATTGAAAAACTGGACGTATGATGGTGAAAAGTTCCATCATACTCTAATAGATTTAAGGAGGTTTTAAGGTTTGAGTCAGATTGAAAATCCACGCTTTTTCTTAAATTCAATCGCTAAAAGTGTACACATCTCTTAAAACAGCTGCTTCTTGGAATTCCTGGCATCAAATACAATTCTCAAATTGGGTTATACGGACATTACCATTATCAGACTGATGAAAAACTAAATCCAATTAAAAATCTTACACCACATTCTTTTGCAAATGGGCACCTTCATTACTCAGTGGAATGGGAGACATTCTTCAAAGAACTCAATATGAAACAGGTCTTTGTATTGCGCGATCCGCGAGATTTATTGATTTCTTATGCTCACTTCATTCCTAAAACGCAAATAGACCACCTTTATCCTACTTTTACACAAGAAGGGTTCACACATCGTGATCGTATCAAGTTTCTGATAGAAGGAGGGCCACTTTTAGAGGATGGAAAGCCAGATCACCCAGGCATTCGAGAGTGGTATCAAAGCTTTTCAGGTTGGTTAAACCGTCCAAACGTGCACGCCATTCGCTTCGAAGATATGATTGCTTCTGCACAAATGAAGTGGAATACCACTGGAGAATTGCTTGATTTCCTATCTGATGGAGTCGACAATCCACTTCATCGAGGAGACTGGATTACCGCAATGATTTCGAACATCCGACCAGAAGCCTCCGTTACATTCCGCAAAGGAAAAAGCGGTGGATGGAAAGATGAGATGGATGATGAACTCAAAGCACTGTTTCAAGCGCGAGCTGGAGATTTACTTGAAGAATTAGGGTATGAGTAGAGATTTACTCTGTGCTTCTTCTTGCGGGCCTCTTTGTCACCACATTATCTTTTCTATTAAAAACAATTTAGTGCTATTCAAAGAGTCCTTCTATGAGGGACTTTTTGCTTGTTTTGTTTTCAAAGGGGGTCAGGCTCGAGCCTGACCCCCTTTCGCACCCCACCCCACCATTTACCACCTCTTTTTCTTCTCTTCAACCCCCACCGCAATGCCTTTTGTACTACTTTTTAATGAGATAAATTTCGTTAATGAAAACGCACAAAAAATGTAATCATTTTGTAATAATTGTATTTAAATCCTTCCTGTTTTTCAGAAAACCCTTACACATCAAGGAAACTTTCATTACAAAAGTTTTGTTAATTAGGAAAAGATGTCTTAAAAATGGCTCTTTACTGTTTATTAGGAAATAGTGGTAGTTTCAAGCTATTCAGACCGAGGTATATTCCGATTAATCAACGTTCAACTCTACTACAAAAATCCAGTTCAAAAGTCACGTATCGACTATTCGTGTTTAAAGGAGTGAAATCATGAGTATTCAAAAAAGCGCCGATAGCTCGAGTCTTGCGGAAGTGATTGACCGTATTCTCGATAAAGGGATTGTGATTGATGCATTTGCGAGAGTTTCTCTTGTTGGGATTGAAATTCTAACGATTGAAGCTCGCGTCGTGATTGCAAGTGTGGATACATGGCTTCGTTACGCAGAAGCCGTCGGATTACTTCGAGATGAGGTACAAGAAGAAGGTCTGGCGAAGCAAAGTAACGATCGCGCACCACAGTTTAGTGTTTAGTGAATCCATTTTAATAGAGATGAGGGAAAAACATGAGTGAAAACGATGTGAATCATACAAGCGGAAAAATCTTATCGCAGCCGGAAAACGGTGAGAACGCGAAACAAGAATCGAGTGAACGCCCATCAATGAACTACGCCATCATTGGTGGTGTTGTTGGCGCCGGGGTTGGCTTACTCTCAAATCCTGGAACAGGCAAAAAAGTCGTTGAAAGCCTCGGCAAATCCGAAGCGGTAAGAAATGCCGGTAAGGAACTAAGAAGATCGGCACAAGAATTCATAACAGAACAAGCGATGATTACGTTAAGGCAAACGGCGACTGGCTACATGAGTAAATATGAAGGGCGTCTCCTTTCACCAACGAAAAAGGGTGGTGGAGAACAGCAACAAGCGAATGAGGAAGTTGCGGCTTCATCCTCTAATGAAGAAATCGATGAAATTAAAGAAGAAAACAAGCAGTTAAACGATCGGTTAGACCGAATCGAAAACATGCTTTCTAGCTTAGTAGATTCAAAATAACAGACGTCCCTTAAGGGGGAATTCGATGAGTGTCGGCAAGAAAATTGCAAAGAAGGTCGTAGAGCATACGCCAGAGCCGGTTAAAGAAAAGGTCATGGATAAAGCGAAGGAAAAATTCGCTGATGATATGCAGGATTACGTGCAGAACGGCGTGCAGTCAAAAGTAAAAGAAGCTTCCGAGAAATTAGAGAAAACTAAAGAGGAAAATGCTGAAAACGTTCATTCTAAAGCAGAAGATGCGAAAGAAAAAGTACAAGATGTGCTTTTATCTGTTCGTGAAAAGCTCGGAAATGCAAAAGAAGCTGGCGAAGAATTTCAGGAAAAAATGTCCGATTCTGATCAGAAGAAGACAAAGGTAAAAGGCCCCGGAAGTCTTAAAGGTGTCAGTGATATCAAAAGTTCACTCGACATTAAAAGCTCCACTGAAATCAAAAGCTCGGAAAACATTAAATCGTCGAAAGACATTAAACGGATAACATCTTAAAGAATGAAAGGAGAATGATGATGGCTATTCAAAAAAGTGCCGATAGTTCAAGTCTTGCTGAGGTAATCGACCGTATTCTTGATAAGGGGATTGTCATTGACGCTTTTGCTCGTGTCTCTGTTGTAGGAATTGAGATTCTTACGATTGAAGCTCGCGTCGTTATTGCAAGTGTTGATACATGGTTGCGTTATGCAGAAGCGGTTGGTTTGCTTCGTGATGACGTGCAAGAAGAAGGTCTTGCGAACCAGCAGAATGAGCGTAACGCACAGTTTAGTATTTAACTGAAATCAATTGTGAGGCGGTTCGCCGCCTCCCCTATTACGATAGGAGGACACTATGGAAATCAAGGAAATTATGAATCAAGTAGCCGATTTTTTTAACCAGCATGTAGCTCCTCTCCATAAAATTACTTCCGTCGAAATGAATGAACAAGAAGGCTGGAAAGTGATTGCAGAGGTCATTGAAGAAAAAGAATATATGAAAAAGTACGCAAAAGATGAAATGCTCGGAACGTATGAAGTGCTTTTAAACAATGAAAAAGAAGTGGTCTCTTTCTCGAGACGTGATGTGCGCTATCGAAGTGCGATCGGACAAGAAATGTAGGCGACGAGCAGGAGGTATGTGACGTGACCGTTTTAACTAATCACAAGAAAAAGGATCGACGAGCGCTTATACAGGATGACGAAACAAAGGAACTGCTCTCACGTTCACTTCAGTACCTGAAATCCGGCTATCCTGTCCACTATATCGGCCCATCTGGTGCTGGAAAAACATCTCTTGCCCTAGCTTTAGCAAAAAAGCGAAATCGTCCGGTGATGCTTATCCACGGAAATCATGAATTAAACAACAAAGATTTAATCGGTGATTTTACTGGTTATACAAGTAAAAAAGTCGTCGATCAATATGTTCGATCGGTTTATAAGAAAGACGAAAGTGTGACGGAAACGTGGCGAGATGGACGCTTATTGGAAGCTGTAAAAAATGGCTATACGCTCGTCTATGATGAATTTACGCGTTCACAGCCAACGACAAATAACCTTTTCCTATCGATTCTTGAAGAAGGTATTCTCCCATTATACGGTTCCAAGCTAACGGAACCTTTTATCCGCGTTCATCCTGCATTCTCGGTTATTTTTACAAGTAATCCCGCCGAATATGCCGGTGTTTATCGAACGCAAGATGCCTTATTAGATCGCCTAATTACGATCAATGTCGATTACAAGGATCCTGAACGCGAGGCGCTAATCGTATCTGAGAAGGCGAACCTGGTAATCAGTGAAGCACGTGCGGTTACTTCCATGATCTCAGAGTTACGGAGCCATTGTTCGAATGGTTATGGACCTAGTTTGCGCGCTTCCATGATGATCGCCACCCTCGCGATTGAATCTGATATTCCCATAGATGGACAAAATGCTGATTTTCAACGTCTATGTCTTGATATAACAGCTCACACGATGAGCGAATGCTTAGAAGAAGACCAAGAATCCGTAGAAAAAGTGATACGAAATGCTTGTGAAAACATGAAAGTTGTTGAGGAATAAAGGAGTGTCAACGATGAGTGAAGCAGAAACAACAGGCATATACATTTTTTGTGCCATTCAAACGAACCAGGATGATGATTTTGGAACGGTTGAGCTTGAAAATGAAACGCGTGACATTTTTACGATTCGCTATAAAGATGCCGCAATGGTGGCCGCAGAAGTGCCGATGAAAATCTATCATCCAAAGAAAGATAATCTCTTAACGCACCAGAACGCGGTCTCTCAAGTGATGAGTCAGAAAGATACGGTCATTCCGATTAGCTTCGGAAATGTATTTAAATCGAAAGACGATGTGAAGGTTCTACTTGAAAACCTCTATCCGCAGTTCGTGAACCTTTTCCCGAATATTAAAGGCAAAATCGAAGTCGGGTTAAAAGTGATTGGTAAAAAAGAATGGCTTGAAGCCGCTGTGAACGACAACCCTGAGGTAGAGAAAATGGCAGCAGCTGTCAAAGGAAAATCAGAAGCTGCTGGGTATTATGAGCGCATTCAGCTCGGGGGAATGGCGCAAAAGTTCTTTGCCTCCCTTCAAAAAGAAATTGAACAGGAGATCTTCGTTCCATTAGAAGAAACAGCAGAGTCGGCGAAAGCAAATGACCCACTTGGTGAAAAAATGCTCTTAAATGCTTCTTTTCTCATTGACCGTGATCGTGAGGAGGAATTTGATCAGAAAGTAAATGAAGCTCATGAAAAGTGGAAAGACAAAGTTGATTTTAACTACACTGGACCATGGCCAGCTTACAACTTTGTCAATATTCACTTAAAGGTAGAAGAAGCCTAATGATTCAAAAACTGGTTACCGCGCCCTTTGATCTTGTCATTAAAGTCGGTGAGAAAATTAAAGAAGAAGCTGATAAAGAATTATACGATCTCCCTACCATTCAAAAGAAGTTAATTCAGCTTCAAATGATGTACGAGCTTGGCGAACTGCCAGAAGATGCTTATACGGAAAAAGAAGAAGAATTGCTGTTGCGCTATGAAATTGCGAAGCGCCGTGAAATGGAACAATGGGAAGAATTAACGAAAAAAGATGGAAGGTGACGATATGGGGGACCTCCTCTACTTATACGGTCTTATCCCAACAAATGAAGCGACTCACCCCCTCCCTTCTGTAAAAGGGTTTGATGGTGAGCATGAGATCTTTATGCTTCCTAATGAAGACGTGACAGCGATCGTTTGTCATCTGGATCATGCAGCCTATTCAGAAGAAACGATTAGCGACAAAATCAACAATGATATGGAATGGCTACAAGAAAAAGCTTTTCACCATCATGAAACGGTTCAACAGCTCGCAAAGCAGTATACGATTGTACCGTTAAAATTCTGTACGCTTTATAAAAATGAAGAAAGCTTACGAGAAACGGTTGATAGAAATAAGACGAAGCTAAGTGAAACGTTCGCCCTTCTTGATGGCAATGAAGAATGGAACCTTAAAATCTATTGTGATGACGAGCAGATCAAGCAACAAGTTAGTGAAAGTAACCCTGTCATTAAGGCAAAAAGAGATGAGATTAGTGCGTTACCTCGTGGCAGGCAATTTTTCGAGAAAAAGAAAATGGATGAGCTGATTAATCAAGAGCTCGAAGCTGAAAAAAATCGTTTTTGTGAAAACATTCATGAAAAGCTGAGCAGCGTTTCCCTCTTCGGAAGTATTAAGAAAACCTGGGGTAAGGATGTGACGGGCCGCAAGGAAAAGATGGCGTGGAACAGCGTCTTCCTCCTCCCGACGCCAAACGTTGAACAGTTTTTAAACAACGTGGAGCAATACGAGGGAGATTTTGAAGAAGCCGGATGGAAATTTGAAGTGTCTGGACCATGGCCACCCTACCATTTTTCTAGCTTTTCTTAATGAAGACAGTGAGGATGAATTGCTATGACGGTACGAGAAACCATTGAAAATAAAGACATTGCCCTTATCGATATTTTAGACGTCATTCTTGATAAAGGGGTGGCGATTAAAGGAGACTTAATCATTTCCATTGCCGGGGTTGACCTCGTCTACCTCGACTTACGCGTACTGATCTCATCTGTAGAGACGCTCGTGCAGCACAAACAGGGCACTCGAAAAACAATAAACTCAGAACAATTTGATCGAGAAAGGGAGGCTTTGGATCATGCAGCAGCAGAACCCGACGAGTGGTCGCATCAACGTTGACCCTGATAACGCCGAGCAAGGGCTCGCCCAGCTTGTGCTTACGGTCGTCGAACTTCTACGGCAAATTGTCGAGCGACATGCGATGAGACGCGTTGAAGGCGGCACCTTAACCGATGAACAGGTCGAGAATCTTGGCGTAGCGTTAATGAATTTAGAAGAAAAAATGGAGGAATTAAAGGATGTATTTGGCCTTGATGCAGAAGATTTGAATATTGATCTTGGTCCACTTGGCAACTTGCTTTAATTCGTTTCAGGTAAAGGAGGCATTTGGATGGCTATTGAGCATCAGATGCAGTCAAATACGATTGTCGATGTGTTAGAAAAAGTACTCGATAAAGGTGTCGTAATTGCCGGTGACATTACGGTAGGCATCGCTGATGTCGAACTTCTTACGATTAAGATTCGCTTAATCGTCGCTTCCGTTGATAAAGCGAAAGAAATTGGCATGGATTGGTGGGAAAATGACCCCTATCTTAGCTCGAAAGCAGCCGATAACAAAACGGCCGCTCTTGAACAAGAAAACAAGCAATTACAAGAACGATTGGAAGCACTTGAAAATTCGTTAAGTCAAAATCGTCTTAGCATTGAAAAATAATTTATTGGAGGGATTTATCATGACAGAACAAAACACTAAAGTTGAAAACCAAACGCAGGATCAGCAGCAGAATGGAACGGATAAGAAAAAGGCCGGTATGAATGGACCACTTACAAGAACCGTAACAGGAAGTATTCTTGGTGCTACAGTTGGGTACCTCGCCACTCCAGAGAACGGGAAAAAATTAATTGGCAAGATTGATCAAGAAAAGCTTAAAAACAAAGGAAAAGATTTTGGACGAGTGACTAAAGAAAAATCAAAACAAGCAGCAGGTTCGATTCGAAATTCAACCGCTAACCTTTTTAAACGGGACAAGCAGGAAGAATCTCCAGAAAACGAGGAATCGAATGAAACGAATGAAACGACTCTCGCTTCGAATGAAGCAGCACCAACGATTGAAGCTGAAGAGCAGGTTGAGACACAGTCTGATCAGCAGCAGGATTCTAATAACGAGGACTACAACTCGTTGAAAGAAGAAAATGACTCTCTACAAAATCGCCTTAGCCAAATCGAAGAAAAGCTTGATCGTTTAACGAGAGCACTTGGAGAAGATGTTGAAGGCGAGGACGAGGATGAAAGCGAGGACGAAGAAGAAAGCAAGCCTTCTTCAAAAAAGCAGAAACAGAAAACTTCTCGTAAACCAGAGAATAAGAAAGACGATCAGGACGATGAAGATGTAGAAAGTGAAGATGAGGATGAAAACCAAACTGAAGCTCCAGGAAATAAGCAGTTAAAAGCGGATGCTGAAAATAGTGAAGATGAAGATGAGGACGAGGAAGAAGATGATGAGGAAGAATCAGAAGAACCGAAGTCCGCATCAAACAAAAAGAAACGAAGCACTTCCCGAAAATCGAACAGTTCGAAAAAAACAAGTGATAAAAATGATGAGAAAAATCGTGAAAAAGAGAAGGTAACAACACTTTCTAGTAATGACGACACGTCTTCTTAATAACCTGCACCGAAAGGAGAAGTGAATATGGGCATTGAATCAAGCAAAGATAGTATTCTTGAATTTTTTACGCAAGCTTCGAACAAACATGATTTTGCACTCGATATTACGTTAAATGTAAATGGTGCGCTCATTACTGGCACCACGATTTCGGCAAAAGAGTATTTCGATACGTTGAGCGATTCCATTGGCAACGGCAATGAGGTCGCTCAGAAATTAAGCGAAAAACTCTCGGACGCTGGACAGTCTATCGAAGATGCCGCCGATGCACAAACCAATTTTATTCATTTAAAGAATACAAAGGTTTACCTTGGTGACAGCAAGCCAACGCCTTCACAGGGAAAGATCGTGTGGCGAGGGAAATTAAGTGAAGTAGACGGATTTTTCTTAGGGAAGATTTCAGATTCAAAATAAGTTTAATTAGGGACAGAGAAGGCATATCGCCATTCTCTGTCCCTTTTTTCATAGGATTTCCTCAATCAGGGTAGCATACGAATACCTAGACCTATGAAGGAGGAAACCGGTCATGACTATGAAAATCGTTACAATTGTCGCTTACTTCTATTTGATCGCCTCATCATTTATTTTTTCAGGAGATATGTCTGGCGGGAATGATGTGCTCATCGCCCCTTCCGGCTACACGTTCTCAATCTGGTTGTTGATTTATTTGCTTCTTCTCATTTCACTCGTTCGCCAATTTACGGCAAGTGAGTGTGATCAGGCACTGTATGTGAAAATTTCCTATCTTTTTGCTAGTAGCATGCTTTTATCTGGAACCGCTGTTCTTGTAAGTGATTCAGTGGCGCTCATCTTTATCGCCGGTTCCTTGATTACCCTCTCTATCCTTTACGCCATTATCACCAAAAATGCTGAGCGCTCTTCCTTTTTCAGCGTACCGTTCTCGTTCTACCTCGCCTGGACATCGATCGCCACGATTGTGGATGTATTCGTTGTGGCAGAAGAAAATAACGTATCGTTGATTTTGGGTATGAATGAGCTAACCTGGACGATTATTATGCTCATTATCGGTGCAGGACTCGCTGTCTACTTTAGCCTCTACAACGACGATTTGATCTACCCGATCGTGTTTTTGTGGGGTTACTTTGGCATCTTTGTGAAAGAAGATAAACCGTTGCAGCTGACGTACACGCTTAGTATTGTGATAATCGGGCTTGTGGGGTTTGTGATATGGAAGGTCGTGCGTGAGGTGCGTGGGCGGAGGATGAGAGCGGAGGCGGTTTGAAAGTGGGAGGGTATTTCGTAGGGGGTCAGGCTCGTGTCTGACCCCCTACCCCTCTCATTGTGCGCAATCTCTTACTGCGTAAGGGGTTTGCAGCTGGAATGCTTCACAATTAATGTGAAAAAGTGTCCTTTGGAGGAGGACACTTTTGTTGGTTTTGTGTTTATGGGGGGTCAGGCTCGCGCCTGACCCCTTTCCATCAGTCTACATAAACTGAAACCGATCTACCATTTACTGAGAACTCCCCCCAGCCGTCGCTATTGATTGTAACGGACGTTGTTGAGTTACCAGTGATGTCATTCCATGTTTCACCTGCATTTTGCACACCGACATACATCCACTTTGATCCACCCGGGCCGTCTGTGATCAATGTGGCTAGTCCTGAATTTGCACGCGATGCATCCCCTTCACGCGTCCATCCAATTACATCCTGATGATTCAAATAATCATGCTGTGTTCCGTATGCATAGGATTTTCTTGCTTCAAGTAAGGGATCAAGCTTTGCTTTTTGTGCTGGAATCTCATAAGAGGAGCTTCCTTGCGTGCCATAATAATCACCGTAAAATAAGCTCGGATATCCCTGGCCTCTTGTCAGAATAAACGCATATGCTAGAGGTTTAAACCACGATTGAACGGTTGATTCAAGGGCTTGTCCTGGTTGTGAATCATGATTGTCGACGATCGTTACCGCTTTCCCTGGGTTTGAGGCCATTACCGTACCATTTAGTAAGTTCCTCATGTCATAAGAACCACCGCTTGTAGATGCCGCCTGGAAATTGTAATGTAGCGGGACATCAAATACAGATTGGGTGTAATTTGTTTTTTGAAGATAGTCGTTGATGGCACCAAGATCATTTTTCCAATACTCGGCAACAGTGAACATCTCTTTTCCGGTATCATTTCGGACGGAAGTAATCCAGTCACTGAGGTACGAATGCTTAATATGCTTGACCGCATCAAGACGGAAGCCATCAAGTTTAAGTTCATTCGCATACCAGGTGCCCCATTTTTTCATTTCACTCGCCACTTCGGGGTGATCAAAATCGAGATCCGCATACATCAAGTAGTCATAGTTCCCATTTTCAGAGGAGACCGTCCAATCCCAAGCTTTTCCCGTGCCTTTGAACTGATAAATACGTTTTAACCCACGAGATTGATCCCAGTCCGTGCCATCAAAATGATACCATTTCCAATCAAAACTTGAGTATGCATCTCCTCTACCTGGAAAATTAAAGCCCGTCCACGCCTCGATTTGATACTCTCCGGAGACAACCTGATTGCGGTTACTGCTATTCACTTCAACCGCTGTCACCTGCTCAGTGTAATCCGCTCCACCTTTATGGTTCATCACCACATCGCCATAAACCTGGATATTGTTTTGGTGGAGTGAGCTAATCGCAGATTGTAGCTGAGCCTTCGTTCCATATTTCGTCCGGACCGTCCCTTTTTGATTAAACTGGCCTAGATCATACAAGTCGTAAGCTCCATATCCCACATCGTTTTGCTGCGTTCCTTTGTATGCAGGTGGAATCCAAACAGACGTAACCCCGATATCTTCTAGATGCTGAGCATCATTGTTCAATCGATTCCAATGAGCTCCGTCGTTCGGCAAATACCACTCGAAGTATTGCATCATTGTCCCATTGGTAGAAGCAGCACTGACAGACATTCCCGGACCAAACATAGCAAACATTACGACACATGCAACAAGTACCGATAACAGTCTTCTTCCCTTTTTCAAAAAAATCCTCCCTCTGTTTCCTCAATGTGAAAGCGTTTGCATTTATAAGTCTACGTGTGCATTTTGTGCATCTCAATCGACTATTTTCACATATAGGGGCGAGTCTTTTGGTTCATAATTCCGGAATATATCGTCTACTGTGCTATCTGTATCGGTACTAAAGTCATGCGAAACACGGGTAGGGGGACAGGCTCGTGCCTGACCCCCTACCACTTTCATTTTGCTAAAAATCTTACTGTATAAGGGATCAGCTTTGGAATTTGCCATAATCAATTTGAAAAAGTTTCCTCTCGTTAAGGACACTTTTGTTGGTTTTGTCTTTATGGGGGTCAGGCTCGCGCCTGACCCCTTTCCAAAATCGTTTGAACGAGCTGTTCATCACTACCTTCCACTCTCGTAACTCCGCTTGTGTAGTAAAAGCTGCTCGCTTCTTTAGCGTTCTGAAATCCTTTTTGATTGAAAAGGTAAACCGGAATATCACGACCAAGCGCAATGCCAAGTTCAATATGGGTTCCCTTTCCTCCTGGAAGCAGAACAATAAGAATATCAGCTTTTTTAACTGCCTCTAATTCTGCTTCTCCAATTGAAGCAAGTTCATCAATCGTCGCGGCTTTTTCGTTTTTCGTCCAATCGTATGTATGCTTGAAGCCATGACGTTTCAGTTCAGCAGCTAGTGTCTGTACATGTTGTTTGTTTTGAAAACTTGATGCGATGTAAAAGTTCATGTTTCTTTTCCTCCGTTCCCAATCCGTGGCGAAGCACTATACACTTCATTTCTTCTCTCAATCAGCCGATGCCAGCTGTTTTTGGAGCACTTTTTTCAATTTCCGTTCTTTCCGCTCTTCATACATCGGTGATCGTTTCATCTTTTTCATTTTCATTTTCCCAATCACATACCGTACAGACGTATTTTCTTGAACTAACTTGTTGTATTGAGGTTTCTCAACAATCTCCACAAACCAGCGGTACGCCATCAGTGCCACAATATTGGCTTCAATTCGCTGCTCATCTGGTGGATCGCCCCACCAAAATAAATCACCCGCTAATGCTAAAATCTCCATAAACACTTCCAACTCCTCGCCCCCCCTCTACTAAGTCAATTTTACAATAATGACCAATCTATCTATAGATACGAAATTGGAGTTGAAATTGTTTCAAAAGATCGATCAATGGAGTGTCCACAATACGTGGATTATTTTGCTATTATTGGGCGATTTGTCTTTGAAGGGGGTCAGGCTCGAGCCTGACCCCCACCCTATCACTTATCACTTTTCCTTCCACTCTTCTCCCCACTCCTCATCCGGCACGAGGCTACCGCCTGTTGCCCACACCAGATGTGTGCCGCGAGAACTCTTTCCTTCTACTGCTTGCGGACCGCTCATTCCTGCAAGAGCAGAAGGCTCAAGCTTAATGCGTTCTGTTTCATAGATCCATCGGAGCATTTCCTTCATTCGCTCATCTGTCACCGTGTAGACACCTTCAAGCATTGGTTCCATCACACGGCCAACAAAACCAGATGGTCGCCCTACAGCTAAGCCATCTGCCGCTGTCTTATTATCGATTCCAAAGTCTTGAACAGATACTTGATCATGCAATCCTGTCATCAAGCCAATCAACATAGAAGGAGAGTGCGTCGGTTCAGCGAAGTAACAGTGAACGTGCTCGCCGAACACTTGATGAAGACCAAACGCAATCCCACCGGGTCCTCCACCTACTCCGCATGGCAGATAAACATGTAGGGGATGTTCAGCATTCACTTTTATCCCCCGCTCATCGAACTGCTTTTTCAAGCGAAGCGCTGCTACGGCATATCCGAGAAAAAGATCTTTAGAATTTTCATCATCAATGAAATAACACGTTAGCTTCTTCTCACACTGCTTTCGCCCTTCTTCTACAGCCGCGCCGTAGTCTGCCTGATGCTCCACAACTTGAACTCCCTTTTCACGCAAGAGGTCTTTTTTCCACTGTTTCGCATCACTCGACATGTGCACGGTGACGGTAAATCCGAGTTTTGCCGACATGATGCCAATACTTAACCCGAGGTTCCCTGTTGAACCGACGGAAATTGAAAAAGCCGAGAAGAATTCGGTGAATTTTTTATCAGCTAGAATAGAATAATCGTCGTCCTTCGTTAAAATCGCATGACCGAGCGCTAGTTTCTCAGCATGTTTGATGACTTCATAAATCCCGCCACGTGCCTTAATACTGCCAGCAATCGGGAGGATATCATCTCGTTTTAAAAGAAGATCTCCTGAAATTTTGATCTGTTCTTCCTCCTCCAGCTTCGCTTTCATGTTGCTGATTTCAGAAATGGGCGATTCGATGATGCCGTTCGTTTCTGGAAACACTTTGCGAAAATAAGGCGCAAAACGTTTCATCCGAGCTTCAGCGTCCAGAATATCTGCCATCGAAAGATCCGTTGTTTGAGGGATTATTCCTTTTTGCGGATTTCTCCAATAAACTTCCTTGAACTGAAGTAGGTCGTCTAACAGTGGATGTTCCACTTTCCACTGTTTAAGTGATTTTCCAGCTATGGGCATGAATTCTTCACTCCTTTACTGTAATAGGGGACAGAGAGGGGTCTGACCCCTTCCCCCTATTTAAAAACCCTCTGACCGAAATCAGAGGGCAGTTATCATTATTTTACCGCAAGACCAGCAAGCTCGGAATCCACATTGATAGCGGCTGGTCCGCCTATTAGAACAAAGAGACTGAGTTGTTGATCAACAATCGTTTTTTCCATCGCTGTTGAAAGATCAGTTTTCTTTGAGAGTATTAATGGTGCATCATTTTTAGCCGCAAGGACTGCACCTGTTAGAGCGTCAGCAAATCCCATACCATTGGCGACATAGCCTGTATTCGATCCATTGCCAAAGTAATCCATGATTTCCTTTGCTGTTCCGAAACGGTCATTCCCAGCAAGACGGACGCGGTCATCTGATAATTGTTGATAAACACGGTCGTTTACAACAGCAGAACCGCCTAAAACGATGGTCCTTTTAACACCTGAAAGTGCGTCCTTTGTTGAATCAGGTAGTGAATCTTTTTTTGTCAACAAAATGGGCATGCCTTCTTTCGCAGCATATGGTGCTACTGCAAGAGCATCTGGAAAATCCATACCTAATGCTAATACAGCTTTGTTATTAGTAGAATGAAGTTCAGCTGCTATGAGCTCAGCAGTTTCAAATCGGTCATCGCCACCGATTCGGTTAATTTTCATTCCCATATTAGAAAGCTCATTTTCAATGGCTTGACTAACAGCATTTTCACTTCCGAGAATAACTGCTGTCTTTGGATTGAGACGTTTTATTTCGTTTCTAAGTTCATCTGTTAACTCATTATCCGGTGTCAGTAGAATTGGCGCATCTTCCTGATAAGCTAGTGGAGCACCAGCTAAAGCATCCGGAAAGTT